>NZ_JANLNX010000037.1:0-391347 GCF_025466015.1 Pseudomonas sp. 5P_5.1_Bac1 | reverse complement strand
GTTCCCAAAGCCAAAGCCAAAACCAGGACCAGGACCAGGACCAAAGCCCATCGTCCCCGCGATTCCGTGAAGAACCAAAAAAAGGGCACCCCAAGGGGCGCCCAAAACATTCACCTCGCAAAGGAGTTGTGGAGCGGTGAATGGCTGTTACTTGCTGTTGCCTTGCGGCGTGCGCTGATCGCTCTTGGCAACCTGTTCAGCCTTTTGCGACTTGACGCCCTTGTCGCCCCAAAGCTGCTGCTGGCTTTCCTTGAATTGCTGGACGAACAACCGGGCCCGCTCGGCGCCGCCTTCGGCCATGACGCTGGTGCTGCCCAGGGTGAGCGCGGCGATCAGTGCGTATTTGCTGAAGTTCATGGATCTGACCTCGTGAATGAATTCACCGCGATCATAAGGACGCCCGCCTAACGACAAGGTGAGCCGCACATTACAGTGCTGCAAGGCGCGTCGGCGGGCGTCATAGATCAGGCTCGGGCCTCCTCCAATGCGGCGTCTTCCAGCGCTTCATCCTTGCGATGGGCGCGGTAATACAGCGCCGGCAGCACCAGCAAGGTCAGCGCCGTGGACGAGAGAATCCCGCCGATCACCACCGTCGCCAATGGTCGCTGCACCTCGGCGCCGGTGCCGGTAGCCAGGGCCATCGGGATAAAGCCCAGCGACGCCACCAGCGCCGTCATCAACACCGGCCGCAGGCGAGTCAGCGCACCTTCATCGATTGCCTGGCGCAACGGCATGCCCTGCTCGCGCAGGCTGCGGATGAAGGCGATCATCACCAGCCCGTTGAGCACCGCCACACCCGACAGGGCGATAAAACCGACGCCTGCGGAAATCGACAGCGGAATGTCCCGCAACCACAGCGCCACCACCCCGCCCGTCAGGGCGAAGGGAATGCCGGTGAACACCAGCAGACCGTCCTTGAGGTTGTTGAACATCATGAACAACAGGGCGAAGACCAGCAGCAGCGCCACCGGCACCACCACCTGCAAGCGCTGCGCCGCCGACTGCAACTGCTCGAACTGACCGCCCCAGTTGGCCCAGTAGCCCGCAGGAATCTGCACCTGAGCATCAATCCGTTCCTGCGCGTCGGCGACGAACGAGCCGATATCCCGGCCACGCACGTTGGCGCTGACCACCACCAGACGCTTGCCGTCCTCGCGGCTGATCTGGTTGGGGCCCTGCACCAGTTCCACTCGCGCCACGTCGGCCAGGCTGATGAAGCCGATCTGCGCATTGCCGCCGCTGGCCGGCACCGGAATCAACATCCGCGAAATGCCCTGAATATCGGTACGCAACTCGTCCGGCAGGCGCACCACCAGATCGAAGCGGCGGTCGCCTTCATAGAGAATGCCGGCCTTTCGCCCGCCCACCGCCACCGCGATGCTGTCCTGCACATCACCAACGTTCAGCCCGTAGCGGGCAGCCTTGTCGCGATCGACATCGATGGTCAGCACCGGCAGGCCGCTGGTCTGCTCGACCTTCACTTCAGAAGCACCCGGCACACCTTGCAGGGTGCTGGCGATCTGGGCGGCGGTACGGTTGAGCACGCTCATGTCGTCGCCGAACAGCTTCACCGCCACATCACTGCGCACCCCGGAAATCAGCTCGTTGAACCGTAACTGAATCGGCTGCGACAGCTCGTAGTTGCTGCCAGGCACCCGTGCCGCCGCGCGCTGGATATCGGCGATCAATTGTTCACGGGACTTGCCGGGATCCGGCCACTGCGCCTTCGGCTTGAGCATCACGTAGCTGTCGGAAATGTTCGGCGGCATCGGGTCGGCGGCGATCTCGGCGGTGCCGGTGCGGGCAAATACCCGCTGCACTTCCGGCACCTGTTCCAGCACGCTGCGCTCCAGTTGCTGCTGCATCTGCACCGACTGGCTCAGGCTGGTGCCCGGCACACGCAGGGCCTGCAAGGCGAAGTCACCTTCGCTCAGGCTCGGCACGAACTCGCTGCCCATGCGCCCGGCCAGCACGCCGGACAACAACACCATCACCGCGGCCAGGCTGAACGCCAGCGGGCGATGGTCCATCACCCAGCGCAGCAGCGGCGCGTAGCCACGCTTGGCGCCGCGCATCAGGGCGTTTTCTTCTTCCTTGACCTTGCCGGTGACAAACAGCGCCAGGGCCGCCGGCACGAAGGTTACCGACAGCAGCATGGCGCCAAGCAAGGCGATGACCACGGTAAAGGCCATGGGGTGGAACATCTTGCCCTCGACACCACTCAGGGCAAAGATCGGCAGGTACACCACCATGATGATCAGTTGCCCGTAGATCAGCGGCCGGCGCGCTTCGCGGGACGCGGCGAAGACCTCCCGCAGGCGCTCGGCACGGGTCAGCAGGCGGCCATGATGCTGCTGGGCGTGGGCCAGGCGGCGAATGGCGTTCTCGACGATCACCACCGCGCCGTCGACGATGATGCCGAAGTCCAGCGCGCCCAGGCTCATCAGGTTGGCGCTGACCTTGTTGCTGAACATCCCGGTGAAGGTGAACAGCATCGACAGCGGGATCACCATCGCGGTGATCAGCGCCGCGCGGATATTGCCAAGGAACAGGAACAACACCGCGATGACCAGGATCGCGCCTTCCACCAGGTTCTTCTTCACCGTGGCGATGGCTTTGTCCACCAGGTCGGTGCGGTCGTACACCGTCACCGCCTTGACCCCGGCCGGGAGTGTCTTGTTGATCTGCTCGAGCTTCTGCGCCACCGCTTGCGACACGCTGCGGCTGTTTTCGCCGATCAGCATGAACACCGTACCGAGCACCACTTCACGGCCGTTCTCGGTGGCCGCGCCGCTGCGCAGTTCGCGGCCAATGCCGACCTCGGCCACCGAGCGCACGCGGATCGGCGTGCCGTCGATATTGGCCAGGACAATGTTGGCGATGTCCTCGATGCCTGCCAGTTGCCCCGGCGCGCGAATCAGCAACTGCTCGCCCTGGCGCTCGATGTAGCCGGCTCCGACGTTGGCGTTATTGCGCTCCAGCGCGGTGAGCAGGTCATTGAGCGTCAGCTTGTAGGCGGCCAGGCGCTTGAGGTCGGGAGCAATCTGAAACTCCTTGGCGAAGCCGCCGATGCTGTTGATCTCGGCCACGCCACGCACGTTGCGCAGTTGCGGCTTGATGATCCAGTCCTGGATCTCGCGCAGGTCGGTTGGTGTGTAGAGGCTGCCATCCGCCTTGCGCGCGCCCTCCTCGGCCTCCACCGTCCACAGGAAAATCTCCCCCAGGCCGGTGGAAATCGGCCCCATGGCCGTCTCGACGCCTTCGGGCAATTGCTCGCGAGCCAGTTGCAGGCGCTCATTGACCAGTTGCCGGGCGAAGAACAGGTCGGTGCCGTCCTCGAAGATCACCGTCACCTGGGACAACCCCGAGCGCGACAGCGAGCGGGTCTGTTCCAGGCCGGGCAAACCGGCCATGGCGGTTTCGATGGCGAAAGTGATGCGCTGCTCGGTCTCCAGCGGCGAGAAACCGTCCGCCGCGGTGTTGATCTGCACCTGGACGTTGGTGATGTCAGGTACCGCGTCAATGGGCAGTTTCTGGTAGCTGGCCAATCCCAGCCCGGCCATCAGCAGCACACCGAGCAGCACGATCAGGCGCTGCTCGATGGCGAATTGAATGATGCGTTCGAACATGACGATTACCCGTGGCGGCTCAGTGAGAGTGCTCGGCGCTGGCCTTGCCCAGTTCCGACTTGAGAATGAAGCTGCCCTGCGCGGCCACTTGCTGGCCGGCCTGCAGGCCGCTCACCTGGACAAAGCCCTCGGCGGCCACACCCGGCTGCACCGGCTGGGCGACGAAGCCTTCGGCGTTGCGGACGAACACCACGGTTTTATCCTCGACGGTCTGCACCGCTTGCTCGGGGACGGCGAGGGCATCGGCCAGGCGCTCGGTCGGCACCTGCACCGCCACGAACAACCCCGGACGCCAGGCGCCACGCGGGTTGTCCAGGGTCACCCGGACCGTGGCGGTGCGCGTCTGCTCGCCCAGCAGGCTGCCGACATGGCTGATGGTGCCGCTGACCTGCTCGCCGAGGTCGCTCGCCACCACCGTGACCGGCATGCCGACCCGCACCGAGGCCAGGTCACGCGGGGCCACGCCGAAGGTCGCCCAGACTTTCGACAGGTCCGACAGGGTGAAGGCGGCACTGTTTTCGCTGACCACTTCGCCGGGCACCAGATGCTTTTCCACTACCTGTCCGGCGAATGGCGCGCGCAGTTCGTAGCGATTGCCGCCGGCCAGCACCACGCTGCCGCTGAGGGCGCTGATTTTCTGCCGGGCATTGGCCGCGGCGATCTCGGCTTCCTGCAAGGCCTGCCGGGCTTGCAGGTAATCCTGCTCAGCGGAGATGCCTTCCTCCCACAGGTCCTTTTCCCGCCCCAGGGTGCTGCGCGCCATCTCCAGCCGACGCTGGCTGGCCGCCAGTTCACTGCGCTGCTCGGACACCTGCGGGCTGGCGATCACCGCCAACAGCTCGCCGGCCTTGACCTGCTGACCGAGGCTGACCGCCACCGACTCGACAACGCCAGCCGCGCGCGGCACCAGATGGGCGGTGCGGTCTTCGTCGAAACGGACCTCGCCCGGCAAGTGCAGGCTGCGGCTCAGGGTCCGCGCCTGCACCGTGGCCAGTTCGATTCCGGCCACGGCAATCTGCTCGTCGCTCAGCCGTACATGACCTTCCTCGCCCTCGCCTTCGGCGCCTTCTTCGCCGTGCCCATGGCCGGCTTCAGCCTCGTCGCCGTGGCCCTTTTCTTCATGCTTCTCGTCACCATGGCCTTCTTCGCCATTTTCATCGTGCCCTGCGGCGCGGGCCGGTTGCTCGGCATGCGGAGCGGCGATCCGTTGCCCGAGCACGGTGCCCAGGCCGAGCCCGAGCACCAGCGTCACGGACAGCAGCGTGATGGTTTTCCTGTTCATGCAAATTCCTCGGCAAAGGCGCGACCGGCCGGGGCCGGCCGCGCGCAGTCAGATTCGAAACGTGGGGGAATCAGAGCGGGGTGCCGGTCAGGTCACCGAAGATCCGCTGGATGCGGGCCTGGGCGTCGGTACCCGACGCCTGCGCCGCGAGGTATTGGGTGCGCGCTTCGACCAGGGTGCGCTGGGCGTCGAGCACATCGAGGAAGCCGAACTTGCCGCGCTCGAAACCACGGGTGGCGACGTCTACCGCCTGTTGCGCGGCCGGCAGGATCGAGGTCTCGAACGAGCGCACTTCGTGCCCGGCGGTTCGCCATTGGGCCAGGGCCTGGACCACTTCGCTACGCACCCGCAGTTCCGTGCCGTTGCGCAGGTCGCGCGCCTGGTCGGCGCGGCGCGCGGCGGCCAGCACATTGCCCTGGTTGCGGTCGAACAACGGCAGCGGGACCGACACCCCGAGCACGTTGACCCGCTCGCGCTCAGTACGGTCGTATTGGCTGCCGACACTCAGGGTCAGGTCGGGAATCCGTTGGCTGCGGGCCACGCCCAGGGCCGCTTCGCTCTGGTCGATCTGCAGGCTGGCGAGGCGCACATCGGCGGTCTGTGGGAGGCGATCGAGCAGCGGCTCGGACGCCGGCACCGGCGACAGGCCGCTCGTCACCGGCTCGACCCGGTCAAAACCGGCCTGGGCGATACCGATGACAGCCGTCAGTTGCTGATGGGCAACCGCGACGGCCTGCTCCGCCCGCTGCTGCTCCAGGCGCATCTGCGACACCTGCACCTGGGCCCGGGTCGCCTCGATGGGCGATGCCGTCCCGGCCCGAACCCGGCCTTGCACCACTTGCAACCCACGTTCGGTCAGGCGCAGCGACTGCCCGGCCAGCTCCAGTCGCTCCTGGGCCCGGGCGGCGTCATGAAAGGCCGCGGTGACGTCAGCGTGCAGGGCGTTTTGCCGGCGCTCCAGCTCCAGCGCGGCGACAGCCTGGTCGCGCTCGGACAGGGCGATCCGCGCGCCGCGCTTGCCGCCCAGCTCGATCTGTTGGCTGAGGGTGACGGTGGTGGTCTGGCTGCGGCGACGGGTGTCTTCGACTTCCCAGCTCAACTCCGGGTTGGGCAGCACACCGGCCTGGATGCGCTCGCCCGCAGCGATGTCGGTGCCCCAGCGCGCGGCCGCCAGTTCCGGGTTGAGTTCGCGGGCGCTGCGCAAGGCGTCATCCAGCGTTAGGGTCGAGGCCAGGCTGGCCGGGGCCAGCACCCACAGCGCCAGGCTCAATGACAGCGGCCAGGCCCGCGCTTTTCGCGGACCGCGGCCGACACGTCCGGTGGTGATTGTGCAACGCATGGCTGTACTCCCCTGCGCCCTGTCGCAGGCCGGCAGGGCGGCTGACTTTTCGGAGCGAGCCACTCTAGGGAGGGGGCTTTATCGTCAAGGTGACTGAAATATTACAAATCTGTCATTTCCGCCTTCGACCACCGCCGCCTGGCTTACCATGCCGAGCGCCGCTTGACCCTGAAGTGACTTCAGGGTCGAGAATCGCCCCCCTCTTTCCGCCATGCCGAGAACCTCATGCGCCTGCTCATCATCGAGGACGAAGTCCGCACCGCCGACTATCTGCAACAGGGTCTCTCCGAAAACGGCTACGTGGTCGACTGCGCCCGTACCGGCCCGGACGGTCTGCACCTGGCCCGGCAGCAGGCCTATGACCTGATCATCCTCGACGTCAACCTGCCCGAGCTGGATGGCTGGAGCGTGCTGCAGCGCCTGCGCGCCCATTCCGCCACGCGAATCATGATGCTCACCGCCCATGGCCGACTGTCCGATCGGGTCAAGGGCCTGGACCTGGGCGCCGACGACTACCTGCTCAAACCCTTCGAATTTCCCGAGTTGCTGGCGCGTATCCGCACCTTGCTGCGGCGCAGCGAGCACTCTTTGCAACCGGCCACCCTGAAAGTCGCCGACCTGGAACTGGACCCCGGCCGCCACCGCGCCTGGCGCGGCGGCCAACGCATCGACCTGACCGCCAAGGAGTTCTCCCTGCTGCACCTGCTGATGCGCCAGAGCGGTGACGTGCTGTCGCGCACGCAGATCATTTCGCTGGTCTGGGACATGAATTTCGATTGCGACACCAATGTCGTGGAAGTCTCGATTCGGCGCCTGCGGGCGAAGATCGACGATCCGTTCGAGGACAAACTGATCCACACCCTGCGCGGCGTCGGCTACGTGCTGGAAGCCCGCGAATGAGAACGACGCGGCTGTCGCTGCGCCTGGGCCTTAGCGTGATTGTCATGGGCGCGGCGCTGGTGCTGCTGCTGGCAGCGCTGGCAGTGGTGGCGCTGGAGCACGAACTGGACAACCGCGCACGGGCGCAGTTGACCCGCAAGATGGATCAGATCGAGCACAGCCTGAATGTCGACCTCAGGGTCGCCGACCTGCGCGCCCGCGCCCATCCCCTGCTGGATGTGGTGATGGGCCATGACAACCTGAGCCTGAGCGTGGCCGCACGCCATGGCCGCCACCCGGAACTGCTCAGCCTCGGCCCGCCGCTGGAGGCACCGCCGGACACCGTCGTCGCCGGTCCCGCGCTGTCCTTCACCCAGTGGCGTGATAGCCAGGACAATCCGCTGCTCTCCGCCGCACGCGCCATGCGCCTGCAGGACGGCACGGCGGTGCAAGTACTGCTGACGGTCAACCGCAGCGACGACCTCGACCTGCTGCAGGCCTACCTGCGCTCCACCGTGTTGGCGTTGCCGCTGTTGCTGCTGCTGATCGGCGTGTGCGCCTGGAAACTGGTGCAGGGTGGGCTGGCGCCCTTGCGCCGCTTCGGCCATATCGCCGCGCAAGTCTCGGCGCAGGACCTGAGCCACCGTCTGCCGGAAGAGAAACTGCCCCGGGAACTGCGCGAACTGGCACACAGCATCAACATCATGCTCGACCGGCTGGACAGCGGCGTTCAACAACTGGCGCAGTTCTCCGATGACCTGGCCCACGAGTTGCGCACGCCCATCAGCAACCTGATGGGCAAGGCCCAGGTGACCTTGAGCCGCGAACGCCCGACCGAGGATTACCGGGTGGCACTGGAAGACAGCATCGAGGAACTGACCCGGCTGAGCCGGATCATCACCGACATGCTGTTTCTCGCCCAGGTCGACCAACCGCTGACGCATGTGCAACTGACGACGGTGGCGCTGGGCGACGAAGCACGGCGGGTTGCCGAGCTGTTCGACCTGAGTGCCGAAAGCAAGGATATCGAGCTGAAGGTACGCGGCTGGGGCACGGTGCAGGCCGACCGCCTGATGCTGCAACGGGCGCTGTCGAATTTACTGAGCAATGCCATTCGCCATGGCCCGGCGGGGCAACAGATTGAAATCGGCATCGAAGCAAAGAATGACGGAATGCACTGCTGGGTGCAGAACGGCGGACCGGGGATCGCAGCGGAGCATTTGCCCCATCTGTTCGAGCGGTTCTATCGAGTGGGCTGCGGGCGTTCGCGGCAGGATGGCGGGACGGGACTCGGGCTGGCGATCGTCAGGTCGATCATGCAAGTGCATGGTGGGCGGGTCGAGGTGAGCAGCAAGGTGGAGGGGCCGACGCGGTTCAGTCTGGTGTTTCCGGGGTAAATGGTTTGGGGCTGCTTTGCAGCCCTTCCCGACGGTTACTCGGACCGCCAAGCTCGCTCCCCCCAAGCAACACCATGGCTCAGTAGGAGCGAGCTTGCTCGCGAAGGGTCGCCAAGCGACCCCAATGCGATCAACCCCGGCTAGCCGCCAGAATCAAAGCCTTCATTTCCGCCACAGCACCCTTGAACCCGACGAACAACGCATGCGCCACCAGCGCATGACCAATGTTCAGCTCGTTGATCCCTTTGATCGCCGCGACCGCCTCGACGTTGTGGTAATGCAGACCATGCCCGGCATTGACGATCAGGCCCTGGCCCCGACCAAAGGCCACGCCATCGGCAATGCGCTTCAGCTCATCGGCTTCTTCAGCAGGGGTGTGGGCATCGGCATAACGACCGGTGTGCAACTCGATCGCTGGCGCGCCGACACGGCGCGAGGCTTCGATCTGGCGCTCATCGGCGTCGATGAACAGCGAGACTTCCGCACCGATCCGCGACAAGCGCTCCACCGCCGCCTTGATCCGCGCTTCCTGGCCGGCCACGTCGAGGCCGCCTTCGGTGGTCAGTTCCTGACGGGTTTCCGGGACCAGGCAGATGTGCGCCGGGCGGATGTGTTCGGCGAACACCATCATTTCCTCGGTAACGCCCATTTCGAAGTTCATGCGCGTCTGCAGCACGTCCTTGAGCAGCAACACGTCGCGCTCCTGGATGTGCCGGCGGTCTTCGCGCAGGTGCACGGTGATCCCGTCGGCACCGGCCTCTTCGGCATCCAGCGCGGCCTTGACCGGGTCGGGGTATCGGGTGCCACGGGCCTGGCGCAGGGTCGCCACGTGGTCGATGTTGACGCCGAGAAGGATGCGGTTGCTGTGGGTCACGAAGAAACTCTCCTGGAAATTAAGCCCGACAGCATACGACGAGCTCAGCGCTTGCGAAACAGTTCGCGGCTGACCAGCGGACGACCGCCCAGATGAACCGCCAGCGCCTGGCGCATCAGGCGTTTCGCCGCGGCGAGAGCACCCGGCGCCTCCCAGTCGGCTTCGGCCATGGCGGCGAGGTCAGCGCCGGTGAACAGGCCGGGTTGCAGCAGGTAGACCCGCTCCAGCCCGGCATCCACTTGCAGGCGATACCAGCCGTCCGGCGCAAGCGGCTCGCCGTTGATGTCCTGGTCCAGGGCGAAGGCGTAACCCAGCTCATCCAGCAGTCGCCATTCGAACGAGCGCAGCAGCGGTTCCAGCGGACGTCCCGCGCCGAGGGCCCGCAGTGTCGCGGCGTAATGCTCGAACAAGGCGGGATGAGGGTCTTCCGCCGGCAACAGGCGGATCAGCAGTTCATTGAGGTAGAGCCCGCTGAACAACGCATCTCCATGCAGCCAGGCGGCCACACCGACGCTGTCCAGCCGTCCGACGTTCTTCAGCTCGCCACGCCCGCGCAGTTCGACTTCCAGTGGCAAAAATGGCCGCGCCAAGCTGCCGCCCTTGCCACGGGCACGGCGCAGCACCGCGCGCACGCGCCCT
Organism: Pseudomonas sp. 5P_5.1_Bac1; assembly: GCF_025466015.1. Classification (NCBI taxonomy): domain Bacteria; kingdom Pseudomonadati; phylum Pseudomonadota; class Gammaproteobacteria; order Pseudomonadales; family Pseudomonadaceae; genus Pseudomonas; species Pseudomonas sp. 5P_5.1_Bac1. The sequence goes on along the minus strand of NZ_JANLNX010000037.1, from coordinate 381,308 downwards.
TCGGGAGTGAGGAAGTCCACCAGCGCACTGGTTTCCCGGTAGGCGCGGTTGTGCAGAACGTAGGCCGGTCGGGCCTCTGGTTGTTCCATGATCGGCTTCGGGAAAAGTCGGCCCGATACCGGACGGTATCGGGCCTTGGGGGATTACAGGTCGCCGTAGCCCAGCGAGCGCAGCGCGCGCTCATCGTCGGACCAGCCGCCTTTGACCTTGACCCAGAGGTTGAGCATCACCTTGGCGTCGAACAGCACTTCCATATCCTTGCGCGCCTCGGTACCGATGCGCTTGATGCGCTCGCCCTTGTCGCCAATGATGATTTTCTTCTGGCCATCACGCTCGACCAGGATCAGGGCATGGATGTGCAGCACAGCCCCCTGCTGCTTGAACTCTTCGATCTCGACGGTGATCTGGTACGGCAGCTCGGCACCGAGCTGGCGCATGATCTTTTCGCGGACCAGTTCGGCGGCCAGGAAGCGGCTGCTGCGGTCGGTGATCTGATCTTCCGGGAAGAAATGATCGTTTTCCGGCAGGTGCTTGGCGATCAGGCCTTCCAGCGATTCGAGGTTGTGTCCCTGCTGGGCGGAAATCGGCACGATTTCGGCATTCGGCAGTTGTTCCTGCAGCCATTGCAGGTGCGGAATCAGGTCGGCCTTTTCCTCGATCCGGTCGGTCTTGTTGATCGCCAGGATCACCGGGCCCTGCACATACTGCACGCGCTCCAGAACAAGCTGGTCTTCGTCGGTCCAGCGGGTACGGTCGACCACGAAGATCACCACGTCGACGTCTTTCAACGCCGCCGAAGCGGTCTTGTTCATGTAGCGGTTGAGCGCCTTTTCGTTGCTCTTGTGCATGCCGGGGGTATCGACGTAGATCGCCTGGATATCACCCTCGGTCTTGATCCCGAGCATGTTGTGACGGGTGGTCTGCGGCTTGCGCGAGGTGATCGCCAGCTTTTGCCCGAGGATATGGTTGAGCAACGTCGACTTGCCCACGTTGGGGCGGCCGACGATGGCGACATAGCCGCAACGGGTAGTGTTCGTATCAGTCATTGCCATTCTCCACGCCCAGGGCGATCAGTGCCGCTGCGGCTGCAACCTGCTCGGCGATACGCCGGCTGACACCTTGCCCCCGGCTTTTTTCGGTCAACAGGGTCACTTCGCACTCGACGAAGAACGTCCGGCAATGCGGCTCGCCCTGGATATCCACCACTTCATAGCGCGGCAGGTCGCAGGCCCGCGACTGCAGGAACTCCTGCAAACGGGTTTTCGGGTCTTTGTTGGTGTCGACCAGGGTCAGGCTCTCGAACTCGCCGGCCAGCCATGCCAGGACGCGCTCACGGGCGATCTGCATGTCGGAATCGAGGTAGATCGCACCGATCAGTGCCTCAAGGGCATCGGCCAGAATCGACTCGCGGCGGAAACCGCCGCTTTTCAGTTCACCCGAGCCCAGGCGCAGGTACTCGCCAAGGTCGAAGCCACGGGCCAGCACGGCCAGGGTCTCGCCCTTCACCAGGCGGGCACGCAGACGCGACAACTGGCCTTCGCGGGCCTGAGGGAAGCGTTCGAACAGGGCTTCGCCGGCGACGAAGTTGAGGATGGCATCACCCAGGAACTCCAGCCGCTCGTTGTTGCGACCGGCGAAGCTGCGGTGTGTCAGGGCCAGCAGCATCAGCTCCTGGTTCTTGAAGGTGTAGCCGAGCTGATGCTCGAGGCGGCTCAAGGAAACGCTCACGGTGTACCCACGCGAAGTTCGTGGTCGATGGTCAGCGGCGACGCCTGGGCGCCGGTGCCGCACGGTTCAATCCGGCCGGCGGCCGTCGAAAATAAAGCGTTGTTCAAATGCAGATCCTGAAAGACGGTGTGGATTCATGCCTGCTGGCCTGGATGGCTGGGAACCACTTGCGCAGTCCCTCGATACAGCCTATGCCAGAAAAGCACTCGGCGCCGTCCCGAAGGACAGCGCCGTGAAGGTGCTACTTGATCAGCCCTACCCGCGACAGACTCGGGAAGTGGCTCAGTTTCGGTTCCGGCCAGCTCATCCAGACGGCAAAGGCCTTGCCGACGATGTTCTGGTCCGGGACCATGCCCAGCAGTTCCTTGGGAATCGAAGGATCATCCCAGTAGCGGCTGTCGTTGGAGTTGTCGCGGTTGTCGCCCATCATGAAATAGTGCCCGGCGGGCACCACCCACTGCTGGTCCGGCGGCATGCGGTAGCGACTCATCTCCTTGCGGATCAGGTGCTCGGCCTCACCGAGTTTTTCCTTGTACAGCTCGGCGCTGCCCAAAGTGCCCGGCTCGGCGCCAACCAGTTGCTCGGCGATAAGCTCGCCGTTGACGTACAGGCGCTTGTCGCTGGTGTAGCGCACCTGATCGCCCGGCAGACCCACCACACGCTTGATGTAGTTGACGTTCGGGTCGCTTGGGTAGCGGAACACCATCACATCGCCACGCTGTGGATCGCCCACCTCGATGACCTTCTTGTCGATCACCGGCAGGCGGATGCCATAGGAGAACTTGTTCACCAGGATGAAATCGCCCACTTCCAGGGTCGGCTTCATCGAGCCCGACGGGATCTGGAACGGTTCAACCAGGAACGAGCGCAGCACCAGCACGATGAACAGCACCGGGAAGAACGATTTGCCGTACTCGACCAGCAACGGTTCCTTGTTCAACTGCTCGACCACCGCCATCTCGGGCTGGGTGACGCTGCCCTGATAGTTGGCGATCGCCGCACGCCGGCGAGGTGCCAGGAACAGCAGATCGATCAGGGCCAGCAGCCCACACACAGCGACAGCGATGACGAGCAACAGCGGGAAATTTAGTGACATAGGACCTAACTATCCAACCTGAGCACGGCGAGGAAGGCTTCCTGTGGGATTTCCACGTTACCGACCTGTTTCATGCGTTTCTTACCGGCCTTCTGTTTCTCGAGCAGCTTGCGCTTACGGCTCACGTCGCCACCGTAACATTTGGCCAGTACGTTCTTTCTGAGTGCCTTGACCGTGGTCCGCGCCACAATCTGCCCGCCAATGGCGGCCTGGATTGCCACGTCGAACATCTGCCGAGGGATCAGCTCCTTCATCTTCTCGGTCAACGCGCGACCTTTGTAGTGCGCGTTGTCACGGTGCACGATCAGTGCCAGGGCGTCGACCTTGTCGCCGTTGATCAGCACGTCGAGCTTGACCAGGTTGGCCGACTGGTAGCGATCGAAATGGTAGTCCAGCGAAGCGTAGCCGCGGCTGGTGGACTTCAGGCGATCAAAGAAGTCCAGTACCACTTCGTTCATCGGCAGGTCGTAGCGTACCTGTACCTGCGAACCGAGGAACTGCATGTCGCGTTGAACGCCACGCTTCTCGATGCACAGGGTGATGACGTTGCCCAGGTGCTCCTGGGGCACGAGGATGGTCGCGGCGACGATCGGCTCGCGGAAATCCTCGACCGACGACACGTCCGGCAGCTTGGACGGGTTGTCGACGTGAATGGTTTCGCCGGTCTTGAGCTTGACCTCGAAGATCACGCTCGGCGCGGTGGTGATCAGGTCCAGGTTGTATTCGCGCTCCAGGCGCTCCTGGATGATCTCCATGTGCAGCATGCCGAGGAAGCCGCAACGGAAGCCGAAGCCCAAGGCGTCGGAGCTTTCCGGCAGGTACTGCAGCGAGGAGTCGTTCAGGGTCAGTTTCTGCAACGCATCACGAAAATCTTCGAAATCGTCGGAACTGACCGGGAACAAGCCGGCATAAACCTGCGGCTGAATACGTTTGAAACCTGGCAGCACATCGACATCAGGAGTCGAGCTCAAGGTCAGGGTGTCGCCCACTGGCGCGCCGTGAATGTCCTTGATGCTGGCAATGATGAAGCCCACTTCACCTGCCTTGAGGTCGGCGGTGGCAGTGTGTTTCGGGGTGAAGACACCGACGCTGTCCACCAGGTGGATCTTGCCGGTGGACTTGACCAGGATCTTGTCGCCCTTCTTCACGCGGCCATGACGCACGCGCACCAGGGAGACGACGCCCAGGTAGTTGTCGAACCAGGAGTCGATGATCAGCGCCTGAAGCGGTGCTTCGATATCGCCGGTCGGTGCTGGAATGGTCTGTACCAGACGCTCCAGTACTTCATCGACGCCCATGCCGCTCTTGGCCGAGCAGGCAACGGCGTCGGTGGCATCGATGCCGATGATCTTCTCGATTTCGTCCTTGACGCGGTCCGGGTCAGCCTGGGGCAGGTCCATCTTGTTCAGGACCGGCATGACTTCCAGGCCCTGCTCGATGGCGGTGTAACAGTTGGCGACCGACTGGGCCTCCACGCCTTGACCCGCGTCGACCACCAGCAGCGCACCTTCACAGGCCGCCAGCGAACGGCTGACTTCATAGGTGAAGTCAACGTGGCCGGGGGTGTCAATGAAGTTCAGCTGGTAGGTAACGCCGTCATTGGCTTTGTAATGCAGGGTGACGCTGTGGGCCTTGATGGTGATCCCGCGCTCGCGCTCGAGGTCCATGGAGTCGAGAACCTGCGCTTCCATCTCGCGGGCACTGAGGCCACCGCACATCTGGATGAAGCGGTCGGCCAGCGTCGACTTGCCATGGTCAATGTGGGCGATGATGGAGAAATTGCGGATATGACTCAAATCACTCACGGATCAACACTCAAAAAGGCTGCAGGCCGGACGCCCGCCGAAAAATAGCCGGGAATTGTACCTGATGCCGATGGGTTGTGGGAGATTCCATTCGCCGGGCAAACGCCCGACGCTGCCGATTTCATCAAGTGGCAGGCACAAAAAAGGGCAGCCCCGAGGCTGCCCTTTCTGGTCAGACCGGCTTATTCAGCCAGCTTGAAGGTGATGAAGCTGGCACGACCCTGACGCAGTACGCGCATGGACACCGAACGGTTCTTCGGCAGTTCCTTGGCGATTTCGGTGAACTCCTTGGCCGAAGCGATCGCCTGGTTGTTCAGGTGGCTGATGACGTCACCTGGACGCAGGCCGATCAAGGCCGCCGGACCGTCCTGGACTTCCTTGATGACGACGCCACCATTGAGTTCCAGGGACTTTTTCTGCTCGGCGGTCAGGTCGGAGACCGTAACGCCCAGGCGGTTGCTGTTGCGCTCGAGCCCGCCGCCAGCACTGGCGCTGACTTCCTGATCGTCATCCGGCAGCGCGCCGATGGTCACGTCGAGGTTCTGGCGCTTGCCGTTGCGGATAATTTCCAGCTTGGCCTTGGCACCGTCTTTCAGACCACCCACCAGGTGCGGCAGGTCGGCGGACATGATGATTGGCTGGCCGTTCAGGTTGAGGATCACGTCCCCCACCTGCAGACCACCTTTGGCGGCCGGACCGTTTTCCAGCACCTGGGCTACCAGGGCACCAGCCGGCTTGTCCAGGCCGAAGGACTCAGCCAGGTCCTTGTTGACCTCCTGAATCACCACGCCCAGCCAGCCACGGCTGACCTTGCCGTCTTTCTTCAACTGATTGGAAACGTCGATTGCCACATCGATCGGGATCGCGAACGACAGGCCCATGAAGCCGCCGGAACGGGTGAAGATCTGCGAGTTGATACCCACGACTTCGCCATTCATGTTGAACAGCGGGCCACCGGAGTTACCCGGGTTGATCGCCACGTCGGTCTGGATGAACGGCACATAGGTGTCGTTCGGCAGGGTACGGCCCTTGGCGCTGACGATACCTTTGGTCACCGAATGGTCGAAACCGAACGGCGAGCCGATCGCCAGTACCCACTCACCCACTTTCAGCTTGGACGAGTCGCCCAGCTTCACGGTCGGCAGGTTCTTGCCTTCGACCTTGAGCAGCGCCACGTCGGTGCGCGGGTCGGTGCCGACCAGCTTGGCTTGCAGCTCACTGCGGTCGGACAGGCGGACGATGATTTCGTCGGCATCGGCGACCACGTGGTTGTTGGTCAGCACGTAGCCATCATCGGAAATGATGAAACCCGAACCCAGCGACTGCGCTTCACGCTGGCGATCACCACCGCGAGGTTGCTGCGGAATGCTGCGCTCGAAGAACTCACGAAACATCGGCGGCAGGCCTTCAAGATCCGGCATCTGACCGGCAGCGACGCGGCGATCCGGCAGTTTCTGCTTGGTACTGATGTTAACGACGGCCGGCGAAGCCTGCTCGACCAGGGTGGTGAAGTCCGGCAGGGCTTCAGCCTGGGCAGCAGCCATCTGGCCGAGCATCAGCACGGCCGCAAACAGCGATAGATAGGATTTCAAGCGTGGTATTGACATACGGCTCCCGTCACAACGAGCGTGGTTAAGCAGTAGGGACCTGCCAACGAAAAAGGCCTGGTGACAAACCCAAGGGCTGCGACCAGGCCAGAAACATTGGCATTCTTGATGCTGCAACAGCAGGAAAGGCCAGACCCCGAAGGGGCTGACCTATAGAAAAATCTGGATGTTTTTGCAAACTTGAAGGCTTACCAATCATGTCAGCGGCTCTGGGACATGCTTTTCATCCTTGTCATCCATGTACTAAAACAACTCCAGGGTTTATCACTGGCTGGCTTGAGCGTCCTGCAGGCGCATCGACAACGCCACACGCTCAGCGGTGCCAATCGGGATTTCTCCCACGACCGTGACCATCATTTCGCCCTTTGGCGTGGTCAGTTGACGCGAGACAGCGGCAGTCGGGCCCAACTGGGTGCGAGCGTCAGAGCCGGCACCACTGTCGATCGTCTCGAGGAACACCGAAAACCGCGCCAGACCATCGTCATACATCATGCTGCTGATACTGTGCTTGCCGTCCGGGTCCTTGCGCACACTGCTGTTGACCAGCTCGAAACCGGGCGGCAGCCAATCCGAACGCCAGCCCACCACTGCCTCGTTGACCTGACCTGACGCCGGGACAACCTGCTGGCAATTGGCACTGGACTTGAGCTCACCGTCGCTGGGGACCCTGGTCTCCAGGCTGGTGAACTGGAAGCGCTCCAGCAGTTGCTCCTTGTCGTTGATCAACAGGGACTTCAGCGGGAGCGCTGTTTTACGATCCAGGTACAACTCGAATGCATAACGATGCTGGTCACGCGGGCGCAGGGTAAGAATCACCACATCGCGCCCGGCGACGCGGGATTGACCCGCGACGCTCAAGTCGTACCAGTTCATCAGTTTCAGAGGATCGAGGACTCGCGCCGACGACTGCGTCGCATTGCCCACACCCGGAAGCAGGGCCCCGCTCACGCATTGGGTCTGCCCATCGACACGCACGACTTCCTGGGCCGGACCATCGAGCTGCAACAGCCGCTCGCTGACTTTACCGTCCTGGACCCGATGCCAGATATCGTGGGTGGAGAAACTACCATTGCGCTCGTAAACGAAAGTGCCCTGATAACTTTGCTCCTGCTCGGCCTTGGCCAGACGGTTGAGCCAGTCAGCGGCATCTGTCGACGAGTTGGCGGCCAAGGCCGGCAGCGTCAGACAGCCGCTGAGCAAGAGCGGTATGAGAGGTAGCGCGCGCATGATCCTCCTTGGTGTTCCTAGCGATTATCCAGGCTGGCGGCACGAGCGTAAGGCAGTGCGCTTTCAGTACCCTTCACTGCTGCTTCCTGAGCGTGTTGGCGCATATAGCCTGGCAGACGCTGGTCTTGCCAGCCGCTTTGGCCTTGCAGCACGCCATTGGCCATCGGCCCGGTAGGCTGTTCAGCACTTTCACTATAGCCTGCCAGAACCGCCGGACCCTGGACCTGTGGTGCAACCAGGCCTTGTTGAACCGGTTGCTGGGCAGCCAGTTGGGCACCCGTGATTTCGTCCTGGTTGTACAGGCGTACACCGACCAGCACTGCCAGTGTCACCGAAGCGGCTACCGCCAGGCGACCAACAGTACGCCATGGGCCGCGAGTAACCTTGGCCGGCGTAGCTTCATCGGCCAGCGCGGCGGAGACCGCAGAGGCGATATCCAGTTTCGGCAGCAGCAGTTCCTTGTGCATCGCTGCACGGGCGACCTGGTAACGCGACCAGGTGGCTCGGGTGTCGGAATCGTCCATGGCACTCAATACCCGACGTAATTCCAGTTCGTCCGCTTCGTTATCCATCACCGCGGACAGCGATTCCTGCAAAGCTTCACGACTCATGGCGGTTCCTCTCTTGGCTGTCGCCGCTGTCTCAGGTTTCCTGCAACAACGGCTGCAGGGCTTTGTCTATGGCCTCCCGAGCGCGGAAAATACGAGAGCGCACGGTACCCACCGGACACTGCATGACGCTCGCAATGTCCTCGTAACTCAGACCATCGAATTCACGTAAAGTTAACGCCGTACGCAAATCTTCTGGCAGTTGCTGGATGGTTCGATGGACGGTGCCTTCGATCTCATCCCGCAACAGCGCGCGTTCTGGGGATTCGAGGTCCTTGAGGCCATGATCGCCATCGTAAAACTCTGCATCCTCGGAACTGACATCGCTGTCCGGTGGCCGCCGACCGCGGGACACCAGATAGTTTTTCGCCGTGTTGATCGCAATGCGGTACAGCCAGGTATAGAAAGCGCTGTCACCACGAAAATTGCCAAGAGCACGGTAGGCCTTGATGAACGCTTCCTGCGCTACATCCTGCGCCTCATGGGTGTCGTGCACGAATCGCACGATCAACCCGAGAATCTTGTGCTGATACTTCAGCACCAACAGATCGAACGCTCGCCTGTCGCCGCGCTGCACGCGCTCGACAAGCTGCTGATCCTCTTCCTGGGTTAGCATGAACACTCCTCGGTGAACCTGGAGGGGTGCTGCATTGGCCATCGTTCAGGCTTGCAACCATAGACTCGGGCTTTTTGCAAAAGTTCTCCCCCTCCAGACAAGTTTCCGGCGGCCCTTGATCGGCTCGCACGAAAAACGCAGCGCGGTCGCTGCCGGCTGCGTCAATAAATCAGTCTTCTATACATGGGCAACGATCAAACGACCGTCGCCTCCTGCCGCTGCGGCTGCTGGCGTACAGGCAACCCTCTATGGATAGGTACGTTTCCAGTAAAGTTCCACGCGTGGCTGCCAGAAGCGCGTCAGTGACATGGAAATCAGGGCATTGAGGCTGCTATAAAGGCACCCCACCCAGATTCACGATAGTTTCACAATGCCATAAACGCTTGACCATTGTGCCGATACCACCGTCCTTATACCAGTGTCCTTCGTGGTCGCCCCGCGCGGAAAATCCAGACATGAGCCAACAATTACAACATGACGTCCTCGTGATCGGCAGCGGTGCCGCGGGCCTGAGCCTGGCACTGAACCTGCCCTCCCATCTGCGCATCGCGGTACTGAGCAAGGGCGATCTCGCCAACGGCTCGACCTTTTGGGCGCAGGGCGGCGTCGCCGCGGTGCTGGACGATACCGACACCGTGCAATCCCACGTCGAAGACACCCTCAATGCCGGCGGCGGCCTGTGCCACGAAGACGCGGTGCGCTTCACCGTCGAGCACAGCCGCGAGTCGATCCAGTGGCTGATCGACCAGGGCGTGCCCTTCACCCGCGACGAACATGCCAGCGTCGACGACGGTGGTTTCGAGTTCCACCTGACCCGCGAAGGCGGTCACAGCCACCGGCGCATCATCCATGCCGCCGATGCCACGGGGGCGGCAATCTTCAAAACCTTGCTGGACCAGGCCCGGCAGCGGCCGAATATCGAACTGCTGGAGCAGCGCGTAGCGGTGGACCTGATCACCGAACGCCGCCTCGGCCTGGACGGCGAACGCTGCCTCGGCGCCTACGTGCTCAATCGCGCGACCGGCGAGGTCGACACCTTCGGCGCTCGCTTCACGGTGCTGGCCACCGGCGGCGCAGCCAAGGTCTACCTCTATACCAGCAACCCGGACGGCGCCTGTGGCGACGGCATCGCCATGGCCTGGCGCGCCGGTTGCCGGGTGGCCAACCTGGAATTCAACCAGTTCCACCCGACCTGCCTGTATCACCCGCAGGCCAAAAGTTTCCTGATCACCGAGGCCCTGCGTGGCGAAGGCGGATTGCTCAAGCTGCCCAACGGCGAACGCTTCATGCACCGCTTCGACCCGCGCGCCGAACTGGCGCCACGGGATATCGTCGCCCGCGCCATCGACCATGAAATGAAGCGACTGGGCGTGGACTGCGTCTATCTGGACATCAGCCACAAGCCCGCCGATTTCGTCAAAAGCCACTTCCCGACCGTCTACGAACGCTGCCTGACCTTCGGCATCGACATTACCCGCCAGGCGATCCCGGTGGTCCCGGCCGCCCACTACACCTGTGGCGGCGTGATGATCGACCAGGACGGTCGCACCGATGTGCCGGGCCTCTACGCCATCGGCGAAACCAGTTTCACCGGCCTGCACGGCGCCAACCGCATGGCCAGCAACTCGCTGCTGGAGTGTTTCGTCTATGGTCGTTCGGCGGCTGCCGACATCGTCGCGCAACTGGAACAGGTCGGCATGCCCAACGCCCTGCCCTGCTGGGACGCCAGCCAGGTGACCGACTCGGACGAGGACGTGATCATCGCGCACAACTGGGACGAGTTGCGGCGGTTCATGTGGGACTACGTCGGCATCGTGCGCACCAACAAGCGCCTGCAACGGGCCGAGCACCGCGTGCGCCTGCTGCTGGATGAAATCGACGAGTTCTACAGCAACTACAAAGTCAGCCGCGACCTGATCGAGCTGCGCAACCTGGCCCAGGTTGCCGAGCTGATGATCAAGTCAGCCATGCAGCGCAAGGAGTCCCGCGGCCTGCATTACACCCTGGACTATCCGAACCTGCTGCCGGATGCCAAGGACACTATTCTGCAGCCGCCCACCTTTTCCGACTGAACTTCAGCCGCAAGCGCAGGCGCCGGTGCTGCACCGGCTCCAGCGCGTCATGGCCGATGCACTGGCTGCGGGCGAAGAATTGCCCGGGCCTGTGGAAACGCAGGATCACCAACCCCGGCAGCGCCATGCTGTCGCGGCGCAATTGCACCGCGTGCCAGCCACGAACGGCACTCCATAGCTGCCAGCCATGGGCATCGCGGCGCAGTCGGGTGATGGCGTCGGGGTGGGAAAGGAGGATCTGGCGGGGAATGCCCCAGAAGGCATGCCCCAGGCTAAGGGCCAGGCCCGCGAGGGCAAGCAGTGGCGGGATCGCCAGGAGCGCAAGCGCCGTGATGGCCAGCGCGAGACAGGCGAGATAAGCCGCCAGCAGTAGCTTCGAGCCCTGCCAGCGGCACTCGAAACTGTTACTTGGGCTGGACACGGTCCAGGATGATGCGAACCATGCGTTGCAGTTCCGGGTCTTCGGACTCGGAGCGTTCCATGAACCAGCCGAACATGTCCTGGTCTTCACAGCTCAGCAGACGAACATACAGCTCGCGATCCGTCTCGCTCAGGGTCGAGTAAACCTCCTGGGTGAAAGGTACCAGCAGTACGTCCAGTTCCAGCATGCCGCGGCGGCTGTGCCAGAACAGTCGATTGAGTTCAGTTTGTTCGACCATGGGGCCCTCCTCGAATAGGCGGCCAGTATACAGACCGGACCCCACAAGGGCACACGGCATTGGTCTAGGTCCGCTACCTATTTTGCCAATGGCACTCTATGATGGCCCCCAGTCTTATTTCACCTGCGATGAACCATGGCCGACTCCGCTTTTTTCTGCACCCTCTCCCATGAAGGCGTCCTCGCTGTACGCGGTTCGGACGCTGGCAAGTTCCTTCAAGGTCAACTGACCTGCCATATCGGTTATCTCAGCGAAAACACCTCCAGCCTCGGCTCGCGCTGCATGCAGAAAGGCCGGATGCAATCGAGCTTCCGCATCCTTCCCGAAGGCGATGGCTTCCTTCTGGCCATAACCCGCGAGCTGCTGGAGCCGCAACTGGCCGACCTGAAGAAGTACGCCGTGTTCTCCAAGGCCAAGCTCACCGACGAAAGCGCTGCCTGGGTCCGTTTCGGCCTGAGCCACGGTGAAGCTGCCCTCGCCTCCCTGGGCCTGGAAGTGCCGGATCAGGCTGGCGCCACCGTGCGCCATGACGGTCTGATCGCGATCAATGTTTCTCCTCACCGTGTCGAACTGTGGGTGCCTGCCGCCCAGGCCGACTCGGTGCGTGCGAAATTGAGTGACCATCTGTCGGAAGGCGAGCTGGACGACTGGCTGCTCGGACAAATCCGCGCCGGTATCGGACAGGTCATGGAACAGACCCGCGAGTTGTTCATTCCACAGATGATCAACCTGCAGGCGGTGGGTGGCGTCAGCTTCAAGAAAGGCTGCTACACCGGCCAGGAAATCGTCGCCCGCATGCAATACCTCGGCAAGCTCAAGCGCCGCCTTTACCGGCTGGCCCTGAGCGAGGGCGAGATGCCGGCCCCCGGCAGCGAAATTTTCTCGCCGACCCACGGTTCATCCGTCGGTGAAGTGGTGATTGCCGCCCGCGGCGAACTGCTCGCGGTGCTGACGGCCGACGCCGTCGAAGACGACAACTTGCACCTGGGCAGTCTCGAAGGTCCACGCCTGAGCCTGCTGCCGTTACCTTACGAACTGGACCGCGACCGCGAGATCCAGCGCTGAACCCGCCACGCCCCACCGCGCATACCGACGGGGCCATCCCTGAACGCGGGAGAGAATCACGATGAACACGCTGGCCGAGATGGTCCAAACGCAGTTACTGGCCGCCATCGACAATGACGATCTGGTCTTGCCGACCCTGCCCGAGGTTGCCTTGAGCATCCGCGAAGCGGCGGAAGACAGCGAGATCAGTGTCAGCACCCTGAGCAAGGTGATCGGCAGCGACGCCGCCCTCGCCGCTCGCCTGATCAAAGTGGTCAACAGCCCGCTGCTGCGCGCTATTACTGAAGTCACAGACCTGCAGACCGCGATCACCCGACTGGGGGTCAACTACAGCTGCAACCTCGCGATTGGCCTGGTGATCGAGCAGATCTTCCATGCCCGCTCGGAAGTGATCGAGCAAAAAATGCGGGAAATCTGGGCGAAAAGCCTTGAGGTTGCGGGGATAAGCTATGAACTGTGCCAACGCTTCACCGAGCTGAAGCCCGATCAGGCCGCCCTCGCGGGGCTGGTCCATCAGATCGGCGTGCTGCCGATCCTGACCTATGCCGAGGAGCACAACGAACTGCTGTCGGACCCGGTTTGCCTGAACCATGTGATCGAGCAGATCCAACCGGTGCTGGGCGACAAGATCCTCAGCGTCTGGGAGTTCCCCGAGCAACTTGCCGGGTTACCGGGAGAGGTGCAGAACCTGGACCGGGAATCCGCCAAGGTGGACTACATCGACATCGTCCAGATCGCCCGGGTGCTGTGCGATAGCAACGAGTGGGAACGGCCGCTGGCGGCGTTGCCGGCGTTCAGGCATCTGCGGTTGTCGGCGAGCAGTCCGGTGCTGTCGGAAGAGCTGATGGATGCGAAGCGGATGTTCCGCTGACATTGAGGCCTGAAACCATCACCCCGCCGGATTGAAACTCACCCGAACCTTCAACCCGCCCTTCTCGCCATCATGCAAGCTGATGGCGGCAAGGTGCGCGCGGCAGATCTCACCGACAATCGCCAGACCCAACCCGGTGCCCTGGGCACTGCCCCGGTAAAAGCGTTCGAAGACTTTCTCCCGCTCCTGCTCCGGTATACCCGGCCCGTCATCCTCGACTTCCAGCTCGCCCGGTGCCGTGACCCGCAAGATCACGTTGCCGCCCTTGGGCGTGTGCGCCAAAGCGTTGTCTACCAGATTACTGAGCAACTCGTTGAGCAGCGTCGGCTCGCCACGCACCCACACCGGCGCCTCGGCCTCCAGCGCCAGGGCGATCCCGCGGGCATGGGCCAGCGGCGCCATGGCCATGCCCAGTTCCCGCGCCAACTGACTGAGATCGAGCAATTGTGCGCCGCCCTCGGCAATCGCCCGGGCGCCGTTTTCCACCCGGGCCATGGACAGCAACTGATTGGCCAGGTGGGTCAGCTTGTCAGTGCTCTGCGCCGTGGCCTGCAGGGTTTCATGCCAGACCTGCGGCTCTTTCGAGCGCAGCCCCAACTCGACTCGAGCCTTGAGCGCCGCCAACGGCGTGCGCAACTCGTGAGCGGCATCGGCGATGAATTGCGCCTGACGCTCGAACTGCTCGCGCAAGCGTTCGGTGAAGTGGTTCAAGGCCCGCACCAGCGGCCCCAGTTCGTGCTGCACCTCGACCGAAGGCAAGGGCCGCAGGTCGTCCGGCTGGCGCTCTTCCACGGCGCCGCGCAACCGTTCCAGTGGTCGCAGCGCCGCACTGACGGCAAACCACACCAGCAGCAATGCCCCCAGCGCCAGCATGCCGAGGCGCAGCAACGTATCGGCCATCAGGCTGCGGGCCATGCGGACCCGCGCTTCCTCGGTCTCGGCCACGCGAATCTCGGCCATGCCGTTCATGTTCGGTTCGCTGACCGCCTTGAGCAGGCTGACCACGCGCACATCCTGGCCCAGGTAGCGCGCATCGTAGAACCGCGCCAGCGCCGGGTAATCGTCGGTGCGTGGGGTGCCGGGCGGCGGCGCCGGCAGGTTTTCGTAGCCGGAAATCAGCTTCTGGTGGATGTCGTTGACCTGGTAGTAGATGCGTCCGGCGCTGTCGTAGGCAAAGGTGTCGAGCGCCACGTAGGGCACATCGGCGCTGAGGGTGCCATCGCGCTGCGACAACCCGGCGGCGATGGTCCGCGCCGAGGCCAGCAGGGTCCGGTCGTAGGCGGTGTCGGCAGCTTCGCGACCGTTCCAGTAGGCACTCAGGCCGCTAGCGATCATCAGCACCACCAGCAGCAGTGCCAGGTTCCACAGCAGGCGGCCGCGCAGGCTGCCGGCGCTACGCATCACGGTGCTCAAGGAGGTAGCCGAGGCCACGGAAGGTGACGATGGCGACAGCGTGGCCATCGAGTTTCTTGCGCAGCCGATGGACGTAGATTTCGATGGCGTCGGCGCTGGCTTCCTCGTCCAGGCCGAAGACCTGGGAGGCCAGTTGCTCCTTGCTCATCACCCGGCCAGGACGGGCGATCAACGCCTCCAGCACTGCCTGTTCGCGGGAGGTCAGGGTCAGCAGTTCATCGCTGAGGGTGAAGCGCCGGGTATCAAGGTCGTAGACCAGCGGACCGCAGCGCTGCTGGCGCTCGCCGCCGAGCACGCTGCGCCGTAGCAGGGCCTTGACCCGCGCTTCCAGCTCGGTCAGTTCGAACGGCTTGGCCAGGTAATCGTCAGCGCCGAGGTTGAGGCCGTGGACCCGGTCCTTGACGTCACTGCGCGCGGTGAGCATCAGCACCGGGACGGTCTTGCCACGGGCACGCAGGCGCGCCAGCACTTCGAAACCGTCCATCCGCGGCAGGCCCACATCGAGCACCGCCACCGCGTATTCCTCGCTGGCCAGGGCCAGGTCGGCGGCCACGCCATCGTGCAGCACGTCCACGGTCAGGCCGGTGCTTTTCAGCGCCTGGGCCACGCTTTCGGCCAGTTGCAGATGGTCTTCGACGAGCAGCACTCGCATCGATTTCTCCCGGTCGCATCGCGTTCAGTGGCGCGGAGTTTACAGAGGAAGCATGGCCTGTGAAGCCACCGCGCGGATGAAAGTCGATTGAAAGGTTAGCGAAAGGTTGAGCCCCTAGCATCCGTTCACGGCCCTTTCCGGGAGCCGTAGAACGAACCGCAGTGTTCGAACCGATAAGAACAATAAACGGGGTTACTCCACGATGCTGTCATCACAGCCGCAGGCGTTCGCGCCTACTCGTCGTCCTTCCGCTCGTCCGACTTCCCTCGCCAGCGCCATTGCCCTTTGCAGCGTCGCCCCGCTGAGCCAGGCCGCCTTCATCGAAGACAGCAGCGCCACCTTCGAAACCCGCAACATGTACTTCAACCGCGACTTTCGCGACGGCACCAGCGCGCAGCAATCCAAGCGCGACGAATGGGCCCAGGGTTTCATGCTCAACCTCCAGTCCGGCTACACCGAAGGCACCGTCGGTTTTGGCGTCGATGCGCTGGGCATGCTCGGCATCAAGCTCGACTCCAGCCCCGACCGCACCGGCACCGGCCTGTTGCCGACCCATGATGACGGCCGCGCCGCCGACGAATACTCCAAGCTCGGCCTGACCGGCAAGGTGAAGATCTCCGCCACCGAGCTGAAGATCGGCACGCTGATCCCGGAACTGCCAACCCTCAAGCCCAACGACGGGCGGATCCTGCCGCAGACCTTCGAAGGCGGATTGCTGACCTCCAAAGAATTGAAGAACCTGACCTTCACCGGCGGGCGCCTGGAGAAGGCCAAGGATCGCGATGACACCAACAAGGAAGACATCGCACTGAACAACAAGAACGGTCGCTTCCTCGGCACCGTCGCCGGCAATCATTTCGACCTCGCCGGCCTGGACTACAAATTCACCGACCGCATCACCGGCAGCTATCACTTCGCCCAGCTCGACGATGTGTATCGCCAGCACTTCGCCGGCCTGGTCGCCACCCAGCCGTTCGGTCCGGGCACCTTCGGCGCCGACCTGCGCCTGGCGATCAGCGATGACCAGGGCCAGGCCCGCGGCGGCAAGATCGACAACACCTCGCTCAACGGCATGCTCAGCTACGGCCTCAACGGCCACAAGTTCAGCGCCGCCTACCAGAGCATGTCCGGCGACAGCGCCTTCCCCTACGTGGATGGCTCCGACCCGTACCTCGTCAACTTCGTCCAGATCAACGACTTCGCCGGGGCCGACGAGCGCTCCTGGCAAGTGCGTTACGACTACGACTTCGCCAAACTCGGCATTCCAGGGCTGAGCTTCATGACCCGTTACGTCAACGGGGACAACGTCAGCCTGGCGAACGGCAGCGAAGGCAAAGAATGGGAACGCAACACCGAGCTCAAGTACGTGGTGCAGAGCGGGACGCTGAAAAACGTCGCCGTACGCCTGCGCAACGCCACCTACCGCTCCAACTTCGCCCGCGACGCGGACGAGGTGCGGCTGCTGGTGAGCTACAGCGTGGCCCTGTGGTAATCCGCCTATAACAATTAAAGCTACGGAGACTGACGATGACCTTTTCACTACGCCGAATCGCCCTCGCCACCGGTTGCCTGTTGCTGGCCGGCCAGGTGCTGGCTGCCGAACCGAAACGCCCTGAATGCATCGCCCCGGCCTCGCCGGGCGGTGGCTTCGACCTGACCTGCAAGTTGGTGCAAAGCGCACTGGTCAACGAGAAAATTCTCAGCAAGCCAATGCGTGTGACCTACATGCCCGGCGGTGTCGGCGCGGTGGCCTACAACGCCGTGGTCGCCCAGCGTCCGGGCGACGCCGGGACGCTGGTGGCCTGGTCCAGCGGTTCGTTGCTGAACCTGGCCCAGGGCAAGTTCGGCCGGTTCGACGAGAACGCCGTGCGCTGGCTGGCGGCGGTGGGCACCAGCTACGGTGCCATCGCAGTGAAAAACGATTCGCCCTACAAGACCCTCGACGATCTGGTCGCGGCCTTGAAGAAAGATCCGAGCAAAGTGGTCATTGGTTCCGGTGGCACCGTGGGCAGCCAGGACTGGATGCAGACCGCGCTGATCGCCAAGGCCGCCGGCATCAACCCGCGTGACCTGCGCTACGTGGCCCTGGAAGGCGGTGGCGAAATTGCTACCGCGCTGCTCGGCGGCCATATTCAGGTCGGCAGTACCGACATCTCCGACTCCATGCCGCATATCCAGAGCGGCGACATGCGCCTGCTCGCAGTGTTCTCCGACAAGCGCCTGGACGAGCCGGAGATGAAGGACATTCCTACCGCGAAGGAACAGGGCTACGACATCGTCTGGCCGGTGGTGCGCGGGTTCTACCTCGGGCCGAAGGTGAGCGACGAAGACTACGCCTGGTGGAAAGCGTCCTTCGACACACTGCTGGCCTCCGAAGAGTTCGCCAAGCTGCGTGACCAGCGCGAGCTGTTCCCGTTCGCCATGACCGGTGAAGAGCTGGACACCTACGTCAAGAAACAGGTCGCCGACTACAAGGCGCTGGCTCGGGAATTCGGGCTGATTCAGTAGTTCCCCGGGGCTGCTGCGCAGTCCTTCGCGACCGTGCGGCAACCCGCCAGGCTCGCTCCCGCCGGGGCGAGCCAATCCTGAATACCGAACCCTGTGGGAGCGAGCTTGCTCGCGAAGGCCGCAACGCGGCCCCCTGCCCTCACCGAGGATTTCTTGATGATCCTGCAACGTGTCTTCGCCCTGATCCTGCTGGCGGTGTGTGCCGCCCTGGCCGTCATGGCCTGGCCCTACCAGGCCGCATTTTCCTACGAACCGGTCGGCCCCCGCGCCTACCCGCTGTTGATGCTTGGCCTGATGGGCCTGGCCCTGCTCTACCTGGCCTTTCGCCCCACACCGATTGTCCGCAGTGAGGACGAACCGGAACTGGACCGCGAAACCCTGAACAAGATCGGCCTCTGCGTCGGCCTGCTGGTGGTTTTTGCCGCCACCTTCGAATCCCTCGGCTTCATCGTCAGCAGCATCCTCATCGGCGTGCCGATGGCCCGTCTCTACGGTGGTCGCTGGCTGCACAGCGTGATCATCGTCGGCCTCATGAGCATCGCCCTGTATGTGCTGTTCGACCGGGTGATGGACGTTCCACTGCCGCTTGGCCTGCTCGACGTTCTGGAGAATTGACATGGATACCTTAAGTTATCTGGGCCAGGGCTTCGGCGTGGCCCTCAGCCCGTACAACCTCGTCACCGCACTCTGCGGCACTCTGATCGGCACCGTGGTCGGCCTGCTGCCGGGCCTCGGCCCGATCAACGGCGTGGCGCTGTTGATCCCCATCGCCTTCGCCCTCGGCCTGCCGCCGGAATCGGCATTGATTCTGCTGGCGGCGGTGTACCTGGGCTGCGAATACGGCGGCCGGATCAGCTCGATCCTGCTCAACATCCCGGGCGAAGCCTCCACCGTGATGACCACCCTCGACGGTTACCCGATGGCCCGCCAGGGCCTGGCCGGTGTGGCGCTGTCGCTGTCGGCGTGGAGTTCGTTCATCGGTGCCTTCATCGCCACCTGCGGCATGGTGCTGTTCGCCCCGCTGCTGGCGAAATGGGCGATCGCCTTCGGGCCGGCGGAGTACTTCGTGCTGATGGTGTTCGCCATCGTCTGTCTCGGCGGGATGGCCGGCGACCGACCGCTGAAAACCTTTATCGCCGCGTTGATCGGCCTGTTCCTGTCCAGCGTCGGCATCGACGCCAACAGCGGCGTGTACCGCTTCACCGGTGACAGCGTGCACCTGGCCGACGGCATCCAGTTCGTGGTGTTGGTGCTGGGCCTGTTCTCCATCAGCGAAATCCTCCTGCTGCTGGAAAAGACCCACCACGGCCACGAAGCGGTGAAAGCCACCGGACGCATGCTGTTCAACTTCAAGGAAGCGGCCTCGGTGTTCGTGGTGAATATCCGCTGCGGCCTGCTCGGCTTCATCATGGGCGTGCTGCCCGGCGCCGGTGCGACCCTCGCCAGCGCCGTGGCCTACATGACCGAAAAGCGCATCGCCGGTGCCAGCGGCAAGTTCGGCAAAGGTGACGCCCGTGGTCTCGCGGCCCCTGAAACCGCCATCGGCGCCTCCTGCTGCGGCGCCCTGGTGCCGATGCTGACCCTCGGCGTTCCCGGCTCGGGCACCACCGCCGTGATGATCGGCGCACTGACCCTGTACAACATCACCCCCGGGCCGATGCTGTTCGAACAACAACCGGACATCGTCTGGGGCCTGATCGCCTCGCTGTTCATCGCCAACATCATGCTGGTGATCCTGAACATCCCGATGATCCGCATCTTCACCCGCATCCTCGCCGTGCCGAACTGGGCGCTGGTGCCGGTGATCGCGATCATCACCGCGATCGGCGTCTACGCCGTGCACGCCACCACCTTCGACCTGTTCCTGATGGTCGGCATCGGCATCATGGGTTACATCTTGCGCAAGCTGGACTTCCCGCTGTCGCCGATCCTGCTTGGCTTCATCCTCGGCGGGCTGATGGAACAGAACCTGCGCCGCGCGCTGTCGATCTCCAATGGCGCTCTGGACATCCTCTGGTCGAGCCCGATCAGTGTCGCGGTGTGGACCCTGACCGTGCTGATGATGACCCTGCCGCTGATCCGCATCTGGCGTCGCCGGGTACTGCAGCGTCGCGCCCTGGCCGATGTCTGAGTCGTCTTTCAGACAATGTTGGGCAACCCCGCTGGTCGGCCTGGCCGGCGGGTTCGCGGCCAGCGCCATCGGCTGGCCGTTGCCGTTCATGGTCGGTTCGTTGCTGGCGATCATCCTGGTGCGCTGCCTGACGCCGTGGCAATTGGCGGAGATCCCGGGCGGGCGCAAGTGCGGGCAATGGGTGGTCGGGATCGGCATCGGTCTGCACTTCACGCCGCATGTCGCTGAACAGGTTGCCAGCCATTTCGGCCTGATCTTCTTCGGCGCGCTGATCACCAGTTTTTCCAGTGTGGTCGGCGTCTGGCTGCTGCGGCGCACCGGTGAGGACCGCGCCACCGCGTTCTTCTCCAGCATGCCGGGCGGCTCGGGCGAGATGGTAAACCTTGGCGCGCGCAATGGCGCCAACCTCAGTCGCGTGGCGGCCGGGCAAAGTCTGCGGGTTTTGGCGGTGGTGCTGTGCGTGCCAGCGGCGTTCAAGTACCTGCTGGGAGACGGTGTGCCGATCGCCCATGCCGGTGCGGTCAATTGGGCCTGGCTGGCGCTGCTGTTCCCGCTCGGCGCGCTGGTGGCGTGGACCTGGCAACGCCTGAAGCAGCCCAATCCGTGGCTGTTCGGGCCACTGCTGGTGGCGGGTGTCGCCAGTATCGGCTGGAACCTGCACCTGGGTCTGCCGGACGGCGCCAGCCAGATCGGCCAGTGGCTGATCGGCAGCGGTCTGGGCTGTCACTTCAACCGCGCGTTCTTCCGGCGCGCGCCTTCGTTCCTCGCCCGCACCCTGGCGGCCACCGTATTGACCATGCTGATTGCCGCCATCGCAGCCCTGGTGCTCAGTGCTGCAACCAACCTCGACCTGCGTTCGCTGACCCTGGGCATGATGCCCGGCGGTATCGCCGAGATGAGCCTGACCGCGGAAACCCTGCAACTGTCGGTACCGCTGGTGACGGCGCTGCAGATGATGCGGTTGTTGTTCGTGTTGTTTTTGGCGGAACCCTTGTTCCGACATTGGGCGGCCAGCGAGCCACCGCCAGAACCCTAGGCCCGCACCTGCAAGGCGCGGGCCCTGAGTTGATTACAGCGGCGGAACCTGCCAGTCGATCGGCGTCAGCCCACGCTCTTCGAGGAACTTGTTGGTACGGCTGAAATGCCCGCAGCCGAGGAATCCGCGATAGGCGGACAGCGGCGACGGGTGCACGGATTTCTGTACCAGGTGCTTGCTGCCATCGATCAGCTTGCTCTTGCTCTGCGCATGCGCGCCCCACAGCAGGAACACCACATTGGACTGCCGCTCGCTGACCACCTGGATGATCCGGTCAGTGAAGAACTGCCAGCCCTTGTTGGCGTGGGACGCGGCGTTGGCGCGCTCCACGGTCATGGTGGTGTTGAGCAGCAGCACACCCTGGTCGGCCCAGGATTGCAGGTAGCCGTGGCGGGGGATCTCGATGTTCAGGTCGCGATGCAGCTCTTTATAGATGTTGACCAGCGATGGCGGCGTGGCCACGCCCGGCTGCACCGAGAAGCACAGGCCGTGGGCCTGGCCCGGGCCGTGGTACGGGTCCTGGCCGAGGATCACCACTTTCACCTGGTCCAGCGGCGTGGAGTTGAGGGCGTTGAAAATCAGCGGGCCAGGCGGATAGACCTCTTTGCCGGCGGCCTTTTCCTGACGCAGGAATTCGCGTAGTTCGTGCATGTAGGGCTGTTCGAATTCGGCGCGCAAGGCCTCCTTCCAACTGGGTTCGAGCTTGATACGGTCGTCGTCGGTCATGGGGGTATCCGTTGAACAATGGGGCGGACACTAGGAAAGCTGTCCGCGCTTGTCAATCGATCCGACCGGCGACCTGCACGATCAGCCTCAGCGACCATACTTGTCGGGTCTACTTGAGTGAGGTCGCCCATGGCTGTGCAGTTCGAAGTACTCACCGGTGTCGACGGCGCGCGTCTCGGCATTGCCACCCTCGATGCGCCGTCGAGCCTCAACGCCCTGTCGCTGCCGATGATCGAGCAGTTGAGCCTGCACCTGCGTGCCTGGGCCCAGGATCCGGCGATCGTCTGCGTGCTGCTGCGCGGCAACGGCGCCAAGGCGTTCTGCGCCGGCGGCGACGTGCGCAGCCTGGTGGAGGCGTGTCGCGCCCACCCCGGCGAAGTGCCGCCGCTGGCCGCGCACTTTTTCGCCGCCGAATACCGTCTCGACCATTCGCTGCATCACTATCCCAAACCGCTGCTGTGCTGGGGCCACGGCCATGTGCTCGGTGGTGGCATGGGGCTGCTGCAGGGCGCCGGGGTACGCATCGTCACCCCGTCCAGCCGCCTGGCCATGCCGGAGATCAGTATCGGGCTTTATCCGGACGTCGGCGCCAGTTGGTTTCTCGCCCGCCTGCCCGGCCGTCTCGGCCTGTTTCTTGGCCTGACCGGTGCGCCGATCAATGGCCGCGACGCCATTGACCTGGGTCTGGCCGACCGCTTCATGAAAGACGAACAACAAGAGCAACTGATCGACGGTCTGCTGCAACTGAACTGGCAGGAACAGACCGCGATGCAACTCAACAGCCTGCTCAAGGCGCTGGAGCAGGAGGCGCACGAAGCGCTGCCCGCGGCGCAATGGCTGCCGCGTCGGGAGAAGATCGACAAGGTGCTGGATGTCAGTGATCCGGCCTGCGCCTGGAAGGGCATCGGTCAACTGGCGCAGCAGGACGACGTGGTGTTGGCCAATGCCGCGCGGACGTTGCTCAAGGGCTGTCCATTGACCGCGCATCTGGTCTGGGAGCAGATCCGCCGGGCGCGTTATCTGTCACTGGCGCAGGTGTTCCAGATGGAATACGCCATGAGCCTGAATTGCTGCCGGCACCCGGAATTCAGCGAGGGCGTGCGGGCGCGTTTGCTGGACAAGGACAACACGCCCCACTGGCACTGGCCGGACATTGCCCAGGTGCCGGAGGCGGTGGTCGAAGCGCATTTCAACAAGGCCTGGGAAGGACGACACCCCCTGGCGGATCTGGCGTGAGGCCAGGCGTCAGGGGGTGTCGGATTTAGCGATCAGTGGTCCCGGCCACGGTCGCCGTTGCGGTCGCCATTGCGTCCATCGCCGCGGCCGTCACCGCGATTGCCACGCCAACCGCCACCCCGGTCGTCACGACCTGGTCCGCGGCTCCAGTTATGGTCGTTGCGATCAGGACCACGGTTCCAGCCGTGATCATTGCGGTCAGGCCCGCGGTTCCAACCGCCGTCTGGACGACCAGGGCCATGACCGTCATAGCGACCAGGGCCGGGATACGGGCGGTGGGACGGGCCTGGCGCCGGTTGGTAGTAGCGCGGCGCCGGTGCGTAGTAACGCGGTTGCTGGGGTACTACGTAGTAACCGCGGTTGTAGGGATAAGCCGGCCGGTAGTAACCCGGATAGTCATAGCGATCGACCGAATAGACATCGGTTCGATAGTAGCCACCGCCCCCATAAGGCGCACAAGCGGTGAGCAACAAACCCAATACGGCAAGCAGAGAGAGTTGGCGATACATGGCGGCCTCCTGGACCGCGGAACTGCCCATCCCAGCGGCGCTGGTCGGCGTCGATCGGCAAACGTTCATCGACATTGAGTCAGACCGCGAAAAGTCCGTGCCGTGCGATTTCAGCAATAATTTGAAATAGGTTGAAGCCGACAAAAATCCTCCGGTTATTTTTTTGTTACACCTCTAGAATAGGAGGCACTGGTAGCTGCTCCCGGGATTCCCATGCCCCTTCGTTCCGCCCTGTTTTCGCAACGGTCCCTGCTGCTGGCATTACTGCTGTTACTTGGCTGCGGCTTCATCTCGACTTCGCTGGTCAGCTACTACGCCTCGCGCAGTTCGATCCGCGACAACATCGTCAATACTGAACTGCCGCTGACGTCCGACACGGTCTATTCGGAAATCCAGAAAGACCTGATCCGGCCCATCGTGGTGTCCTCGATGATGGCGCAGGACACCTTCCTGCGCGACTGGACTCTCGCTGGCGAAACCAACCCGGAGCAGGTCACCCGCTACCTCAGTGAGGTCGAGCGCCAGCAGCGCGCCTACACCGCGTTCTTCGTGTCCGAGGCGAGCGGCACCTACTACCAGGCCAAGGGTATCCTCAAGAAAATCGACCCGAGCACCGAGCGCGACCGCTGGTACGCGCGGGTCAAGCAGATGACGGCGCCCTACGAAATCAACGTCGACCTGGACATGGCCAACCAGGACCGCATGACGGTGTTCATCAACTACAAGGTGTTCGACTACAACCACAATTTCATCGGCGCAGCCGGGGTCGGGCTAACGGTCGATGCGGTGGTCAGGCTGATCGATGCCTACCAGTTGCGCTACCAGCGGGCGGTGTACTTCGTCGATGCCCGCGGCAAGATTGTCCTCACCGGCTCGTCCGGCGGCCCGGAAGGCGCCCGCGCCGGGATTTCGCTGGACAGCATTCCAGCGCTGAGCCCGCTGCTGGCGCGCATGCCGACGCCGACCACCGGCAGCCGCGACTACGAGCGCAACGGCCAGAGCCACTACCTCAATGTGCGCTTCATTCCCGAACTGGACTGGTACCTGTTCGTCGACAAGCCCATCGGCGACAGCCTCGACAGCGCGAAGCAGTCGCTGTACCTGAACCTGGCGATCTGCGGGGTCATCTCGCTGATTGTCCTGGCGATGATCAACGGCATGATCCGCCGGCATCAGGACGGTATCCAGGAACTGGCGACCCTCGACAGCCTGACCCACCTGCACAACCGCCGCGCCTTCGACCTGCTGGCGGCCCAGGCGCTGCTGGAGGCAGAGCGCACGCCAGCGCCGTTGACCGCCTTGCTGATCGACCTCGACCACTTCAAGGAACTCAACGACACCTATGGCCACCTGGCCGGCGACGAAGTGCTGCGCCAGTTCGCCCGGGTGCTTGAAGGCAGCCTGCGCCAGGCCGACATCCTCTGCCGCTGGGGCGGCGAGGAATTTGTCGTCCTGCTCAAGGACACCGATGCGACGAAGGGGCTCGCCGTGGCCGAGAAGATCCGCCAGCGCACCGAAGAGCGGACGTTCATGTTCGGTGAAACCGCCATCGAACTGACCACCAGCATCGGCTTGAGCAGCCTCCACGCCAACGACACCCTGCACAGCCTTATCGCCCGCGCCGACCTGGCGCTATACCGGGCCAAACAGAGCGGGCGCAATCGCGTCTGCTGCGAACCTTCAGCGCCCGACCATGGCTGATCCCGACCGCTGCCCCGCCTGCGGCGCCCTTAATCAGTGCAGCCTCGCCGATCCGCGCACCGCGGACCGGGCCTGCTGGTGCTACAGCGTGCAGATCGATCCGGCGCTGATCGAGGCGCTGCCCGCCGAGCTGCGCAACGTCGCCTGCCTGTGCCCGTCCTGTGCGCAGGTCGATGCCCAACTGAAAGCTGCCGACGTTTCACCAAACGG
Organism: Pseudomonas sp. 5P_5.1_Bac1; assembly: GCF_025466015.1. Classification (NCBI taxonomy): domain Bacteria; kingdom Pseudomonadati; phylum Pseudomonadota; class Gammaproteobacteria; order Pseudomonadales; family Pseudomonadaceae; genus Pseudomonas; species Pseudomonas sp. 5P_5.1_Bac1. Next base: position 355,832 of record NZ_JANLNX010000037.1, on the reverse strand, counting down.
CTAAACTGCGCGCCCTTTTACGGCCCGTCCTTACCCATGCGCCTCGATCGTTTCCTCACCAACCTGCCCTGCTTCAATCGCCAGCAAGTGCGCCTGCTGCTGGTGGAACGCCGCGTGCGGGTCGATGGCCAGGTGGTGAATGATCCGCGGCATGAAGTGCGGGTGTTCAGCCGCGTCGAAGTGGACGAGCAAGTGTTGCAGGCCGGGCATCCGGCCCGTTACTTCATGCTGCACAAACCGGCCGGCTGCGTCAGCGCCACCACGGACCCGGTTCACCCGACGGTGCTGGACCTGCTCGACGAGCCAGACAAGGACGACCTGCACATTGCCGGGCGCCTGGACTTCAACACCACCGGCCTGATGCTGCTGACCAACGACGGGCAATGGTCGCGACGCCTGACCCAGCCGCAGACCAAACTGCCCAAGGTCTATTACGTGGAGACCGAGCAGCCGATCGAGGAGCACTACGTCGCGCGCTTTCGCGAGGGGTTCTACTTCGCCTTCGAAGACCTCACCACCCAGCCCGCCGACCTGGAGCCGCTCAGCAGCCACAGCGCACGCCTGAGCATCATCGAGGGCCGCTACCACCAGGTGAAACGCATGTTCGGCCACTACGACAACAAGGTGGTGCGCCTGCATCGCGAGCGCATGGGCCCGCTGGAACTGGACCCGGCGCTTGCCCCCGGGCACTACCGGCCGCTGCGTGCGGACGAAATCCTGGCAATCTGAACCGCCCGCGTCCGACAGAAAAATTCATTAATTGCCCGAACGGCACTTGCGGCATCGTCCATGGGCTGCTTGAATCGAATCGTCGGTCTTCATGTGACTTGCCGGTCACAGTCGTAGTCCAAGACAACTTTTTGCTGGCTACCCGTGCCTCGATGCGCAGGAGACCGGCAGATTGCCCACCAAGAACAACACCCGTCGACCAAGCCGGTATCGGATCGACAAGGGCCCCTCGCTTCACTTCCAGGCGTATGCCTACCTGTCATAAAGAACGTGCAAGCTTGCTTGGACGGATACCCTTTTTTGCGCCAGGAGTCGATGACATGAGGCCAGAAATCGCTGTGCTGGATATACAGGGGCAGTACCGGGTTTACACGGAGTTCCACCGTTCGCAAGAGGCCGAGAAAACGATCATCCTGGTCAACGGCTCGCTGGCTACCACGGCTTCTTTTTCGCAGACCGTGCGCAACTTGCTCCCGCAATTCAACGTTGTGCTATACGACCAGCCGTATGCCGGCAAGTCCAAGCCGCACAACAGCAACGAAAGACTGCTGACCAAGGAAACCGAAGGGCAGATCCTGCTGGAACTGATCGACCACTTCGCCGCCGACCAGGTCATGTCCTTCTCATGGGGCGGCGCCTGCACCCTCATGGCCCTGGCGCACAAGCCACGGCGCATCGAGCGTGCCGTGGTCAGCTCGTTCTCACCGGTGATCAACGAGCCGATGCGCGACTACCTGCAGCGCGGGTCGAGGTTCCTCAAGGATTGCGACCGCTATCAGGTCGGCAATCTGGTCAATGACACCATCGGCAAGTACCTGCCGCCGTTGTTCAAGCGCTTCAACTACCGGCACGTCAGCAGCCTGGACAACCACGAATACGCGCAGATGCACTTCCACATCCACCAGGTGCTGGACCACGACCTGGAAAAGGCGCTGAGTTCGGCCCGGGCCATCGACATCCCGGTGCTGTTCGTCAACGGTGAGTGGGATGAATACACCACCGCCACCGATGCGCGGCAGTTCGGCCGTCACGTGCGCAACTCGCACTTCAGCGAGATCCGCAGTGCCGGGCACTTTCTCGACATGGAAAACAAATCGGCCTGCCGCGACACCCGCGATGTGCTGCTGAACTTCCTCAAGCCGACGCAACGCGAACAACGTCTGCGTTACCAGCCTGTACAGGGCCAGCATGCACTGGCCATCTGAGGGAAACGGGCGCCTGTAGCACAGCCAGTGGTATCGATCGCCCTGCCGGGCAAAATGAAGATCACCGCCCTGTCGCTACAGGCCGCACGCACGATTCACGGATAAAGCTTCAAATCGTTTCACGGTTCTGGTAAAAAGTCGGCCTGCGCGGGTGTCGTATAATGGCATTACTCCAGCTTCCCAAGCTGATAACGAGGGTTCGATTCCCTTCACCCGCTCCAGATTCCCCCTCGCTTCAACTCCCATCCTGAATATGCCTCCATCGACCCTTTCCAAGGGGCCGGTTTACGTTTGGCGTGCTTCGATTTCCTCTATCGCACCCTGATACACCTCCCCTGCACTCGTAATCGGGCGGGTAGGTATAGTGTTGATCGCATGAAGTCGGTAGGTATACTAACCACCAGGAGGTAGGGTGAATAGCCGGGAGCTGATAGCGAAGATTGAGTCAGACGGTTGGTTCCTCGTGCGCACCAGAGGTAGCCACCATCACTTCAAGCACCCGGAGAAACCGGGACTCGTCACCATTCCACATCCCAAGAAGGATCTTCTGGCAAAAACGGTTGCCAGCATTCTGAAGCAAGCCCAGCTCTGAATGACTCCGATCAAGGAGACCAAGCTTTTCGTCAGGCCGTCCGAGGAGGACACAGCAATGCTCTATCCAATCGCGATTCGTCCTGGAGATGACAGCCATGCCTGGGGGGTGGAAGTGCCCGACATCCCGGGATGCTTCTCGGCAGGCGATGATCTGGATAACGCCATGGCAATGGCCCGGGAAGCGATCGAAGGGCATCTGGAGTTGCTGGCTGAAGATGGAACGCCAATTCCTGCTGCGCGAAAAGTAACATTTCACTCCGCCAACCCTGAATTCGACGGCTGCATCTGGGCCTTGATCGAAATCGATGTCTCCAAATACCTGGGCAAAGCCGAGAAGCTCAATATCACCCTGCCCCGTCATCTGCTGACCCGGATCGACGAGTATGTGAGACACCACCCCGAACAACGCAGCCGCTCCGGCTTTCTGGCCTCCGCCGCGCTAAAGGTGCTGCAAGAGGCCTGACATGGGCCGTTCCCCCTTCCCCAATTAGCCAGTTGCCAGATCAACTGGCCAATAGCACGGCAAATACCGTCAATTTTTACGGACATTTAAATCGACTAATAGCTGTCGATTGCAAAAATACGCCGCAAAAATACAAAAAATCTCGATAAATATTCATGAAATAAAAATAATGTAGCGTTTTACTTGACACGCTACCGCCCCTTCGTTTCTTATTTTTCACACCTTGCCCTGCGCCCGATAAACGAAGAAGAACAGCGCCGCCGCCATCATGACGCCCGTCCGCCCTTGCCCACACGCACCGCCTTCGTCGTTCCGGTCCTGCAAAACCTGACACCGGCGCCTTGCCCGCGCCCATTTCCGCTCCGCCATAAAAGGTAAACAACATGGAGCTGATCCGCTCAACCTTGCCGTGCCCGCCGCGCGCCGTATCCGCCGTCCTGCTTCAGGAGCATCGCCCCCATGCAGCCTGAACACAGCAGCGCCGGCAACGTACAACTGCGCAAATCCCTTCGCCTCTGGCAGGTGGTGGTCATCGGCCTTGCGTATATCGCACCGATGACGGTGTTCGACACCTTCGGCATCGTCTCTGGCATCACTGCCGGCCACGTGCCCAGCGCCTATGTCCTGGCCCTGCTCGGCATTCTCTTCACGGCGGTGAGCTACGGCACGCTGGTGCGACGTTTCCCGCAGTCCGGCTCGGCGTACACCTACACCCAACGGGCAATCAATCCCTATGTCGGATTCCTTGTCGGCTGGTCGTCGCTGCTGGATTACCTGCTGCTGCCGATGGTCAACGCGCTCCTCGCCAAGCTCTACCTGTCGGCGATGTTCCCGGAAGTGCCGGAGTGGATCTGGGTGGCGGGCTTCGTCACGCTGATCAGCCTGGTCAACATGCGCAGCATCAATCTGGTGGCGAACTTCAACACGCTGTTCGTCGCCGTGCAGATTCTGATCATGGCGGTGTTCGTTTACCTCTGCCTGCGCGGCCTGCACCAGGGTGAAGGCCTGGGCACGGCCTGGTCGCTGATCCCGTTCGCCGACGAGAAAACCCAGTTCAGCGCGCTGATGGCAGGGGCGACGATTCTCTGTTTCTCGTTCCTGGGCTTCGATGCGGTCACCACGCTCTCGGAAGAAACCCACCAGCCGGAGAAAGTCATCCCACGCGCGATCTTCCTGATCGCCCTGATCGGCGGCGTGGTGTTCATCCTCATGTCGTTCTTCATCCAGTCCTACTTCCCGACCATGGACCGCTTCCATGACCACGAAGCCGCGCTGCCGGAAATCGCCCTGTATGTCGGCGGCAAGCTGTTCCAGTCGATCTTCATCGCCTGCACGGTGATCAACACCATCGCCTCGGGCCTGGCGTCCCAGGCCAGCGTTTCGCGTCTGCTGTTCGTCATGGGCCGCGACAAAGTGATCCCGCACAACGTCTTTGCGCGCCTGCACCCACGCTTCAAGACGCCCGTGCTGAACATCGCCGTCGTCGGTTTCATCGCCCTGTCGGCGATCTTCTTCGACCTGGTGACCGCCACGTCGGTGATCAACTTCGGCGCGCTGGTGGCCTTCAGCTTCGTCAACCTGTCGGTGATCAATCACTGCTACCTGCGCGAAGGTCGCAACCAGGGGCTGGCCAACAAGCTCAAGTACCTGGTCCTGCCCACCATCGGCTTTTGCATCATCGCCATGCTCTGGCTCGACCTCGACGAACATTCGCTGCTGTTCGGCGGCGCCTGGGCCTTGTTCGGCGTGCTCTACCTGACCTGGCTGACCAAGTCTTTCCGGGTCGCGCCGCCCACCTACATCGCCGAATGAGCCAGCCCATCGACAACGCCCGCTCCTGAGCGGGCGTTGCTCATGATCGAGAAGGAAATCCCCCCCATGCTCCCGCGCCGCCTCTCCATTCAGTGGAAGATCATTCTCCTTACCGGCCTGTGCGTTTCGGCCATCATCGTGTTCCTGATGCTCACCTCGCTGACCCAGGCCCGGCGCAGCGCGGAGCAGGTGTTCGCGGCCAACACCGAGCTGCTCGACCATAACGCCCGCCTGCGCCTGCAGGCCCACGGCGAAACCCAGGCGCTGCGGATCCAGCGTTATTTCATGGATGCCTGGCAGTACGGCAATGGCTTCGCCCGCGTGGTCCAGGTCCTCAAGACTCGCGGCGACGCCGACCTGCGCGGCGAGCTGGTCAGCCAGGCGCGCACCGCGCTGGCCGGCAATGCTGACCTGATCGGCCTGTACCTGGTGTTCCAGCCCGGCGCGCTGGACCATCAGGATGCCCGCTTCGCCGGCCAGGACAGCCTGGGCAGCAACGACAGTGGCCGCTTCTCGCTGTATTGGTCGCAGCCCAAGCCCGGCACCCTGGAATCGGAAGCGATGCCCGAATCGATGCTGGCCGACACCAGCACCGCCGCCAACGGTTCGCCCTACAACCGCTGGCTCACCTGCCCGCTGGATACCGCCCGGGCCTGCGTGCTCGATCCCTATTTTGACGAGGTCAACGGCCGTCAGGTCTTGATGACCAGCATCGCCCTGCCGCTGCTGGAAGACGGCAAGGTCATCGGCGTGATCGGCCTGGATATCGGCCTCGACAACCTGCAGCAACTGAGCCTGGACAGCCGCAAGGAGCTGTTCGACGGCCAGGGCCAGGTCAGCATCGTCAGCCCCGCCGGGCTGCTGGCCGGCTACAGCCGCGACGCCACGCAACTGAGCAAGACCCTGGAACAGGCCTTCGGCACGCAGGCTGGCGAACTGGTCACGGCGATCCGTTCCGGCAAGGCAGTCGAGCGTCTGGAAGGTGGCGAGATGCACATCACCCGCCCCTTCGCGCCCATTCCTGGCGCTGCGCCATGGCAGGTGTTGCTGGAAGTGCCGGAAGCGGTGCTGCAAGCACCCGCCATCGCCCTCAATGAGCGCCTCGACGCGCACAACCAGGCGTCCAACCTCACCAGCCTGTTTATCGCCATCGCCGCCGCGGTGGTCGGCCTGCTGCTGGTCTGGCTGACCGCGCGCAGCGTGACCCGGCCGATCGTCGCGGTGTCCGAGCGCCTGCGCGACATCGCCAGCGGCGACGGCGACCTGACCCAGCGCCTGAACTACACCCGCGAGGACGAACTGGGCCAGTTGAGCGGCTGGTTCAACCGCTTCCTCGACAAACTCCAGCCGGTGATCATCCAGGTCAAGGAATCACTGCACGAGGCTCGCGGCACCGCCGACCAGTCCGCCGCCATCGCCAGTCAGACCAGCGGCGGCATGCAACTACAGCAACGGGAAATCGAACAGGTGGCGACAGCCGCCAACGAAATGAGCGCCACCGCCCATGACGTCGCCCACAACGCATCACAGGCGGCTCATGCCGCGCGCGGCGCCGACCAGGCGACCCGCGAGGGCCTGGAACTGGTGGCGGTCACCCGCGAATCAATCGATCGGCTCGCCACCGACATGGACCTGGCCATGGACCGGGTCCGCGCCCTGGCCGGACGCAGCGAGGAAATCGGCTCGGTGCTCGACGTGATCCGCGCCATCGCTGAACAGACCAACCTGCTGGCCCTCAATGCCGCCATCGAGGCCGCCCGCGCCGGCGAGGCGGGTCGCGGTTTTGCCGTGGTCGCCGACGAAGTGCGCAACCTCGCCCAGCGCACCCAGGTTTCGGTGGAAGAGATTCGCCATGTGATCGAGGCGTTGCAGCTCGGCACCCAGGACGTAGTCGACGCCATGCACGAAGGCCAGCGCCAGGCCAAGGACAGCGCGACCCGGATGGAACAGGCGGTTCCCGCGCTGCAACGGGTCGGCGACGCGGTGACAGTGATCAGCGACATGAACCTGCAGATCGCCTCGGCCGCGGAAGAGCAGAGCGCCGTGGCCGAGGAGGTCAACCGCAACGTCGCCGGGATTCGCGACGTGACCGAGTCGCTGTCCGGTCAGGCCGATGAGTCGGCGCGCATCAGCCAGGCACTGAACCGTCTCGCCAACCAACAACAAGCTTTGATGGAGCAATTCCGGGTCTAGGATATGACCAGCAACAAATCGGGCGTGCCGTGGTGGACGCCCGGAAATCATGGGAGCCCCGATTAGATGGGTACGCGTTTTTTTGACCTGACGAGCGAACAGGGCGTGCTGCGCACGTCCATCGTCGTCACTTTGTTCATCGCCCTGATCGGCATTGGCTTCGGCCTCGCCTCGGGCTCGTTCTCCATCGTCTTCGACGGTGTCTACTCGATGGTCGATGCCAGCATGAGCGGCTTGTCCCTCGTGGTGGTCAAGCTGATCACCGCCCACACCCGCACCGAACGCATGTCGCGCAAGCTGCGCGAGCGCTTCACCATGGGCTTCTGGCACCTGGAACCGATGGTCCTGGCGCTCAATGGCATCCTCCTCACCGGCGTGGCGCTCTATGCACTGATCAACGCCGCCAGCAGCCTGCTCGAAGGCGGTCGAGACCTGGAGTTCGGCGTGGCACTGGTGTACGCCGTGGTCACCGTCAGCGCCTGCCTGACCATCGCCATCCTCGAAGCCCGCGCCAACCGCAAGATCCGCTCGGACTTCGTCGCCATGGACGTCAAGGGCTGGATCATGTCGGCGAGCATCACCGCCGCGCTGCTGATTGCGTTCTGCTTTGGCCTTGCGGTCCAGGGCACGCGCTGGGAATGGCTGTCGCCGTACATCGACCCGGCGGTGCTGGCGCTGGTCTGCGTGGTGATCATTCCGATGCCGATCTCGGTGGTGCGCCAGGCGCTGGCGGACATGTTCCTGGTGACCCCGGCCGATCTGAAACAACACGTCGATGAAGTCGCCCAGGCTTTTGTCGAGCGGCACAGCATGCTGTCGTACCGGGCGTATGTGGCGAAGGTCGGGCGGTCGCGGGAAATCGAGCTGTACTTCATCGTGCCCCGGACCATGCCCGCCCGAAACATCGCCGAGTGGGACGCGTGGCGGGATGAGATCGGCAATGCCATTGGCGGTGAAGGGCCGGATCGGTGGTTGACGGTGGTGTTTACCGGGGATCCGGAGTGGGCGGAGTGATGAGGCTCTAAAAACCACAACAACCGCTTCAGATTGGCCTCACAACTGCTCAGGGTATAGGATGCTGGCCAAATGCTGTCCACGACCCCGACCGTCCCCCCGAGGACGCGCCGGGCGTCGAGGTATTGCGCTAGCGTCTGCCCGATACATCAAAAGGACCTGATCATGTTTCTTTCCCGCTGGCTTCCGGGCCTGGCCAACCTGCTGCATTACCGTCGCGAGTGGTTCCGCCCGGACGTGCAGGCTGGCCTTTCGGTCGCCGCCATCCAGATTCCCATCGCCATCGCCTACGCGCAGATCGCCGGCCTGCCGCCGCAGGTGGGCCTGTATGCGTGCATCCTGCCGATGATCGTTTATGCGCTGGTGGGCAGTTCGCGGCAGTTGATGGTCGGCCCGGATGCGGCCACCTGCGCCATGGTCGCCGGGGCGATCGCGCCGCTGGCCATGGGCGATCCGCAACGGCTGATGCAGTTGTCGGTGGTGGTCACGGTGCTGGTGGGGCTGATGCTGATCGCTGCGGGGGTGGCGCGGGCCGGGTTCATCGCCAGCTTCTTCTCGCGACCCATTCTGATCGGCTACCTCAACGGGATCGGCCTGAGCCTGTTGGCCGGGCAACTGGGCAAGGTGGTGGGCTTCAAGATCGAGGGCAACGGTTTCATCCTCAGCCTGATCAACTTCTTCGAGCGGGTCGGCGAGATCCACTGGCTGACCCTGACCATCGGCCTCGCCGGCCTGGCCATGCTGATCTGGCTGCCGCGACGCTACCCCAAGCTGCCTTCGGCGCTGGTGACGGTGGCGGTGTTCACCCTGATCGCCGGGGTGTTCGGCCTCGACCAGTACGGCGTCGCGGTGCTCGGCCATGTGCCCGGCGGCATGCCGGAACTGGCCTGGCCGCAGACCTCGCTGGAAGAAATGAAGAGCCTGCTGCGCGACGCCCTGGGTATCGCCACCGTAAGTTTCTGCAGCGCCATGCTCACCGCCCGCAGCTTCGCCGCGCGGCACGGCTACGCGATCAACGCCAACCATGAGTTCGTTGCGCTGGGCGTCTCGAACCTGGCCGCCGGGGTGTCGCAGGGCTTCGCCATCAGCGGCGCCGACTCGCGCACCGCGGTCAACGACATGGTCGGCGGCAAGAGCCAGTTGGTGGGGATCATCGCCGCGCTGGTGATCGCCGTGATCCTGATGTTCTTCACCACGCCCATGGCCTGGATTCCGCAGGCGGCGCTGGGCGCGGTGCTGCTGATGGCCGGCTGGGGCCTGATCGACGTGCAGTCGCTGCGCAAGATCTGGGCGCTGAGCCGCTTCGAACTCTTCCTGTGCGTGCTCACCACCATCGGCGTGCTCGGCGTTGGCGTGTTGCCGGGGATCATCATTGCCGTGACCCTGGCGATCCTGCGCCTGCTCTACAGCATCTACCAGCCCACCGACGCGGTGCTCGGCTGGGCACCCGGTATCGAAGGCCAAGTGGACATCAGCCGCCACAAGGACGCCCGCACCGTACCGGGCCTGGTGGTGTACCGCTTCGACGACGCGATCCTGTTCTTCAACGCCGACTACTTCAAGATGCGCCTGCTCGACGCGGTGCAGCGCGAGCCCGAGCCGAAGGCCGTGCTGTTCGATGCCGAGGCGGTGAGTTCCATCGATGTCAGCGGCATCGCGGCGCTGCGCGAAGTGCGGGATACCTTGAAGGCCCAGGGCATCGAGATGGGCATTGCCCGGGCGCGCGGGAATTTCCTCAGGATGCTGGTGCGCTCGGGCCTGGCGCGGGAGATGGACAACCATCTGCTGTATGGCTCGGTACGCGCGGGGATCCGGGCGTACCGGTTGTGGCGCAACAAGGTCAGACGGGATGAAGAGGATGCCGGGCGAGTAGCGCCAGTGCCCGATCTGCCTTGAGGATGGCGGACACAAACCCTGTAGGAGCGAGCTTGCTCGCGATCCCGTACACACAGGATCGCGAGCAAGCTCGCTCCTACATCAGCCGCGCCGTGGAATCAGCCCCGGCAGCGCATGCAGCAAGGCATTCACCGCAAAACCAATGAACATCAGCCCGCACGCCCGGGTGATCCACAGCTCGTAGCGGGTGTACAGCGTGCGCACGTGCCGCGCGCCCACCACCACGATGAGGATCAGGTACGCCACCAGGCCACCGAGGAAGCTCAGCGCGATCAGCGCCGGCAGCATCGACCAGTCCAGCGCTTCCGCGCGGCTGGAGAGCAGCGCGGTGAAGGTCGCCACGGCCACCGGGTATGCCTTGGGATTGGTCAAACCGAACACCACACCGTGCCAGAAAGGCTGGCGTACCGCGCCCTGCTCGCCACCCGCGGCGCCCGGGCGACTGCGCAGTGCCCGCAGGCCGAGCCAGAACAGGTACAGGCCGCTGATCAGGCCGAGGATGTCGAACACCGAACTGCCGATCTGCCGCGCTCCGACAATCGCCACCAGCGCGGTGCTGCACCAGAGCACATCCCCCAACAGATGACCGCACAAAAAGCCGGCGCCAGCACGACGACCACGGGTAGCGCCGATCCCCAGCACGGCCAGCACGCCAGGGCCCGGTGTGATGCCATAAATGAAGCCGGAAGCGAGCACGGCGAACAGCAGCGATAGCGTCATGGGGAGGAAGTCCGTATCAGGTAGACGCCAGAGTCTACGCCGCCTCCAGGGCAATCGACCAGAGGCTCAATAGCCCCCGGACTTCAACAATATCGCCTCGTCCTGCGGCACCCCTCGCCCATAAAAGCGCAACAGCGCACCCGTGCGATTGGTGAAGATGCCATCGACCCCGGCGTCGCTGGCGCGCTGGAAATCCACCGCCTCATCAACGGTGTAGACGTGCACCAGCAGGCCCTTGTCGTGAGCCATGCGGTTCATCCATGGCTGCACCAGGTCGGCGTAACTCTGCTCGCCTCCCGCCGCCAACGCTGCGGACGGGCCGACGCCGACGGCGCCCGCCGCCTTGGCATGATCGAGCCAGCGCTCGAACTCGGCGCGATCCCTGGGGTGCTGGCGGGCGAGGAAGGCGGCTTTATCGCGCTCGCCCGACTCGGCGAAGGTCGGGCCTGGCATCGGCTCGATATGCCCCTTGCCCAGCCACAACAGCAGCACCTTGGGCACCTGCGGCATGGCCGTGTGCAGCAGCGCGAGGCTGTCGCGGTCGAAACTCTGCAACACCACCCGCCCCGGCACATCCAGCCAGCCGCGGGCCTGCAAGGCGCGCCGCAGGTCCTGTTCGATACCGGGAAACAGGTTCGGCACCTTGGTTTCGATGTACAGCCCGGGCCGCAGGGCAGGATTGGCTTCAGCGATGTCCATCACTTCCTCGAGCGTCAGCACCTTGAGGCCGGCGAACGCCGCCCGGGCGCGCTCGGGATAGGCCTGGTTGAACCAGCTTCCCGCATCCAGCGATTTCAATTCGGCGAGGGTGAAGGCGCTGACCGGACTGTCCTTGCGCTCGGGAAAACGCTCGGCCACATCGCTGGTGCGGTGCAGATCATTGTCGTGCACCACCACCAGTACGCCATCGCTACTGCGTTGCAGGTCCAGTTCCAGGTAATCGGCGCCCAGGTCGCGAGCCAGTGCATAGGCCGGTGCCGTGGACTCTGGCGCATCGAACGATGCCCCGCGATGAGCGATTACCGCCGGATAGGCAATGCCCTGCGCCTTGGCCAGCACCGCGCCGTCGCGGGCCATGACCGGCGCGCTCAACCCTAGCAGCGCAATGCCCAGCCCCAGAAAGATCCCCTTGAATGACATCGACCGCTCCTCATCAAAACCGGCCCAGAGCATAGTCGCCGACACGGATGACAGCCCGTGACGTGCTACAGTCCCGCCCTGCCAATTTGCAACAGATTCCTACGAGACAAGCATGCCCCTCGCCGACGTCGACGCCACCCTCGCCTCCTGGCCGGATCTCAACACCCGTCACCCGTGCAGCGGCCTGCTGCTGGGCAACGGCGCCAGCCGGGCGATCTGGCGGCCGTTCAGCTATTTCTCACTGTTCGAGCTGGCCCAGCGCGTGCGCAACAAGCCGCTGGGGGTGAGCGACCAGGCGTTGTTTAAATCCCTCGGCAGCGAACTGTTCGAGCCGGTGCTCAGCGCCCTCAACACCACGGTGCGGGTCAACGCCGCACTGGCGATCAGTTCGTCGGCGCCGCTGAACCGCTATTACGCGATCAAGGAAGCGCTGATCCACGCCGTGCGCAGCGTGCACATCCCCTGGAAACTGCTGCCATCCAGCACCCTGGCAGCGATCAATACCGAGCTGCGCAACTACCGCGCGGTGTTCTCCGGCAACTACGACCTGCTCAACCACTGGGCCGTCAGCCATGACCCGCAGGGTTTCCAGCCGTTGTTCGATGAAGAAGGCCACTTCGACGTCAGCCGCACCCATGGCGAAGGCACCCGCATGCACTACCTGCACGGCGGCCTGCACCTGCTCAAGACCCAGGACGGCGGCACCCGTCAGCGCGCGGCCAACGGCAGCCAGTTGCTCGACGGTTTTGCCATCAACACGCCCGGCGACGTGCCGCTGTTCGTCAACGAAGACACCAGCGAACACAAGCTGCAAGCGATCCGCGCCTCGGATTACCTGACCTGGAGCTACGCCGCGCTGGCCGCGCACACTGACGGCCTGTGCATTTTTGGCCATCACCTCGACCGCGCCGATCGACATTTGCTGCGGGCGATCCAGCAAGCGCGCCCGGCTCATTTGGCGATCGCGATCCTGCCGTTGAACGACGCCTCGATCATCAGCCAGAAGCAGCATTACGCGCGCATCTTCGGTGAATCGCCGGAGATCACCCTGCATTTCTTCGATGCCAGCAGTCACCCGCTCGGCCGTGCCGAACTGAACGTGCCGGCCCCCGCGCCAATCACCCGGCGGCGCCGCTGAAAGACGCCCGCGGCAGGAACATGCTGAAACACCCATAGTAAATAACAATAATTCTCGATAACATTTGCGACCTTTCTCTCCGGCACTTTCCTGGAAAGCTCGCATGCGCCGCCCCAAACCCGATCCTTTCGCGCAAGAAACCTGCCATGGGTTTTACAGCGACATCCTGCATTTCCTGCGCAAGCGCATGGACAACGCCAGCGATGCCGCGGACATGACTCAGGACGTCTTCACCCAATGGCTGGGTTACCGCGACAAAGCCCGGGTGGAGCAGCCTCGCGCGTTCCTGTTCCAGATGGCGCGCAACCTGCTGCGCGATCACTGGAGACGGCAGAAAGTGCGCCACACGGTGCTCGACGAACATGCCGAGTCGGCGGAGCAAACCCAGGCCTGCGAAGCCCCAAGCAGCGACCCGATGGCCAGCGCGCAGCACCTGCAACGCCTGGATCATTTGAAAATTGTCCTTGCCGAACTCTCGCCGCGACGGCGCGAAGCCCTTATGCTGCACCGCTTCGAAGGTTTGAGTCAGGCGCAGATCAGTGAACGCATGGGCATTTCAGTCAGCATGGTGGAGAAACACATCGCCGCCGCGCTGCTGTACCTCAAGCAGCGCCTGGACAGTGACAACGTTGCGGAGCAACCAGAATGACCCTTCCTGACATGGACAGCCGTTCGGTCGACGCCCAGGCGGCGAGCTGGTTTACCCGTAACCGCAATGAGCGCTCGCGGGCCTCGCGCAAAGCCTTCGCCCAGTGGCTGGAACACCCCGGAAACGCCCGCGCATACCATCAGTTCGAGCAACTTTGGGACGACCTTGCCGCCCTCAAGGAACTGAACAAGCCGGTGCAGCTACGCCCGCGCAAAGCCTCGTACTGGCGCCCGGCGCTGGCCACGGCGGCAGCGCTGGTCTGCGCATTGCTGGCAAGCAACCTGGGCAAGCCAGCCGCGTCGGCGGAACAACAACTGGCCAGTCTGGATGGCCAGCCGCGCACCATCACCCTGCCCGATGGCAGCCGTCTCAACCTCAACGCCAACTCCCGCGTGCGGATCGATTTCGATGCCGAACGGCGGCTGGTGCACCTCGATCAAGGCCAGCTCTACCTGGAAGTCAGCCCGGACAAGGAGCGACCGTTGTTCGTCGATGCCGGCCCCGCCCGGGTCCGGGTGGTGGGCACCGCGTTCGACCTGCGCCGCGGCCAACAGGAACTGGTGCTGAGCGTGGACCACGGCCTGGTGGCGTTCGACGCGCCGGGCGAGCGCCGCGAACCGATGCTGCTGGGTGCCCGCGAGCGCGCGGTGTACAACCTGGCCCGCGGCGACCTGGTGCGGCAGACCCTGAGCGACGGCGAAGTCGCCGACTGGCGCAGCGGCCATGTCTCGTTCCGCAACCGCGAGCTGGCGAGCCTGGTGGATGAGCTGTCGCTGTACCGCCCGGCGGCGGTACTGCTGGCTGACCCGGCGCTGGCGAAGTACCGGGTTTCCGGCAATCTCGATGTGCATGACCCTGACGCCCTGCTCAATGCCTTGCCGGCGTTGCTGCCGGTGAAGACCGCCGTGTTGGCGGATGGGCGGATGCGAATCGAGCGCGCCGGAAAGTAGAACCACCGCTTCGCAGCAAGCCGCTGAAAAATTCTGAGAATATTTTTCATTCGCATGTGAGGGTTTTTCCTCGCCCCGCGTCTTCCTCCCCGTCCGCGCCCTGCGCACTGACTTTTTCTGGCCTTTGGCCGCACTGGGGGATTTCATGTTTCGCGCGTTTCGACCTTCCAAGCCGTTGTCTGCCCGTCCATCGCTGCTTGCCGTGTGCCTGGCCCTTAGCCTTCAGGCCCAGGCCGCACCCGTTGAGCTGCAGTTGCCAGCCCAGCCACTGGCCACCTCGCTGAGCCAGGTGGCGCAACAGACCAAAGTGCAACTGCTGTTCGACGAGTCGTTGCTGCGCAACGTTTCCGCGCCAGCCCTGCGCGGCAATTTCAGCGCCGAGGAAGCGATTGCCCGCCTGCTCGCCAGCAGCCGCTTCACGCTGGTCAAGGTGGGCACCACCTACGTGGTGCGCCCGAAGGAAGACGAAACCACGCCTCCCGGCAACAACAACACGTCCATCCAGCTCGGCGCCATGAGCATCGTCGGCGACGGCCAGCAGGTGACCCCGGCCACCGTCGGCCGCTCGACCCTGACCCAGCGCGATATCGACCGTGAACAGGCGAACAACGTGCCGTCCCTGCTGAGCACCCTGCCCGGCGTGGAAATGGCCGGTTCCATGATGCCCGGCGGGCAGAAGATCAATATCTGGGGCATGGGCGACGCCGAGGACGTGCAACTGACCGTCGACGGCGCCACCAAGACCGGCTTCGAGCGCTATCAGCAAGGCACGATGTTCGTCGAGCCGGAGCTGATCAAGAGCATCGAGGTCGAGAAAGGCCCGCACTCGCCGTTCGTGGGCAACACGGGCCTTGCCGGCAGCGTGCACATGACCACCAAAAATGCCCCGGACCTGCTGCAGGAAGGCCGCGACACCGGCGCGATGGTCAAATACGGCTACTCCAGCAACGACCATCAGCAGGTGTACAGCACGGCCCTGTTCGGCCGCACCGAGGACCGCCGTATCGACGGTCTGGTCTACCTGACCAAGCGCGACGGCGACGATTTCAAGCTGGCCTCGTCGCAGCCCGACCCACGCAACCAGTACCCGATCAACCCCAAGCGCCTGCCCGACAGCGCCCAGGACCTGGAAGGCGGCCTGTTCAAGCTGAATGTCCAGCTCACCGATGAGCAGTCGCTCGGCCTGTCCTACTCGCGCTCGAACAACCAACGCATGACCCGCTACTCGTCGACCAACTACTCGACGCCGCCGACCCAGGCCAATATCGACCGCTACGGTTACAGCGACGCCATTCGCCGCTTCCTCGCCCACCGCGAAACCATCGACACCACCTGGTCGGCCAAGTACCGCTTCCAGCCGGTGGACAATCCGCTGGTCAACCTGGAAGTCAGCTATTCGGAGTCCGATGTCGATCAGACCGACGAACGCGGGCCCAACGCCTTCTTCCAGCTCGCCACCGGCGGCCGGCGCATGGAGACCGAATACAAGGACCGCAACTTCGAAGTGCGCAACACCGCGCAGTTCAGTACCGGCGTGCTGGAGCACTCGCTGACCACCGGCGCCGAACTGCACCGCCACTCCCGCGAAACCGAAATGTGGATGCCGGGCACCGCGCAAAACACCGCAGCCTACAACTACGGCCACTTCCAGCCGAACTTCATGCCCCACGGCAAAGTGGACACCAACAGCGCCTACGTGCAGGACGCCATCACCCTCGGCCAGGTGACCGTAACCCCGTCGCTGCGCTACGACCATGTGCGCAACCGCGGCGAAGATAACGACGCGCCGTTCTACAACGTCGCCTCGGCTGGCCACGACTACAGCGCCAAGACCTACACCGGCTGGTCGCCGCGCCTATCCGTGTTCTGGCGTGCCACCGACGACGTTGCGTTCTTCGCCGACTATTCGAAGACCTGGCGTGCGCCGGTCATCGACGAGCAATACGAAGTACAGAGCGCGGTCAGCACGCGCAGCGCCACCAGCCGCGACCTCGATCCAGAGCGCGTCACCGCCCTGCGTGCGGGTAACGTCACCGACTTCTCCGGCCTGTTCTTCGCCGACGACAACCTGCAGGTCCGCACCACCCTGTTCCACAACAAGATCAAGGACGAGATCTTCAAGAACCTCGGTGTCGAGTGCCAGGCGCAGAACGTGACCGGCGGCAGTATCAGCCAGGCCTGCGGCAACTACCTGATCGGCAACTACCGCAATCTCGACGGCGTGACCTACAAGGGCTTCGAGGTGGAAAGCTTCTACGATTCCACCTACCTGTTCGGCACCCTCTCCTACACCTGGATGACCGGCAAACACGAAGGCGCCTACAACAACCCGTGGGGCCCGGATGTCTGGGCGCGGGATGTACCAGCACCGAAATGGGTGGCGCGTCTGGGTGTGAAGATTCCCGAATGGGATGTGGTGGTGGGCTGGAAAGGCCTGTGGGTACGCCAGACCGATCGTCTGCCGAGCGACAAATACCCACCGGGTTTCATGGGCAGCGCACTGGGTGACAGCGCCTGGGACCATCGCGCCAACGACGCCTACAACGTCCAGGGCCTGTTCGCCAGCTGGAAACCGAAGCAGCAGTACCTGAAGGGCACCGAGGTCAACTTCACCCTCGACAACATGTTCAACCGCGATTACGCGCCGATGCTCAGCGACAACAACGTCTACAGCACGGGGCGCAATGCCAAGGTGAGCATTACCCGGTTCTTCTGAGTAACGTGGGGGCCGCCCTGCGGCCCCCGGTTCACTCACGCCGGAATCAGTTGATCCGCCCGCAGCAATGTCTCCAGACAATGCTCAGAAACCCCATAGAACGCCTTCAGCTCCGCGATCTTCTCCAGCAACGCCGCTGGATCCCCCGCGTCCTTGCGCTTGGTCGCAAGGATCATCTTGTTCTTGTTGGTGTGTTCCAACGAGATGAACTCGAACACCTTGGTGTCGTAACCACAAGCTTCCAGGTACAGCGCGCGCAGGCTGTCGGTCAGCATTTCCGCCTGCTGCCCGAGGTGCAGGCCGTATTGCAGCATCGGTTTGAGCAACCCCGGGCTGTGCAGTTGCGGGCGGATCTGTTTGTGGCAGCACGGCGAGCACATGATGATCGCCGCACCACAACGGATGCCGGTGTGGATCGCATAGTCGGTGGCGATATCGCAGGCATGCAGGGCGATCATCACATCGATCTCGGCGGGCACGACGGTGCGCACGTCACCCTGTTCGAACACCAGGCCCGGATGTTCAAGATGAGCGGCGGCGGCGTTGCACAGCTCGACCATGTCCGGACGCAGCTCGACACCCGTCACCTGCGCCTGACGCTGCAGGGTGTTGCTCAGGTAATCGTGGATGGCGAAGGTGAGGTAGCCCTTGCCGGAGCCGAAATCCGCCACCCGCACCGGCGTGTCGTCCGCCAGCGAAACACTGGCGAAGGCATGGGAAAACACCTCGATGAACTTGTTGATCTGCTTCCACTTGCGCGACATGGCCGGGATCAGCGCCTGCTGCTTGTCGGTCACGCCGAGGTCCTGGAGGAACGGCCGGCTCAGTTCCAGGTAGCGTTTCTTCTCGCGGTCATGCTCGCCGCCCGCGGCCTGGCGCTCTTGCTGCGCGGCGTTGCGGTGCAGCATCGGCTTGCCCTTCTTGCCGAACTCCAGCTGCGCGTCATCGGCCAGGCTCAGCAGGTGGGCATTGCGAAACGCGCCCGGCAGCCATTCGCCGATCTGCGCCAGCGCTTCGTCCAGCGGCAGGTTGCGGGTGATGTCGCGGGTCTTGTAGCGATGGACGAATGACAGGCAGGCCTGCCCCTTGACCGTCAGCGGCTTGGCGATGATGCGTTGCAGGTCGGCTTCGGCGCCGACGTGACGGGCCAGTACCAGCTTGACGAAGGACTGCTGGTGCAGGCTCTCGGCCAACAGGGCGAGAAACTGCGCACGCGCATCCGGCGCGGCCTGGGCGGTGGGGGTAGCGGACATGGGGATTGGGTGCCTCGGGGGTTGCGGGGGCGCCAGCCGGCGCGCAATGGCGGGCATTTTACGTTGATGCCCGGCCAGCGCACAGCTTTTGTCGATCAGCGCGGCATCAGTCGAGGATCACCAGACGATTGGGAAGCTCGTTGCGGTTTTGGGTCAGCGGCACATGAGCCTTGAGCAACTCGCCGCAGGCCTCGATGCAGGTGAGGAAACCCGCAAGCGTCTGGCCCGCACGGACCTGAGCGGTGAAGCCGGCGACGATGGCCTCCCAGGCCTGGTTGTCCAGACGCGAGGCGATGCCGTCATCTACCAGGATTTCCACATAACGCTCCGCCTCGCTGACGAAAATCAGCACGCCGGTGCGGCCTTCGGTGTGGTGCAGGTTCTGTTCGAGAAACTGCCGCCGCGCGAGGTTCGACGCGCGCCAGTGGCGCACCGCCTTCGGCACCAGGCGACTGGTGAACAGCGGCAAGCGCAGCACCAGGCACAGCACGATAAACGTCAGCCACTGGGTAATCAGCAGACCGTGGGCGCTGAACCAGCCCGTGACGTAATACACCAACCCCGGCACCAGCAGCGCCAGCAGGCTGGCCCAGACCAGCGGCACATAGGCGTAATCGTCGGCGCTACGGGCCAGCACCGTGACCAGCTCCGCGTCGGTGTGTTTCTCGACTGCCATAATCGCCTCGGCGACCTGTCGCTGTTGCAACTCGTTGAGCAATGCCATCAGGTTGTTCCTTGAACACAATTCAGATGCGCCGCGGTTTCCGTGGGATCGACCGCCCGGCCGCGCCTACAGGGTTTCCCGCCACCCCACGCACTCACCAGCTTCCGGACGACCCGCCGCCACCAAAACTGCCGCCGCCTCCGCCAAAGCCCCCACCACCGCCGCGACCGAATCCACCGCCGCCGCCCAGCCCGCCGAAGCCACCGCCAAAACCGCCACCCGGCCCGCCACGCCGGCCGCCGCCACCAAGGCCCTGCAAATACAGCACAACCACCACCATCAGAATGAACAGCCCGATGGACAGCAAGGACGGCGACTCACCCTCACTTTGCCCGCCGCTGAGCGCGGACGGCTGGGCCAGCGGATTTCCGCCGAGGACCTGCAGGATCGCGGCCGCGCCCTGGACGATGCCCTGGCTGAGTTCGCCGCGTTTGAAGGCCGGCAGGATGATCCGGTTGATGATGACCGACGACTGCGCGTCGGTGAGGCGTTCTTCCAGCCCGTAACCCACTTCGATGCGGACCTTGCGTTGCTCGGGCGCGACGATCAGCAGCGCGCCATTGTCCTTGCCCTTCTGGCCGATGCCCCAATGGCGGCCCAACTGATAGCCGTAATCCTCGATGGGCAGACCTTGCAGGTCGGTCAGCGTCACCACCACGACCTGCTCGCCGGTGCTCTGTTCATGGGCTTCGAGCATCTGCCCGAGCTGGCCGCGGGTATGGGCGTCGAGCAGGTTGGCGTTGTCCACCACCCGCCCGCTGAGCGCCGGAAAGGACGGCTCGGCGCGCGCCGTCAGGGCCATGGCGAACAGCGCCAGCAGCACCACGGCCTTGAACAGGCGCATCAGAATTTCACTTCAGGGGCTTTGTCGGCATCGGCACTGGCCGCTTCGAAGCTCTCGCGCAGCGGCAGGTCGCTGTACATCACGCTGTGCCAGATCCGTCCGGGAAAGGTGCGGATCTCGGTGTTATAGCGCTGCACCGCGGCGATGAAATCCTTGCGCGCCACGGCGATGCGGTTTTCCGTGCCTTCGAGCTGGGACTGCAGGGCGAGGAAATTCTGATTGGCCTTGAGGTCCGGATACCGTTCCGAGACCACCATCAGCCGGCTCAGCGCACCGCTCAACTGCGACTGCGCGGCCTGGAACTGGCGCAGTTTTTCCGGATCGTCGAGGGTGCTGGCATCGACCTGGATCGACGTCGCCTTGGCCCGCGCCTCGATCACCGCGGTCAGGGTTTCCTGTTCATGCCGGGCATAGCCCTTGACCGTTTCCACCAGGTTGGGGATCAGGTCGGCGCGGCGCTGGTACTGGTTCTGGACCTGGCCCCAGGCCGCCTTCACCTGTTCGTCATAGTTGGGAATGTTGTTGATCCCGCAGCCGGCCAGCAAACTGGCCAGCAGCACCAGCAACCATGGCTTTGCACCCTTTAATACCCGCATCGTCGCAACGCTCCTTGATTATCCGTAACGCACCGGACTTGAGGCATAATCCGTGGCCGCCGCTGGATAGTGCAGGCCCAATCGGCTAAAAACATGCCCCAGCAAACTACAACAATAGCCGCTCCCCCAATTTCGGCTGGCCGGTATCCACCGTGAATGCCGGCGCGAGCCTCGAGAACTGAATCCATGAACAAGCTGTGTTTGCTGGGCCTGCTCGTCAGCCTGGCCAGTCAGACGGCCCTGGCCGACACCTCCGCCGCCGCCGCGCACCTGCAAGAGAAGAAGGTGTTCGTCGACAAGTTGCTGGGCCAGATGACCCAGGACGAGAAGATCGGCCAGTTGCGCCTGATCAGCATCGGCCCGGAGATGCCGCGGGAGAAGATCCGCGAGGAGATCGCCGCCGGCCGCATCGGCGGCACCTTCAACTCGCGCACCGGCCCGGAAAACCGGCCGATGCAGGACGCGGCCATGCGCAGCCGGCTGAAGATCCCGATGTTCTTCGCCTATGACACCATCCACGGCAACCGCACCATTTTCCCGATCGGCCTGGGCCTGGCGTCGAGCTGGGACATGAACGCCATCGCCACCGTCGGCCGCACCTCGGCCATCGAAGCCTCCGCCGACGCCCTCGACATGACCTTCGCGCCGATGGTCGACATCGCCCGCGACCCGCGCTGGGGCCGCACCAGTGAAGGCTTCGGCGAAGACACCTGGCTGACCTCGCGGATCGGCGAAGTGATGGTCAAGTCGTTCCAGGGCAAGAGCCCGGCCGAGCACGACAGCATCATGGCCATCGTCAAGCACTTCGCCCTGTACGGCGCGGTGGAAGGCGGGCGCGACTACAACACGGTCGATATGAGCCTGCCGAAGATGTACAACGACTACCTGCCGCCCTACCGCGCGGCCATCGACGCCGGTGCCGGCGGGGTGATGGTGGCGCTGAACTCCATCAACGGCGTGCCCGCCACCTCCAACACCTGGCTGATGAACGACCTGCTGCGCAAGGAGTGGGGCTTCAACGGCGTGACCATCAGCGACCACGGCGCCATCCAGGAGCTGATCCGTCACGGCGTCGCCCGCGACGGCCGCGAGGCGGCCAAGCTGGCGATCAAGGCCGGCATCGACATGAGCATGAACGACTCGCTCTACGGCGAAGAACTGCCGGGCCTGCTCAAGTCCGGCGAAGTCAGCCAGGCCGAGCTGGACCAGGCGGTGCGCGAGGTGCTCGGCGCCAAGTACGAAATGGGCCTGTTCAAGGACCCGTACGTACGGATCGGCAAACCGGAAAACGATGTGCCGGACTACTACGCCGATTCCCGCCTGCACCGCGAAGCCGCCCGCGACGTGGCGCGCCGCAGCCTGGTGCTGCTGGAAAACCGCAAGCAGACCCTGCCGCTGAAAAAGACCGGCACCATCGCCCTGGTCGGGCCGCTGGCCGATGCGCCCATCGACATGATGGGCAGTTGGGCCGCAGACGGTAAGCCGGTGCACTCGGTCACCGTCCGCGAAGGCCTGCGCCGCGCGGTCGGCGATAACGCCAAGCTGATCTACGCCAAGGGCTCGAACATCACCGGCGACAAAGCCATGTTCGACTACCTGAACTTCCTCAACTTCGACGCCCCGGAAATCGTCAACGACCTGCGCCCTGCCGCGGTATTGATCGACGAAGCGGTCAAAGCCGCGCAACAGTCCGACGTGATCGTGGCCGTGGTTGGCGAATCCCGTGGCATGTCCCACGAATCGTCCAGCCGCACCACCCTGGAAGTCCCCGCCGTGCAACGCGACCTGATCAAGGCGCTGAAAGCCACCGGCAAGCCGCTGGTGCTGGTGCTGATGAACGGCCGTCCGCTGTCGATCAACTGGGAACGCGAACAGGCCGACGCCCTGCTGGAAACCTGGTTCAGCGGCACCGAGGGCGGCAACGCCATCGCCGACGTGCTGTTCGGTGACTACAACCCGTCCGGCAAGCTGCCGATCACCTTCCCACGCTCGGTCGGCCAGATTCCGATGTACTACAACCACATGCGCATCGGCCGGCCGTTCACCCCGGGCAAGCCGGGCAATTACACCTCGCAGTACTTCGAGGAGCCCAACGGCCCGCTGTATCCGTTCGGTTACGGGCTGAGCTACACCGAGTTCTCCGTGTCGCCACTGACCCTTTCAGCGAAGAGCCTGAAACAGGGCGGCAGCCTGGAAGCCAGCGTCAAGGTGAAGAACACCGGCAAGCGTGACGGCGAAACCGTGGTGCAGCTTTACCTGCAGGATGTCGCCGCATCCATGAGTCGCCCGGTCAAGGAACTGAAAAACTTCCAGAAAGTCCTGCTCAAGGCTGGCGAAGAGCGGGTCGTGACCTTCCGTATCAGCGAAGACGACCTGAAGTTCTACAACAGCCAATTGAAACTCGCCGCCGAACCGGGTGAGTTCAACGTGCAGGTCGGCCTGGACTCCGAGACGGTGCAACAGCAGAGCTTCGAGCTGCTGTAACGCGCCGCCCTGCCCAAGGGGAAGCGCCTCGCGGCCTTCCCCATCGCCGCGGATGGCTTATCGATGCTTTTTTCCTTTCGCACCCTGCGCCTTGGCCTGATCCTTCTGCTGATCAGCGCCGGCACCTTGCTCGCCGCGGCCTGGGCCATGCACCACGCACAACGCCAGGCCATGGTCGAGGAAGCGGAACGGGCCAACCAGCAACTGGGCCTGTACGCCACTTCGCTGCACACCCTGATCGAACGCTACCGCGCCTTGCCCGCGGTGCTGGCGCTGGACCCGGAACTGATCGCCGCCCTCGGCGGGCCGGTGGATGCCGCCACCCAGGACTTGCTCAACCGCAAGCTGGAACGCATCAACGGCGCGGCCAATTCCTCCACCCTGGAACTGCTCGACCACACCGGCCTGGCCGTGGCCGCCAGCAACTGGCGCCTGCCGAGCACCTATGTGGGCCACAACTACGGCTTCCGGCCGTACTTCAAGCAGACCCTCAGCCAGGGCACCGGGCGCTTCTACGCCGTGGGCGTGACCAGCGGCATTCCCGGTTACTTCCTGTCCAGCGCGGTGAAGGACGACAACCAGCGCTTCCTCGGCGCCATGGTGGTCAAGCTGGAATTCCCCGAGCTGGAGCGGGAATGGCGCATGGGCAACGACGTGCTGCTGGTCAGCGACTCGCGCGGCATCGTCTTCATCGCCAACCAGGAGGGCTGGCGCTACCGCAAGCTCAACGCCCTCTCGGCCCATGACTTCAACGAACTGGAACAGACCCGCCAGTACGACAAACAGCCCTTGGTGCCGTTGCAGCGCCAGGTGCTCAACCGCTTCGACGACAACAGCAATCTGGTCCGCGTCCAGGGCCCGGAAGGCACGCAAGACTACTTGTGGGAAAGCCTGCCGCTGGAAGCCGAAGGCTGGACCCTGCACCTGCTGCGCACGCCGCAGACCGGCGATGACGGACGCAACGCGGCGCTGGCCGCCGCGGCGATCTGGCTGACCCTGGTGTTCGCCGCGCTCTCCGTCAACCAGCGCCTGCGCCTCGCCCGCCTGCGCCAGCGCAGCCGCGAGGAGCTGGAGCGCCTGGTGGAAGAACGCACCCGCGACCTGCGCACCGCACAGGAAGGCCTGGTGCAATCGACCAAGCTGGCAGCGCTGGGACAGATGTCCGCCGCCCTCGCCCACGAACTGAACCAGCCGCTGACCACCCAGCGTATGCAACTGGCGTCGCTGCGCCTGCTGCTGGACCACGACCGCATCGAGGATGCCCGCCAGGCCCTGCAACCGCTGGAGCAGATGCTCACGCGCATGGCCGCGCTCACCGGGCACCTGAAAACCTTCGCCCGCAACAGCCCGAGCGGCCTGCGCGAGAGCCTCGACCTGGCCACGGTGGTCGATCACGCCCTGCAACTGCTCGATACCCGCCTGCGCGCCGAGAGCGTCAGCACTGCGCTGTATCTGGCCCGTCCGGCCTGGGTCCGCGGCGACGCGATCCGCCTGGAGCAAGTGCTGATCAACCTGCTGCACAACGCCCTGGATGCCATGGCCGGCAAAGGCTATCGCCGCCTGGAAATCCGCATCGACTGTGAAGGTGACGGCTGGCGCCTGAGCGTGCTCGACAGCGGCGGCGGCATCGCCCCGGAGCACCTGGGCAGCGTGTTCGACCCGTTCTTCACCACCAAGCCGGTGGGCGAAGGCCTCGGGCTGGGCCTGGCGATTTCCTATGGCATCATCCACGAGGCGGGCGGCCGGCTACAGGTCGAAAACCAGCCTGGCGGCGCCCGCTTCAGTTTCACCCTTCCCCGCGATCCGGAGCCCGTATGTTGAATTCGGTGATTGTCGTCGACGACGAAGCCAGCATCCGCACGGCGGTCGAACAGTGGCTGAGCCTGTCGGGCTTCGAAGTCAGGCTGTTCAGCCGCGCCGACGAATGCCTGGCGAACCTGCCGGCGCACTTTCCCGGAGTGATCCTCAGCGATGTGCGCATGCCCGGCATCGACGGCCTGCAACTGCTGGAACAACTGCGCGCCCGCGATGCCGACCTGCCGGTGATCCTGCTGACCGGACATGGCGACGTGCCCATGGCCGTCGAAGCCATGCGCAACGGCGCCTACGACTTCCTGGAAAAGCCCTTCAGCCCCGACGCCCTGATGGGCAGCCTGTGCCGCGCCCTGGAAAAACGCCGGCTGGTCCTGGAGAACCGCCGCCTCCACGAACAGGCCGATATCAAGAGCCGGCTGGAGTCCGCCCTGCTTGGCATGACCCAAGGCATGCAGCAACTGCGGCGCCAGGTGCTGGAACTGGCGAACCTGCCGGTCAACGTACTGATCCGCGGCGAAACCGGCAGTGGCAAAGAGCGTGTCGCCCGCTGCCTGCACGACTTCGGCCCGCGTGCCAGCAAACCCTTCGTCGCGCTGAACTGCGCGGCGATCCCCGAACACCTGTTCGAAGCCGAACTGTTCGGCCATGAAAGCGGCGCCTTCACCGGTGCCCAGGGCAAACGTATCGGCAAGCTGGAATACGCCGACGGCGGCACGGTGTTCCTCGACGAAATCGAGAGCCTGCCGCTGGCCCAACAGGCCAAGCTGCTGCGGGTGATCCAGGAGCAGCGTCTGGAACGCCTCGGTTCCAACCAGAGCATCGCGGTGGACCTGCGCATCATCGCCGCGACCAAACCCGACCTGCTCGAAGAAGCCCGTGCCGGACGTTTCCGTGAAGACCTGGTGTACCGGCTGAATATTGCCGAGCTGCGTCTGACACCGCTGCGCGAGCGGCGCGAGGACATCCCGCTGCTGTTCGAGCACTTCGCCCGCCACGCCGCCGAACGCAGCGGCCGCAAAGCAACGCAGTTGCGCATCGCGCAATTGGCGCAACTGCTCGGCCACGACTGGCCGGGCAATGTTCGCGAACTGGCCAACGCCGCAGAACGCCACGCCCTCGGCCTGGCCGATCCGACATCGCCTCCCGAAGAACCCGGCCAGTCCCTGGCCGCGCAACAGGAGGCTTTCGAGGCCAACTGCCTGCGCGCCTCGTTGCGCCGGCACAAGGGCGAAATCAAGGCGGTGATGGAGGAACTGCAACTGCCGCGGCGCACCCTCAACGAAAAAATGCAGCGCCACGGCCTGGTCCGTGAAGACTTCCTCGAGCGCACCTGAGCATCGGCGGATTCCTGCTCAGGCCATCTTCCGAATAAGCGGATTTCCGCTCATTTGATCTCTAATCGTTGTTGTTTGTGTCGCCGCCATCGCTGGCAAGGCAGCTCCCACAGGTTCTTCGCACGCCTCTATTTCCAGGGCTGCCGGTGTTTCTGTGGGGGCTGGCTGGCCAGCGATGGCGGTGACGGAGCTCCCCTGGCACAGCTCCTGCTATAGACCCGCCAGGCTGCGTTTCGGCGCGCTCCACAAAAACAACGATGAAGGTCCCGTCAATGGATAACTCCACCTCCGTGCCTGCTGGGGCGATTGCCACGCCCGCGCCGGTAAAAACCACCTCAAGTCGCCTCAAGTCGATCTTCAGCGGATCGGTCGGCAACATGGTCGAGTGGTACGACTGGTACGTCTACGCCGCATTTTCCCTGTACTTCGCCAAGGCCTTCTTCCCCGCCGGCGACACCACCGCGCAACTGCTCAACACCGCCGCGATCTTCGCCGTAGGCTTCCTGATGCGCCCAATCGGCGGCTGGCTGATGGGCATCTACGCCGACCGCAAGGGCCGCAAGGCCGCGCTGATGGCCTCGGTATTGCTTATGTGTTTCGGCTCCCTGGTCATCGCCCTGACCCCGAGCTATGAAACCATCGGCGTCGCCGCACCGGTCCTGCTGATCATCGCCCGCCTGATGCAGGGCCTCTCGGTCGGTGGCGAATACGGCACCTCGGCCACCTACCTCAGCGAAATGGCCACCAAGGAACGCCGCGGGTTCTTCTCCAGCTTCCAGTACGTCACGCTGATTTCCGGCCAGCTCATCGCCCTCGCCGTGCTGATCGTCCTGCAACAGACCCTGACCACCGAACAGCTTTACGCCTGGGGCTGGCGCGTACCCTTCGTGATCGGCGCGCTGTGCGCGGTGGTTGCGCTGTACCTGCGGCGCGGCATGGAAGAAACCGCTTCCTTCACCAAGAAGGAAAAAACCAAAGGCAGAGAGCGGCCGATGCGCACCCTGCTGCGCCATCCGAAGGAACTCGCCACCGTGGTCGGCCTGACCATGGGCGGCACCCTGGCCTTCTACACCTACACCACCTACATGCAGAAATACCTGGTCAACACCGTCGGCATGAGCATCACCGACTCGACCATGATCTCGGCGGCCACCCTGTTCCTGTTCATGTGCCTGCAACCGGTGATCGGCGGCCTCTCCGACAAGATCGGCCGGCGTCCGATCCTGATCGCCTTCGGTGTTCTCGGCACGATCTTCACCGTACCGATCCTCACCACCCTGCACACCATCCAAAGCTGGTGGGGCGCGTTCTTCCTGATCATGGCGGCACTGATCATCGTCAGCGGCTACACCTCGATCAACGCCGTGGTCAAAGCCGAACTGTTCCCAACCGAAATCCGCGCCCTGGGCGTCGGCCTGCCTTACGCCCTGACCGTCTCGATCTTCGGCGGCACCGCTGAGTACGTCGCCCTGTGGTTCAAGAGCGTCGGCATGGAAACCGGGTATTACTGGTACGTCACCGCCTGCATCGCCTGCTCGTTGCTGGTGTATGTGTTCATGAAAGACACCCAGAAACATTCGCGAATCGTGACGGACTGATCCTCACAACACTTCGCCCGCAATAGACAAAGCCCTCGGCCAATTGGCCGGGGGCTTTTGTCATGTAGCCAGAAACAGGGCTGCCTCCGAACTCAGGACAACTCTCCCGCCCAGCACCAGCGACGATCCCATCGTGCCTCCAGCCCGCCTTTTTCGTGAGGTCGCCACTCAGGCGCCGGAGCGCGAAGGTGAGCGCCAGGATGCCGATCAGGATCGCCGAGCC
The DNA here is from genome assembly GCF_025466015.1 of Pseudomonas sp. 5P_5.1_Bac1. Classification (NCBI taxonomy): domain Bacteria; kingdom Pseudomonadati; phylum Pseudomonadota; class Gammaproteobacteria; order Pseudomonadales; family Pseudomonadaceae; genus Pseudomonas; species Pseudomonas sp. 5P_5.1_Bac1. Next base: position 327,742 of record NZ_JANLNX010000037.1, on the reverse strand, counting down.
GCTGGCACGGAATGAAAAAAGCGTTTGGCCAAGAAAGTCCCGTTAATCCGGCAATAACGTTCGACGCGCAGGCTTTGTGAGACGGGCAGCCATGCCCCGCAAGCGCGCAGCCCAGAGCAATCCGCGCAGTAAAAACGAGGAAAACTGCGCCCAAACACATCGATTAAATCGATTTTTATAGCCGATTTTTTGCGATTTTTAATCGAATTAATCGGCGTAGCATCAAACCCATAGAAACAAACAACCCTCACTACCCCGGAGCAACGACCATGAAAAGCAAACTGATCCTGACCCTGGCCTTCTCGATCCTGACCGCCAACGCTTTCGCCGCCGATGGTTTCGACCGCACCAACGCTCACAACTTCGGCTATGCACCAGCCCACCCGGCGGCTGTAGCGGCTGACGGCTTCGACCGCACCCCGGCTGGCAAAGTCGCTGCCGACGGCTTCGACCGTACCCCAGCCGGCAAAGTCGCCGCCGACGGTTTCGACCGTACCCCAGCCGGCAAAGTCGCCGCCGACGGTTTCGACCGCACCCCAGCCGGCAAAGTCGCCGCTGACGGCTTCGACCGCACCCCAGCCGGCAAAGTCGCTGCCGACGGTTTCGACCGTACCCCGGCTGGCCGCATCAGCTAACACCGATGCAACGTCTTCACAGCCCGGCTTCGGCCGGGCTTAATCGTTTTCAGGGAACGCGCCACTTGGCACACTAGGCGTCCGTGCACTCGCCACAAGGCTTGATCGATGTACTACTACGAACCCGCAAAAGGCCACGGCCTGCCCCACGATCCGTTCAACGCCATCGTCGGTCCACGTCCCATCGGCTGGATTTCCACCCAGGACGCCCAAGGCCGCCTGAACCTTGCGCCCTACAGCTTCTTTAACGCCTTCAACTACATTCCGCCGATCATCGGTTTCTGCAGCGTCGGGCGCAAAGACAGCCTGAACAACATCGAGCAGACCGGTGAATTCGCCTGGAACCTGGCCACCCGTCCGCTCGCCGAGGCGATGAACCAGAGCTGCGCGGCCGTCGCGCCGGAAGTCGATGAGTTTGCCCTGAGCCAGCTCACCCCCGCCGCCTCACGGGTGATCGCCGTACCGCGGGTGCAGGAAAGCCCGGTGTCGTTCGAATGCAAGGTCAGCCAGATCGTGCAATTGCAGCGCGCTGACCACGCGTTGGTGCCGAGCTGGCTGATTCTTGGTGAAGTGGTGGCCGTGCATATCGCCGAACACCTGCTGAAAGACGGCATCTACGACACCGCCGCCGCCGAGCCTATTTTGCGTGGCGGCGGTCCGGCGGATTATTTCGAGCTGGGCAACCTGTTCCAGATGAGGCGCCCACAGGTCTGAGCCTTGCGCTTACCAGACCAGCTCGGCGTCCGCGTTGACGCCGCTGAGCCGCTCAAGCTCGGCGGACGCCGCTTCATCGGCGTCCGCGGCAGTCTTGAAGGTCTGCTCCGGCAGCACCTTGTGGAAACGCGGCGCGCCGCTGGCGCCCAGGCCTTTCACCGCGATGGCGGCGCTGTAGCCGCCTTCGCCGGGAACCACCGCCGATACTGCTTCGAAACCTACGAATACTCTGCGAGCCATGTTGCTCGATCCCCATCAGTGACGAAAAAAGGCGCTCATTCTAACCTGCGCCGGGCTCGCTGAATGTGTGCAGATCAAGGCTGTCCAGCACCCGCGCCTGCACCAACTCGCCAAACACCTGCAGGCTGGGCGAGTTGAAGTAACCGCTCATCGCCGCCTGGTCGCGCCAGTGGCTGCTGAGCAACCACAAGTCGGCATCGCAGGTGGAACGTTGCAGGGTGAACGCTAGGCAACCCGGGGTACGCCGGCTGGGTTCGAGCAATTGCTGAAGACGTTCGCCCAGTTCTGCGGAACGGCCCGCGCTGGCGCGCACGAAGGAAAGGTGGCTGACCGGTTGAGATGACGTCATGTGCGGTGCTCCTGAAGACGGCCAGAGGGAAACTGCCAGGCTGCCAAGGGTACGGGCCGCCGCGCGAGGACGTTAGGCGAAAGCTGTCGAACGATTGCCTGATCCTGCATGCCTCACTGAGTTCATTGCGGCGAGCCAGCACCCACGGCGATTTCGCCGAGAGGGCATCAGGCAATGGCAATCGCTTCAATTTGGTGACGGCACCAAGGTGGCAGCAGGATCGTGCAAGAACACGACAGCATCCGGCTAGCGTGCGCACTTGCACAAACCTATGCTGCGAGGATCCGCCGAGGAAGCCTCTCCATGTCATCCCCCGAACTGCTCGACTCCGCCCTCGAATCCCAGCGCCAGGCGCTGGCCGACCTCGTACGTCGCCACGCCGCGCCAGAGTGCTCGGCAATCAGCGGCCTGTATCTGGTGCGGCACGAAGAAAACATCCGCTCGATGCCGACCCTCGCCCAGCCGGCGCTGTGCATCCTCGCGCAGGGCAGCAAGGCGGTGCACCTGGGCGACGAACGCTATGTGTACGACCCGCTGCATTACATGGTGGTGTCGGTGGCGATGCCGATCAGTGGCGTCTACCTCGATGCCAGCCCGGAGAACCCGAGCCTGGGCATTCGCCTGGATATCGACCCGGCAGAAATCAACAAGCTGATTGCCGAGGGCGGGCCCATGGGCGTACCGGCCGCGTCGGGGCGCGGGCTGTATGTGGAAAGGCTGGATGTACCGCTGCTGGACGCCCTGCTGCGCCTGATCCGCCTGTTGGAAACGCCGAAGGACATCGCGGTCCTCGCGCCGCTGATTCGTCGCGAGATCCTCTACCGCCTGCTACGTGGGCAACAAGGCCACCGGCTGTACGAAATCGCCATGTCCAACAGCCAGACCCACCGCGTCTGCCAGGCGATCCAGTGGCTCAACGACCACTACAACAAACCGCTGCGCATCGAAGAGTTGGCCAGGGAAGTGAACCTCAGCGCCTCGGCCCTGCACCACCGGTTCAAAGCGGTGACCTCGATGAGCCCGTTGCAGTACCAGAAGCAGTTGCGCTTGCAGGAAGCCCGTCGGTTGATGCTCAACGACGGGCTGGAGGCGGCGGTGGCGGGCTATCGGGTGGGGTATGAAAGCCCGTCGCAGTTCAGCCGCGAATACAGCCGGGCCTACGGCGCGCCGCCGCTGCGCGATATGGCGCGGTTGCGCAGCGCGCTGTAAGGCGCCGTCAGCAATCTCAGGCCAGAACGGTCTCGGTCCACTGCCACTGATCGATTTCGATCAGCGTCGGGCCTTTGCGCTCACGGGCCTTGAGCAGGGCCTGACGCAGGGGCTCGATATCGCTCACCGCCTCGGTCGCGCAGCCAAAGCCCTTGGCGATGGTGATGAAGTCCGGGGTGTGGATGTCCACGCCCACCGGTTCGATATCGCGGTTGACCATGTAGCGCTTGATCTCTTCGTAGCCCTGGTTGTTCCACAGCAGGACGATCAGCGGTACCTGGGCTTCCACGGCACTGGCCAGTTCCGGCAGGGTGAACTGGATGCCGCCGTCACCGATCAGGCACACCGCAGGCAGCCGCGCCTGCGGATCTTCGGCACTGCCCAGCCAGGCGCCCATCGCCGCCGGCAAGGCGTAACCGAGGGTGCCGTAACCGGTGGAGGCGTTGAACCAGCGGCGTGGCTGGTCCAGGTCCAAGGTCAGGTTGCCGGTGTAGACCGGCTGGGTCGAATCGCCCACCAGCACCGCATCCGGCAGCGCCCGCAGGATGGTGCGCAGGAACAAGGTCTGCGCCTGCGCCGCCACATCCCACTGGCCGGCCAGGGTTTCCCGCAGGCGCGCGGCACGCACCGGCCCCCACTCGGCGGCACGCACTGGCGCCGGTTGTTCGGCCAGGGCCAGCAGCAGCGCATCGCTGGCTTCGCGGGAGTCGGCCACCAGCGCGAGTTTCGGCGGGTAATTGCGCACGGTCTGGTCCGGGTCGATATCGATGCGCAGCAAGGTGCCAGGGATCTCGAAGCCGCCCTTGAACGTCACGTCGTAGTCGGTCTCGCCCAACTCGGTGCCGATGGCCAGCACCACGTCGGCCTCGCGTACCAGTTCGCGGGTCGCCACCAGCGACTGGGTCGAGCCGATCAGCAGCGGGTGATTCGACGGCAGCATGCCCTTGGCATTGATGGTCAGCGCAGTCGGCGCCTGCAGGTATTCGGCGAGGCGGGTCAGCGAGGCGCTGGCGTCGATGGCGCCGCCACCGGCGAGGATCAGCGGACGCCGCGCGCCTGCCAGCAACTCGGCCATTTTCGCCACGGTCGAAGGCGCCGCACCGGCCCGGGCGACACGCACCGGCTCGCTCGCCAGCAGGTGATCGGCCTCTTCGACGATCACGTCCAGCGGGATCTCGATATGCACCGGACGCGGACGCGCGCCCTCGAACACCGCAAAAGCCCGGGCCAGCACCGCCGGCAAATCATCGGCGCTCATCAGGGTGTGGGAGAAGGCGGCGACGCCGGCCACCAGATTGCTCTGCGCCGGCAATTCGTGCAGCTTGCCGCGGCCACCGCCGAGGGCATTGCGCGATTGCACGCTGGAGATCACCAGCATCGGGATCGAGTCGGCGTAGGCCTGGCCCATGGCGGTGGTGATGTTGGTCATGCCGGGACCGGTGATGATGAAGCACACACCCGGTTTGCCGCGGGTGCGGGAATAACCGTCGGCCATGAAGCCGGCGCCTTGCTCGTGGCGCGGGGTGATATGACGAATGGTCGATGCGGCCAGACCGCGATACAGCTCCACGGTGTGCACGCCGGGAATGCCGAAGACATGGTCCACGCCGTAGTTTTCGAGGAGTTTTACCAGCACTTCGCCGCAAGTCGCCATGTTCGTTCGCCTGTTGTTGGTTTTCGGAGCAGGCGTTAATTGGACCGCCGGGCGGCTACCGGCACAATGCAAAGTTCCTCATACTAGCCATGCGCCCAGATCATGGCTCATGACAAATGAAACGACTTCCGCCCCTCCCCGCCCTGCACACCTTCCTGGTCACCGCCCAGTGCTGCAATTTCACCCACGCGGCGCAGCAGTTGCACCTGACCCAGGGTGCCGTCAGCCGACAGATCGCCGGGCTGGAAGAACAGCTCGGTTATCCGCTGTTCGTGCGCCAGGCCCGTGGCCTGAGCCTGACTCGCGAGGGCCAGGAATGGCTGCCGCGGGTGCAGCAGGTATTCGCGCTGATCGAGGACGGCGTGCAGCAGATCGGCGCGCCCGGAACGACCTTGCAACTCAAGGCGCCGACCTGCGTGATGCGCTGGCTGCTGCCGCGGCTGATGGAATGGCAGGCGCTGCGCCCGGACGTGCCGGTGGAACTGACCACCACCCTCCAGCACGGTGGGGATTTTCGTCGTGAAGGCTTCGATGCTGCGGTGGTCTATGGCGCCGAGCCCGAGACCGCGATGCCGCTGCTGAAGCTGTTCGATGAACAACTGACGCCGGTGTGTTCGCCGCAGTTGCTGGCGGGAAAACTGCCACTGCGGGAGGTGGCAGACCTGGAAAAACACATGCTGCTACACCCGGCGCGAGACGAGCGCGACTGGCAGACCTGGCTGGAAGCGGCGGGATCGAGCCTGTCGGCACAGGGCAAGCGCCAGCATTTCGAAACGCTGGACATGGCCATGGCGATGGCGGTGCAGGGCACCGGGGTGGCGATCGGCGATTGGTCGTTGATCGGCGAGGATCTGGCGGGCGGGCGATTGGTGTCGCCGTTCGAGCTGCGAGTGGCGACGGGGAAAGCGTATTACCTGGTGCGGCCGGAGAAAGAGGCGCCGCCGGGGTTGCTGGCGTTGTTTGAGTGGCTGGTGGAGCAGGCGAACAGCCGATGACTTCAAGGGCCTCATCGTCGGCAAACCGACGATGAGGCCTGAAGATCAATACCCGACAGTAAACCGCTGGCGCGAGTGCGCAGGTTTCTCAACTTCATCCAGCAAGGCGATGGCGAAATCGGCAAAGGTGATCCAGCTCTTGCCGTCCGCGCCGATCAGCAGGTGATCCTTGCCCAGACGGAAGGTGCCGGTGCGCTCGCCTTCAACGAATTCCGCCGATGGCGAAAGGAAGGTCCAGTCCAGCTCCTTCTCCTGCTTCAGCGCATCGAGGTACGCGGCGCCGGCACTGGCTTCGGCCTTGTAGGCTTCCGGGAAGTCCGGGCTGTCGATAACCCGCGAGTCGTCAGGCAGCAGCAGGCTGCCGGCCCCACCGACCACCAGTACGCGTTTCACGCCGGCCTTTTTCGCAGGCGCCAGCAACGTCTCGGCAGGGATGCCGGTAAAGTGCGCGGCGCTCAGCACCACGTCATGACCGGCCAGCGCCTTTTCCAATGCCGCGGCATCCTTGATGTCCAGCGCCACCGGAGTTACCCCGGCACGGCCCTGCAACTTCGCCGGATCACGGGCGATGGCGGTAACGCTGTGACCGCGGCGCAGGGCCTCTTCCAGCAGTTGGCTGCCAGCACGGCCGGTCGCGCCGATGATTGCGATCTTGCTCATGAAACACCTCCGATCAGGATTGAATGACTTACCACTGCATTTCGCCCTTGGCGACCTTGGCTCCCAACTCCAGGGAGCTTTCCTCGGCCAGGCCCGGGTAACGTTTTTTCATCGCCGCCGTCAGCGCGGCGGCATTGGCGGTGCGGGCGCTTTCTTCATCGAAGGCGCGAATGTATCCCGCAGTAAAGCGCACCGCGTCCAGCGAACCGCTGTTTTTGCCGAGGAAATGGCCCGGCACCACGGTGACCGGGTGCAGGTTTTCGATACGCTGCAAGCCCGTCAGCCAGTCGGCGTGGGATTGTGGAGTCTGGGTGTCGGCCATCCACACGTGCAGGTTTTCCGCCACGAGGATGCCGCCCACCACCGCCTTGATCGACGGAATCCAGACGAAGCTGCGATCCGGCTGCGGGCCTTCGAGGCCGATCACTTGCAGCGCCTGGCCCTCCAGCAGCAGGCGATCACCGTCCAGCACCTGCGGCACGATCTGCCGCTGCGGTTTGTCGCTGCCCATTTGCGGGCCCCAGTAGGCGAGCTTGGCGTCCATGGTCTTCTTGATGTGCTCGACGGTCGGCGCGCTGGCGACCACGCGGGCGTCGGGGAAGGCGCTGACCAGGGTGTCGAGGCCGAAGTAATAGTCCGGATCGCCGTGGCTGATGTAGATGGTCGTCAGGTGCTTGCCGCTGGCGCGCAGCTTTTCCACCACCTGCTCGGCCTGGGCCTTGCCGAACTGGGCATCCACGAAGATGGCGTCGTGCTTGCCGGCGACGATCACCGAGCTGACCGGAAACAGCGCGGCGGTTCCCGGATTGTAAACCGTCAGTTCCAGCGGCGCGCCCGCGGCACTGGCGCGGGCGATCCAGAGCAGGGCGAACAGGGCCGGCAGCAGGCGGCGTGGCGAGAAAAGACGAAGCATCGGGCAATTCCTGTGAGGGGCAATGGCTCACAGCTTAGTTGCGCGATTCGACGCAAAAAATGCGATGCTTGGACATAGTTTGTTTCAGAAATCGGACAAATCATGGACCGTCTTACCGCAATGCGGGTCTTCGTCACCGTTGTCGACCTGGGCAGCCAATCGGCCGCCGCCGACCATCTGGACATGTCGCGCCCGGTGATTTCGCGCTATCTGGCGGACCTGGAGAACTGGGTCGGCGCCCGCCTGATGCAGCGCACCACGCGCAAGCTGAGCCTGACTGCCGCCGGCAACGAGATCCTGCCGCGCTGCCGGCAGATGCTCGACCTCGCCGGCGACCTGCAAGCGGCGGTCAGCGCCCCGGACGAAGCGCCGCGGGGCGAGCTGCGGATCAGCGTCAGCACCTCGTTCGGCCAGGCGCAACTGGTGGACGCCGTGACCGAGTACGTCAAACGCTACCCGCTGGTGAAGGTCGATCTGCAGATGCTCGATCGCACCGTCAACCTGGTGGACGAACGCATCGATCTGGCGATCCGCACCAGCAACGACATCGACCCGAACCTGATCGCCCGGCGCCTGAGCGTCTGCAACTCGGTGATCTGCGCCTCGCCCGAGTACCTGCGGCGGCACCCTGCGCCAACGCGGGTGGAGGAACTGAGCAGCCACAACTGCCTGACCCACTCCTATTTCGGCCGCAGCCTCTGGCACTTCGACGTGGCTGGCGAGAATGTCGCGGTGCCGGTGCACGGCAACATCAGCGCCAACGAGGCGCTGACCCTGCAGCAGGCGACCCTGGCCGGCGCCGGCATCGCCATGCTGCCGACTTACCTGTCGGCCGGAAAACTGCGCAGCGGCGAACTGATACGCCTGCTGCCCCAAGCCAGGCCGATGACACTCAACCTCTACGCCGTGTACACCTCGCGCAAGCACATGCCGGCGACGCTGCGCAGCATGCTGGACTTCCTCGCCGAGCGTTTCACCGACATCCCGGAATGGGACCAGGCGCTGGCCTGAGCAACTTGCGCGGTGCTGGACTATCCTTCGTAACAACATGCGAGTAACAGCATGTGTTGGTCGCCGGAGGACAGCATCATGGGTGTCAAAACCGCAAAATGCGCCATCGTCCTGGGTATCGTCGCCGTCATGGGGCTTTACGCAACCGCTGCCTACCGGGTCGAGCAGACCCGTAACCAGCCGTGGTCCGCCGCCAGTTGCGGCCTCGCCCACTGCGTGCCGCACACCGCCACCCTCAGTGCGCTCAGGTAAGCCCGCTCTCGTTGGGTTCACGCTGGCGAAAGGCGCGGGGTGACAAGCCGGTCAGGCGGCGGAAGAACCGCGAGAAATACGCCGGATCGGCGAACCCCAGGCTGTCCGCCAACTGGTTGATGCTCAGGGTGGTGTAGATCAGCTCGCGCTTGGCCTCCAGCAACAGCCGCTGGTGAATGATCTGCAGCGCCGATTGCCCGGCCAGTTCGCGGCAGAGGGTGTTCAGCGACGTCACCGAAACCCCCACCTGATGCGCCAGATCCTCCACTGCGGGATGCTGGCGAAAGCTGTGTTCCACCAATTGATTGAAGCGCCGCAACTGCTCGCGGCCGCGCTCGGGCACCTGCGCCCCCGCCTGACGTTGCAGGTGCCGGCGGCTGATCCACACCACCAGCAGGTTGATGATCGAACGCAGTTGCAGGTCTCGCCCCGGCTGGTCGCTCTGGTATTCGGCCTGCAAGGTGCTGAACAGGCTGTAGAGATAGTCGGCATCGGCGCCGGCCAGCCAGGTCCCGGCCTGGATCAACGGCGCCGGGGCGCCCGCCAGTTGCTGGTGGAGCAAGGCCACCAGCGGCGCGGCGAGGGTCACGACGTAGCCGTCGACGTCCTCGGAAAAGCGAAAACCGTGCACGCACAGCGGCGGCACCACTTGCAGCGCGGGCTCGCGCAGGGTCCGGACCTGGCCTTCCAGTTCGACCTCGGCGGTGCCCTTGTAGAGGAACAGCACCTGACACAGGTCGGCGTGCCGGTGCGGCTCGATTTCCCAATGGTGCAGGCGGCTGCGGGCCGGGATCGACTCGCTGTGAAGCAGGTCGGGGGTCGGCCAGTCGAGGGACTCGCCGTAGAGCTTGAACACCGGAATCGCCGCTTTTGCCACCATCGTCCGCCCCTTGGCTGAATGCTCGATAATCGCCCGTATTGGCGAAAAGTACAGTTTTGCTGTGCCTTTATCCCTTCTTCCGCCGCAATTACAGGCGAAAAATACAGGCGCTCACCACTATAAGATGCCTTCGGCGTTGTGCTGAAGCTGCCTGGGACAATAACAATGAAAACTCAAGTCGCAATCATCGGTGCCGGTCCGTCCGGTCTCCTGCTCGGCCAGTTGCTGCACAACGCCGGGATTTCCAACGTCATCGTCGAACGCCAAAGCCCTGACTACGTGCTCGGCCGCATCCGTGCCGGCGTGCTGGAACAAGGCATGGTCGATCTGCTGCGCGAGGCCGGGGTCGGCGAGCGCATGGACGCCGAAGGCCTGCCCCATGACGGTTTCGAACTGGCCTTCGACGGTCGCCGCGAACACATCGACCTCAAGGGCCTGACCGGCGGCCAGGGCGTGATGATCTACGGCCAGACCGAAGTCACCCGCGACCTGATGGCCGCCCGCCAAGCCTGCGGCGCCGTCACCGTCTACGAGGCGACAAATGTGCAGCCTCATGAGCCGAAGTCCGAGCAGCCCTGGCTGACCTACGAAAAAGACGGCCAGGTGCACCGCCTGGACTGCGACTACATCGCCGGTTGCGACGGCTACCACGGCGTCGCCCGGCAATCGATCCCGGCCGATGCGCTGAAGGTGTTCGAGCGGGTCTACCCGTTCGGCTGGCTGGGCATCCTCGCCGATACCCCGCCGGTCAACGAAGAACTGGTCTACGCCCGTCACGAACGCGGCTTCGCCCTGTGCAGCATGCGCTCGCCGACCCGCACCCGCTATTACGTGCAAGTGGGCGCCGACGAAAAAGTCGAGGACTGGTCCGACGAGCGTTTCTGGGACGAACTCAAGACCCGCCTGCCCGCCGAGCTGGCCGAGCGCCTGGTGACCGGGCCGTCGATCGAAAAAAGCATCGCGCCGCTGCGCAGCTTCGTGGTCGAACCGATGCAGTACGGGCGGATGTTCCTCGTCGGCGACGCCGCGCACATCGTCCCGCCGACGGGCGCCAAGGGCCTGAACCTGGCCGCCAGTGACGTCAGCACCCTGTTCAACATCCTGCGCCGGGTCTACGCCGAAGGCCGCACTGACTTGCTCGAGCAGTACTCGTCCATCTGCCTGCGGCGGATCTGGAAGGCCGAGCGTTTCTCGTGGTGGATGACCTCGATCCTGCACCGCTTCCCTGACAGCGACCCGTTCAGCCAACGCATCCAGCAGACTGAACTGGATTACTTCGTCAGCTCCGAGGCGGGCCGCAAGACCCTGGCGGAAAACTACGTCGGGCTGCCTTACGAGGCCATTGCAGACGCTTAGCAAGCTATCGGATAGACTCGGACATACTTTATTTGCCCCCAAGGGCCTCATCGCTGCGGTTCGGCGCCCCGGCACGCCAGCGATGAGGCCCTGAAGACTCCAATAAGTAACGAGCCTGCCGTGACCCAACTGACCACCCCGCAACCCGCCATCAAGACCGTCCTCGTCGCGCTGATGCTGGCCATCTTCCTCGGCGCCCTGGACCAGACCATCATCGCCGTGTCGATGCCGGCGATCTCCACGCAGTTCAACGATGTCGGCCTGCTGGCCTGGGTCATCTCCGGCTACATGGTGGCGATGACCGTGGCCACGCCGATCTACGGCAAGCTCGGCGATTTGTATGGGCGGCGGCGGATGATCCTGTCCGGCACTGCGATCTTCACCCTCGCCTCGGTGTTCTGCGCCGCAGCGCAAAACATGGAACAACTGGTGCTGGCGCGGGTGCTGCAAGGCATCGGCGCCGGCGGCATGGTCTCGGTCAGCCAGGCGATCCTCGGCGATCTGGTGCCACCCCGGGAACGCGGGCGCTACCAGGCTTACTTCAGCAGCATGTACGCCGCGGCGAGTGTGGCCGGGCCGGTGCTCGGAGGTGTGCTGACCGAGTACCTGTCGTGGCGCTGGGTGTTCTGGCTGAACCTGCCGCTGGGCCTGACCGCCTGGTGGGTGACCCGCAACAGCCTGCGCGGGCTGGCAACGCCGCAACGCCAGGCCAAGGTCGATTATCCCGGCGCCTTGCTGTTGATCCTCGGCCTTACCGGCCTGCTGCTGGCCATCACCCTGATCGGCCAGGGCCACCCGTGGCATAGCCAAGCGGTGCTGGCGCTATTGGCGGCCGCGCTGTTCGGTCTGACGCTGTTCGTGCTGTATGAACGCCGCGCGCCGGAACCGCTGCTGCCGCTGAAGCTGTTTGGCAACCGGGTCGCGGTGCTGTGCTGGTGCACCATCTTCTTCACCAGCTTCCAGGCCATTTCGCTGACCATGCTGATGCCGCTGCGCTACCAGAGCATCACCGGCGCCGGTGCCGACAGCGCCGCGCTGCACCTGCTGCCACTGGCCATGGGCCTGCCGATCGGGGCGTACTGCGCCGGTCGCCTGACCAACATGACCGGGCGCTTCAAGCCACAGATTCTCTTCGGCAGCCTGCTGATGCCGCTGGCCATTGTCGGCATGGCGCTGAGCCCTCCCTCCGGCCTGCTCAGCGGGTTGTTCATGCTGCTGACCGGCATCGCCGCCGGCACCCAGTTCCCGACCTCGCTGGTCGCGACCCAAAGCGCGGTGCAACAGCAGGACATCGGCGTCGCCACCAGCACCACCAACCTGTTCCGCTCGCTCGGCGGCGCGGTGGGTGTGGCCCTGATGTCGGCATTGTTGTTGGCGATGTTGCAGGACGGCGGCTACGCCCTCGCGGGCGAAGCCCTACTCGGCAGCCTGCGCGCCGGCGAGGCGAACCTGGCGGTACAGGCCGAGCTGTCGGTGACCTTCCGCAACCTGTTGCTGGGCAGCGCGGCGATTTCGCTGTTCGGCCTGGCAGCAGCGCTGGCCCTGCCCAACCGCGAACTGCGCGGTCACTGACAGGTGTTCAACCGCGCCGCTGCACCCAGGCCACGGCCAGGCCGCTGAGGCAGATGACGGAAATGCCGACCACGCCATAAACGTCCGGGCTGTGGTCGAAAATCAGGTAGCCGAACATTCCGGCGAAGAGGATCTGGCCATAACTGAACGGCGCCAGCATGGCCGGCGCGGCGTGACGGAAGGCCTGGGTCAGGAGCATGTGACCGAGCATCCCGCAGGTGCCAAGGCCGAGCATGAACAAGGCATGGCCAAAGGTCGGCACGGTCCAGAAGAACGGCACCAGCGCGGTCATGATCAGGCTGTTGAAGATCCCGGTGAGGAAGTTGCTGGTGGTGGGGCTGTCGGTGGCGCTGAGCTTGCGGGTCAGCAACTGATAGCAGCCGAAGCAGAACGCCGAGCCCAGCGGCAGCAGGATCGCCGGGGTGAACAGCGCGCCGCCGGGGCGAATCACGATCAGCACGCCGACAAAACCGGCCAGCACCGCGATCCATTGCCCGCGACTGACCCGCTCACCCAGCAGCGGCACCGACAGTGCGGTCACCAGCAAGGGCGCGAGAAAGTTGACCGCCGTGGCTTCGGCCAGCGGGATATAACGCAGCCCCGTGGTGAACAGCAGGCTGGTGCCGATCAGGCAGAGCGCTCGGGCCAGTTGCAACAGCGGCCGCCGCGTTCGCACCACCGCCGACAGCCCGGTACGCGGCACGAACACCACCAGCATCAGCAACGTGTGCACCACGTAGCGCGCCCACACCACCATGACAATGGGGTAGAAACCGGAAAGGTATTTGGACAGGGCGTCGTGGCTGGCGAACAGCAGCACCGCCAGGCAGATCAGGGCAATCCCCCGCAGCGGTTGCTCGGCGCCTCTGAGGGTCGGGGTCTGCGCGGTCATGTCCGGACTCGATGAAGAAAATTTAATTAGCCAGCTAAGTATCCGCCTGGACCCCAGCGCCCATAATGACGAACGCCAGGCCGATTCTTGCTCAGCCCGGCGTTGGAAACAACTCAGCTCAATTTGAAATACAAAGATTCACAAACGCTCACAAAACCTCAATTGCGCAGGGCCGGGCTCACGCGCAGCATGTCGAGCCCTGTATCGACCCAGCGTTCGGCATCGTTGAACAGGTCGAAGCTGTCCGGCAGCAGCAGCCAGCGCCGGATAAGCCCGTCGATGTAGGCGAACAGGGCCACGGCCGCGCGCTCCGGGTCGACATCCGTCGGCAACTGCCCGCGCTTGATGGCGTTGCCCAGCGAGCGAGTGATGCGTTCATGACAGTCGACGGTCGCGCTCTGGCGCTGGAGGCGGATCTCGCACATCTCGTCGGTGAATTCACACTTGTGATGAAGGATTTCGTTGATACGCCGCGTCTTCGGATCGCTGGCCATCTGGTGCATCAACTGCACCAGCAGCTTGCGCATGCAGCCCAGCGGGTCGAGTTCTTCCTCGCTCTCGCTGGCCCTGGCCAAGGCGTCGAGCGGTTCTTGCAGGCTGTCGAGCAGGGCCTGCACCAGTTCGGCTTTATTGTCGAAATGCCAGTAGATGGCACCACGGGTCACGCCGGCCAGTTCGGCGATGTCGGCAAGGGTGGTACGCGCAATCCCGCGCTTGTAAAAGGCTTTTTCCGCAGCTTCAAGGATCTGGTTACGGGTTTCCTGAGCTTCCTCTTTGGTTCGACGGACCATGGCAGTACAACCTCATCAAGGAGCCGGTCGCCTGCATCGGACGACCGATTTCTGATCCGGTGCGACCGGGGTGGGGCCGCGTTCCGGGTGTTCTAGTTTCGTGCCTTGCGCAATGGGAGGACAAGGTAACGGGTGTTTACAAACAAGCATGAATGTAAGTATATTCATTAGCATGCTACTTATCCACCCGGATAGAGTTTTTTCCTACATCCTGTTTTCCATTACTCTTGAGCGTCTTCAGCTCTTTCTGACCCGAGGATCTTCATGCAATTCAAGCCAGCTGTTTCCGCTCTGGTTTCCGCCGTCGCCCTGGCAACACTGCTCAGCGGCTGTAAAAAGGAAGAAGCGGCGCCCGTGGCGCAGATTCCTCAGGTCGGCGTTGTCACCCTCCAGGCCCAACCCTATACCCTCGTTTCCGATCTGCCAGGTCGCACCATTGCGTACCGGGTCGCGGAAGTGCGTCCGCAGGTCAACGGCATCATCCTCAAGCGCCTGTTCAAGGAAGGCAGCGAGGTCAAAGAAGGCCAGCAGCTCTACCAGATCGACTCGGCGGTCTACGAAGCAACCCTGGCCAGCGCCAAGGCCAACCTGCAATCGACTCGCTCGCTGTCCGAACGCTACAAGCAACTGGTGGCCGAACAAGCCGTCAGCCGTCAGGAATTCGACGACGCGCAGGCCAAACGTTTGCAGGCTGAAGCGACGCTGAAAAGCGCCGAGATCGACCTGCGCTACACCAAGGTCCTGGCCCCGTTGACCGGCCGTATCGGTCGCTCCAACTTCACCGAGGGCGCGCTGGTCAGCAACGGCCAGGCCGACGCCATGGCGGTGATCCAGCAACTGGACCCGATCTACGTCGACGTCACCCAGTCCTCGGCCGAGCTGCTCAAGCTGCGTCGCGAACTGGAAAGCGGCAAGTTGCAGAAGGTCGGCGAGAACGCCGCCAAGGTCACCCTGAAGCTGGAAGACGGCAGCACCTACGCTCAGGAAGGCCGCCTGGAATTCTCCGAAGTCTCGGTCGACCAGACCACCGGTTCGGTGACCCTGCGCGCCGTGTTCCCCAACCCCGAGCACAACCTGCTGCCCGGCATGTTCGTCCACGCCCGCCTCAACAACGGTGTGAACGCCGCCGCCATCCTCGCCCCGCAGCAAGGCGTGACCCGCGACCTGAAAGGCCAGCCGACCGCCCTGGTCGTCAACCAGGACAACAAGGTCGAGCTGCGTCAGCTCAAGGCCAGCCGTACCGTCGGCAGTGACTGGCTGATCGAGGAAGGCCTGAACCCGGGCGATCGCCTGATCACCGAAGGCCTGCAGTACGTCAAGCCGGGTGCCGAGGTGAAGGCCAGCGAAGCCACCAACATCAAGCCTGCCCAGCCAGCCCAGGCCAATGCCGCGACCGCAGGGGCCAAAGGGGAATAAACCATGTCGAAATTCTTTATCGATCGCCCGATCTTCGCCTGGGTGATCGCCTTGGTGATCATGCTGGTCGGGGCGCTGTCGATCCTCAAGCTGCCGATCAACCAGTACCCGAGCATCGCCCCGCCGGCGATCGCCATCGCCGTGACCTACCCGGGCGCCTCCGCGCAGACCGTGCAGGACACAGTGGTCCAGGTGATCGAGCAACAGCTCAACGGTATCGACAACCTGCGTTATGTGTCGTCGGAAAGTAACTCCGACGGCAGCATGACCATCACCGCGACCTTCGAGCAGGGCACCAACCCTGACACCGCGCAGGTCCAGGTGCAGAACAAGCTGAACCTGGCCACCCCGCTGCTGCCGCAAGAAGTGCAGCAGCAGGGTATCCGCGTGACCAAGGCGGTGAAGAACTTCCTGTTGGTGATCGGTCTGGTGTCCGAAGACGGCAGCATGACCAAGGACGACCTGGCCAACTACATCGTCTCGAACATGCAGGACCCGATCTCGCGGACCGCCGGTGTCGGTGACTTCCAGGTCTTCGGTGCCCAGTACGCGATGCGCATCTGGCTCGATCCGGCCAAGCTGAACAAGTTCCAGTTGACCCCGGTTGACGTCAAGACCGCCGTGGCCGCGCAGAACGTCCAGGTGTCGTCCGGTCAACTCGGCGGCCTGCCCGCCCTGCCCGGCCAGCAACTGAACGCGACCATCATCGGCAAGACCCGTCTGCAGACCGCCGAGCAGTTCGAGAAGATCCTGCTCAAGGTCAACCGCGACGGTTCGCAAGTACGCCTGGGCGATGTCGCCAAGGTCGCCCTGGGGGGTGAAAACTACGCGGTCAGCGCCCAGTTCAACGGCAAGCCGGCTTCCGGCCTGGCCGTGAAACTGGCCACCGGCTCCAACGCCCTGGATACCGCCAAGGCGCTGCGCAAGACCATTTCCGACCTCGAACCGTTCTTCCCGCCAGGCATGAAGGCGGTGTTCCCGTATGACACCACCCCGGTGGTGACCGAATCGATCAGCGGCGTGATCCACACCCTGATCGAAGCGATCGTACTGGTGTTCCTGGTGATGTACCTGTTCCTGCAGAACTTCCGCGCCACGGTGATCACCACCATGACGGTGCCGGTGGTATTGCTGGGGACCTTCGGCATCCTCGCGGCGTCCGGATTCAGCATCAACACCCTGACCATGTTCGCGATGGTCCTGGCCATCGGCTTGCTGGTGGACGACGCCATCGTCGTGGTGGAAAACGTCGAGCGGGTGATGTCCGAAGAGGGGCTTTCACCCAAGGAGGCGACCAAGAAGTCCATGGGCCAGATCCAGGGCGCGCTGGTCGGTATTGCCTTGGTTCTCTCGGCGGTACTGCTGCCGATGGCCTTCTTCGGCGGCTCCACGGGTGTGATCTACCGGCAGTTCTCGATCACCATCGTCTCGGCCATGGGCCTGTCGGTGCTGGTTGCCTTGATCTTCACCCCGGCGCTTTGCGCCACCATGCTCAAGCCGGTCAAGAAAGGCGAGCACCACACGGCCAAACGCGGCTTCTTCGGCTGGTTCAACCGCAATTTCGACCGCAGCGTGCAGAGCTACGAGCGCGGCGTGGGCAACATCCTGCGTCACAAGGCCCCGTACTTCCTCGCCTACATCCTGATCGTGGTCGGCATGGTCTGGCTGTTCATGCGCATCCCGACTGCGTTCCTGCCAGAGGAAGACCAGGGCGTTCTGTTCGCCCAGGTGCAAACCCCGGCCGGCTCCAGTGCCGAGCGCACCCAGGCGGTGGTCGATGAAATGCGCGCCTACCTGCTGGACAAGGAGTCCGACACGGTCGCCTCGGTGTTCACCGTGAACGGCTTCAACTTCGCGGGCCGCGGCCAGAGCTCGGGTATGGCCTTCATCATGCTCAAGCCATGGGGCGAGCGCTCTGCCGAAAACAGCGTGTTCAACCTGGCAACCCGCGCCCAGCAGCACTTCTTCACCTTCCGCGACGCGATGGTGTTCGCCTTCGCCCCGCCTGCGGTACTGGAGCTGGGTAACGCCACCGGTTTCGACGTGTTCCTGCAGGACCGCGCCGGTGTCGGCCACGCCAAGCTGATGGAAGCGCGTAACCAGTTCCTCGGTATGGCGGCGCAAAGCAAGATCCTCTCGGCCGTGCGTCCGAACGGCCTGAACGACGAACCGCAGTACCAGTTGACCATCGATGATGAACGCGCCAGCGCGCTGGGCGTCACCATCTCCGATATCAACAACACCCTGTCGATCGCCCTCGGTGCCAGCTACGTCAACGACTTCATCGACCGTGGCCGCGTCAAGAAGGTCTACCTCCAGGGCGAAGCCTCGTCGCGGATGAGCCCGGAAGACCTGCAGAAATGGTACGTGCGCAACGCCGCCGGCGAGATGGTGCCGTTCTCCTCCTTCGCCAAGGGCGAGTGGATCTACGGCGCGCCGAAGCTGTCGCGTTACAACGGCGTCGAAGCAATGGAAGTCCTCGGTGCGCCAGCCCCTGGCTACAGTACCGGTGAGGCGATGGCCGAGGTCGAGCGCCTGGCCGCTCAACTGCCGGCTGGCGTCGGCTTCGCGTGGACCGGCATGTCGTATGAAGAGAAGCTGTCGGGTTCGCAGATGCCAGCACTGTTCGCGCTGTCGCTGCTGATGGTGTTCCTGTGCCTGGCGGCGCTGTACGAAAGCTGGTCGATCCCGATCGCGGTGGTGCTGGTGGTGCCGCTGGGTATCATCGGTGCGCTGATGGCGGCCAGCATGCGCGGGCTGTCCAACGACGTGTACTTCCTGGTGGGGCTGCTGACCACCATCGGCCTCGCGGCGAAGAACGCGATCCTGATCGTCGAGTTCGCCAAGGAACTGCACGAACAGGGCCGCAGCCTGGCCGACGCCGCCATCGAAGCCTGCCGCATGCGTCTGCGTCCGATCATCATGACCTCGCTGGCGTTCATCCTCGGCGTAGTGCCGCTGACCATCGCCACCGGCGCGGGTTCGGGCAGCCAGCACGCCATTGGTACCGGGGTGATCGGCGGTATGATCACGGCCACCGTTCTGGCCATCTTCTGGGTGCCACTGTTCTTCGTTAGCGTGTCGTCGCTGTTCGGCAGCAAACAGCCCGAAGAAGACGCCACACCTGAAACTCCACGCTATGAGGCTGGGCAATGACCAAGTCCCTGATATCCCTGGCGGTCACCGCGTTCATCCTGGGCGGATGCTCGCTGATCCCCGAGTACAAGACCCCCGAGGCGCCGGTCGCGGCCGAGTGGCCGGCAGGTCCGGCCTACTCGCCGGCCGAGTCGGCCCAGGTGGCCGCCGCCGAGCAAGGCTGGCGCCAGTTCTTCCACGACCCGGCGCTGCAGCAGTTGATCCAGGGTTCGCTGGAAAACAACCGCGACCTGCGGGTCGCGGCGCTGAACATCGACGCCTACCGTGCGCAGTACCGCATCCAGCGCGCCGACCTGTTCCCGGCTGTCTCGGCCAACGCCAGCGGCCAACGCCAGCGCACGCCGGCGGACATGTCGCAGACCGGCCAGTCGAGCATCAGCAGCCAATATTCGGCCACCATCGGCGTCAGCGCCTATGAGCTGGACCTGTTCGGCCGGGTGCGCAGCCTGAGCCAACAGGCTCTGGAAACCTACCTGTCCAGTGAACAGGCGCGCCGTTCGACGCAGATCGCCCTGGTGGCCAGCGTCGCCAACGCCTATTACACCTGGCAGGCCGACCAGGCCCTGCTCAAGCTGACCGGCGAAACCCTCAAGACCTACGAGGAAAGCTTCAAGCTGACCCAGCGCAGCAGCGACGTCGGCGTGGCCTCGGCCCTGGACCTGAGCCAGGCCCGCACCGCGGTCGAAGGCGCCCGGGTCAAGCTGGCGCAGTACCAGCGCCTGGTGGCCCAGGACCTCAACAGCCTGACCCTGCTGGTCGGCGCCGGTCTGCCGGGCAACCTGCCGGCGGCCCTGCCGCTGGACGGCGACCTGCTCGCGGAAATGCCGGCCGGCCTGCCGTCGGACCTGCTGACCCGGCGTCCGGACATCATGGAAGCCGAGCACCTGCTCAAGGCGGCCAACGCCAATATCGGCGCCGCCCGCGCGGCGTTCTTCCCGAGCATCAGCCTGACCGCCAATGCCGGGACCCTGAGCTCCGACATGAGCGGCCTGTTCAAGGGTGGCTCCGGCACGTGGCTGTTCCAGCCGCAGATCAACCTGCCGATCTTCAATGCCGGTTCGCTCAAGGCCAGCCTCGATTACTCGAAGATCCAGAAAGACATCAACATCGCCAAGTACGAAAAGACCATCCAGACCGCCTTCCAGGAAGTCTCCGATGGTTTGGCTGCGCGGCAGACCTTCAACCAGCAGTTGCAGGCCCAGCGCGATCTGGTCGCCGCCAACCAGGATTACTACCGCCTGGCCGAGCGTCGCTACCGTATCGGCGTGGACAGCAACCTGGTGTTCCTCGACGCCCAGCGCAACCTGTTCAGTGCCCAGCAGTCGCTGATCACAGACCGGCTGTCGCAGGTGGTCAGCGAGGTCAATCTGTACAAGGCCCTCGGTGGCGGCTGGTACGAGCGCACCGGTGATGCTCAGCAGCAAGCTTCGGTCGAGACGCCGAAAGGCTGAACTGGCTGAACCTGATGTAGAAAAGCCCACCCTCTGCGGTGGGCTTTTTCATGGCTGCACACCGCTCTCCTGCAACTCTCCCGCCCCCTGCGTTTTCAACGCAACAAAAGAAACTAACCATTCAGTTATCGTTCGATAATCGCCCATTTCCGCCTGTAACGAATTGATTCGCCCCCGTCCGTCACAGCACCATCCTCTTGCCGCTTTTCCCAACGCAAACCCCAAAGACGCAACCCGGCCTGTGACCCTTTTCAGTCATGGCGGATGGTTTCGCTTACATAAAAACAAGAGACACATTGACGATGAACACTCCGCACCCAGCACGACACCTGCTTCCCGGCTTCATTGCCATGACTTGCGCCCTCCCCGCCCTGGCTGCTGAAAGCGGCTTCGTCGAGGACGCCAAGGCCTCCCTGAACCTGCGCAATTTCTACATCAACCGCAATTTCGTCGACCCGGCCAACGCCCAGGGCAAAGGCGAGGAATGGACCCAGAGTTTCATCCTCGACGCCAAGTCCGGCTTCACCCAAGGCACTGTCGGCTTCGGTGTCGATATCCTCGGCCTGTATTCGGTCAAGCTCGACGGCGGCAAAGGCACCGCGGGCACCCACCTGCTGCCGGTGCATGACGACGGTCGCCCGGCCGACGATTTCGGTCGCCTCGGTGTGGCGCTGAAAGCCAAAGTGTCGAAGACCGAATTGAAAGTCGGCGAGTGGATGCCGGTGCTGCCGATCCTCCGTTCCGACGACGGTCGCTCGCTGCCGCAAACCTTCCGCGGTGGCCAGCTCACCTCGCAGGAAATCGACGGCCTGACCCTCTATGCCGGTCAGTTCCGCGGCAACAGCCCGCGCAACGACGCGAGCATGGAAGACATGTTCATGAACGGCCGCGGGGGGATCACTTCCGACCGCTTCAACTTCGCCGGTGGTGAGTTCACCTTCAACGAAAAGCGCACCCTGATCGGTCTGTGGAACGCGGAACTGAAGGACATCTACCAGCAGCAGTACATCAACCTGGTTCACAGCCAGCCGCTGGGCGACTGGACCCTGGGCGCCAACCTCGGCTACTTCATCGGCAAGGAAGATGGCTCGGCCCGGGCCGGCGACCTCGACAACCGCACCGCCTCGGCCATGCTCTCGGCCCGCTACGGTGGCAGCACCTTCTACGTCGGCCTGCAGAAAGTCAGCGGCGACGATGCCTGGATGCGCGTCAACGGCACCAGCGGCGGCACCCTGGCCAACGACAGCTACAACTCCAGCTTCGACAACGCCCAGGAACGCTCCTGGCAAGTGCGCCACGACTACAACTTCGCCGCCCTCGGCGTACCCGGCCTGACCCTGATGAACCGCTACATCAAGGGCGACAACGTGCACACCGCCGCGGTGGACGACGGTGAAGAATGGGCACGGGAATCGGAACTGGCCTACGTGATTCAGAGCGGCGCGCTGAAGAACCTGTCGATGAAGTGGCGTAACTCGACCATGCGTCGGGACTACAGCACCAACGCGTTTGATGAGAACCGGCTGATCATCAGCTATCCGATCGGGATTCTCTGAGGCTTCACGGGCCTCATCGCGAGCAAGCTCGCTCCTACAGTTCAGTCCCCTGTAGGAGCGAGCTTGCTCGCGATGCTCCCCCCAAAAAAATGAATCAGGCGCCTTTCACCGTCCGGCTCCGCTCCCCCGCCACACTCACCGGCACATCCCCCTGCAACGTCACCCGGCGCACCACCCGCCCTTGGGTGCCGTAGTCATCGACCGCGTAATGCTGGGTCGCGCGGTTGTCCCAGATCGCCACGTCCCCCGCCTGCCAGCGCCAGCGCACGGTGTTTTCCAGGCGCGTCACATACCCCTGCAGCAAACTGAACAGGTGCTGTGAATCGTTCTGCGAATAACCCTTCAGGCGCTTGACGAAGTGACCCAGCAGCAGGTGTTTCTCACCGCTGACCGGATGCACTCGCACCACCGGATGCTCGGTTTCGTACACGGTGGAAGTGAACACCCGACGATAATTTTCCAGTTGCTCGACGCTGACATTGGGCTTGGCCCCGGCGTAGTCGTATTCGTTGCTGTGCACTGCCCATAGCTCCTCGGCGAGGACCTTGAGCGCCGGCGACAGGTCGTTGTAGGCCGTCGCGGTGTTGGCCCAGACCGTGTCGCCGCCGGACACCGGCGCCACCACCGAGCGCAGGATCGAGGCCTTGGGGTAGGCGTCGACGAAGGTCACGTCGGTGTGCCAGGAATTGGCGCGGCGCCCTTCGCCGCCATCCAGTTCCAGCAGGTAACGAGTGCCGTCACGCACCGGCACGGTGGGGTGGGCGATCGGTTCGCCGAGCAGGTGGGCGAAGGCTTCCTGACCCTGGTCATCGAGGTGGTGCTGGGCGCGGAAGAACAGCACCTTGTGTTCCACCAGTGCGGCCTGGATGGCCTCGATCACCGCCGGCTCCAGATCGGCGCTCAGTTGCACGCCACGCACTTCGGCGCCGATGCGTCCGGCGACCGGGTGAATGTCCAGCGCTTGGCTGACAGGGGTTGCGGCGAGTGCGGCATTGCTCATGGTTCAAACCCTCATTGGCTGACGACACGGAAGTTGTCGTTGGAACAGTGCTCTATCGTTATGCGAATAAGTACTAACAGATAAATAGCTGCTTCATTGACGGAATAAGAGCTTGCATTTAAAACCCCAGTCTCCCGTGGCGGCAAATACCTTCGCCCTATTTTTGAAATGCCGGAAATGCATATGGATCTTCGTCAACTGCGCTACTTCATCGCCCTTACTGAACACCGCAGTTTCGTTCGCGCCGCCGAGGCCATGGGCATTACCCAGCCGGCGTTCAGCCGCAGTATCCAGGGCCTGGAACAGGAATTCGGCTGTGTGCTGGTGGACCGCGGCAACAAGGACCTGCGCCCCACGCCCGAAGGTCAAGTGGTGCTGCAGCACGCCCTGCGCCTGGTGCAGGGCGCGGCGCAACTGAGCAGCGAAGTGCTGCAGATGACCAAGCTCGATGCCGGCGAACTGCGCTTCGGCTGCGGTCCGGCGCCCGCGGCGGAACTGGTGCCGCGGGCGCTGGCGCAGTTCGTCAATGCGCACCCGAAGGTGCACACCCGCCTGCAAGTGGATAACTGGGAAAAGCTCAGCCGCGCGCTGAACCGTGAGGAGGTGGAGTTTTTCGTCGCCGATATCCGCCATTTCGAGGCCGACCCGAATTTCCAGACCCAAGCCCTCACGCCCCGTCGCGGCCTGTTCTTCTGCCGCCCCGGCCACCCGTTGCTGGCCAAGGACAGCCTGTCCACCAACGACATGTTCGACTACCCGCTGGCCACCTCGCTGATCCCGCCCGGGGTGCGCAAGCTGCTGGCCAACCTGAGCGGCAAGACCGACTTCTCGCCCCAGGTGCAGACCGAACACCTGCCGACCCTGTTGCGGGTGGTGCAGGACAGCAATGCCATTGGCATCGGCACCGAAGAGGCCTTTTCTTCGTACATCGGTCGCGGCGAGCTGATCCAGTTGCACTGGCGCAACCTGCCCACCAACCTCGACAGCCTCAGCGCCCGCTGCGGCATCGTCAGCCGCAGCGGTTACCGCCTCTCGCCCGCCGCCCGGGCAATGATCGAAACCCTGGTCACTCTTGACCGCCAGCCTGTGCCACAGGAACTGGCCGGATAGCCTGGGGCGCCAGCCACTGGTTGACCTGGAACGGCTTGCGGATCAGCCGTTCCTTGGCCGCCAGGTCCACCGAGGCCTGCAGACGGGTGAGGAACTGTTCGTCGAGGGTGGCGGGGAAGATCTGGCTCAGCTGCTCGTCCTTCAGGTCATGGGTGAGGATCGCCGGCGGATAGCTGGCGCGGGACGAGACCAGTTGCACATAGGCGTCCTTGTTGCCGTCACTGGTCAGCCACTGCACGGCGGGCTGCTGCGCGGCAAGGAACTTCGCCACGATCTCGGGATGGGCATCGATAAACGCACCGGATCCCACCAGCACCGCCTGGACATTGCCGGCGCCGCCCAGGTCGCGGGTGCTCAGCGGCAGTTCGGCGAGGCCGCGTTCCTTCAGCGCGGTGATGCCGGTGGAGCCCCAGGTGGCGTCGATCTGCTTGGCCGCCAAGGCGGCAATGGCGGCGTTGAAGTCCAGGTTGATGACTTTCAGGTCCTTCTCGCTCAGGCCCTGGCTGGCCAGCGCGGCATCGAACGACAGTTGCGTGGCGGTGCCGCGGAAGATCGCCACGCGCTTGCCCTTGAGGTCTTGCAGGGTCTTGATGCCGCTGTCCGGGGCGACACCGAGGTAGTGCTTGACCCCGCGCGCGGTCGCCGCGAGCAGGCGGGTATCGACACCGTTGGCCTTGCCGATGATCGCCGCCAAGTCGCCCAGGTAGGCGAAGTCCACCTGGCCATTGGCGAACGCCTCGTTGATCACCGGGCCGGCGCCCTTGAAGTAATTCCACTGGATGCTGATGCCATCGGCGGCGAAGGCTTTTTCCAGCAGTTGCTGTTCCTGCAACACGTCGGTGATGCCGCCGCCCGAGTGCTGGGTGCCGGCACTCAGGTCGGGCACGGCGATGCGGATCTGCTTGACCTCGGCGCCCAGCGCTTCGGCAGGCAACCAGCCGACGACAGCGGCCAGGGCGGGGACGGCGAACAGGCTGAAAACACGGTTGAGCGACAGGTTCATGGCACGCGGCTCCTTGTAATGGTGCCGCCACCTAACGCTATTCGGCCGCGCAAGTTAAATACTAAGAAATTACATTTTAATAACCGGATTACATATAAGCGCTGTAAACAGCGTTTCAACTGGCTATGCATGAAGCACAAGAAAAATATGCTTCGAATGCATTGGCCGCTGCTTCGACACTGGGCTTTAAATGCCTCTCTTATTACCCGATCGAATTTACCAATCAATAAATAGATCCATAAGAAATAAGCAAAGAACCGCCTGTGCAGCCGACCCGGAGGTCTTCATGGCCCACGCTTCCCGCTCAGCCTTGCCGCTGACCGCCCCGCCCACCGCGCGAGGGTTCAACCGCCTGCCCTGGCAGCGGCTGAACGCCTGGTATTTGCCGCTGGCGCTGGCCGCGCTGTGGTGGCTGGCGAGCCGTCATGAATGGATGAGCGAACAGATCCTGCCACCGCCCTCGCTGGTCTGGAGCAGCGCCGTCGAACTGAGCCACGGCGAACTCTGGCTGCACCTGGGCATCAGCCTCTGGCGCCTGTTCCTCGGCCTGTTGCTGGGGGTCAGTGCCGGCGCCGCGCTCGGCGCCTGGCTGGGCTTCAGCAGACGCAGCGAGCGTCTGGTGTTGCCGACGTTCAGTGCGCTGGCGCAGATTCCGACCCTGGCCTGGGTGCCGCTGTTCATGGCGCTGTTCGGCATCGGCGAAACCCTCAAGTTGGTGGTGCTGGTCAAGGCGATCATCGTGCCGATCACCCTGCACACCCTGGTCGGCGTGCGCGATGCCCAACCCCGTCTGCGTGAAGCTGCCGCCGTGCTGCGCCTGCCGCCGCACCTGCTGATCACCCGGCTGATCCTGCCGGCGGCGCTGCCGTCGTTCTTCGCTGGTCTGCGCCTGGCGCTGGCCACCGGCTGGACCTCGCTGCTGGCGGTGGAACTGCTGGCCTCCAGCGAAGGCATCGGCTACCTGATGGTCTGGGCACGGCAACTGTTCATGCTGGATATCGTTTTCGTCTGCATCGCGGTGATCGGCGTGATCGGCCTGCTGATGGACCGCGGCCTCGGCTGGCTCGACCGCCGCCTGCTGCACTGGCCGCACCCGCCGACCGCTGAACTGCGGGTCCAACGCCTGCGCGGCGTGGAGCGGGTGCAGGCGCTGTTCCTGCCGCTGGCGTTGCTCGCCCTCTGGCAGGTGGCGAGCCAGGCCGAATGGGTCGATGCCAATATTCTCGCGGCGCCGCTGGCGGTGCTCGACACTCTCGGTAGCGGCGTGCTCGACGGCAGCCTCAGCGGCTCGCTGGCGATCAGCGTCGGCCGCGCCCTCGGCGGCCTGCTGCTGGGGGGCGGGCTGGGTCTGTTGTTCGGCCTGTGGCTGGGGCTCTCGCCGCGCGCCGAGCAACTGCTTGGCCCGAGCCTCTCGGGGTTGCGGCAAATTGCCCTGTTCGCTTGGGTGCCGCTGCTGACTGCCTGGTTCGGCCTGGGCGAACTGGCGAAGTGGGTGTTCGTCGGCCTGGCGGCGTTCTTCCCGCTGTTCATCGCCACACAGCGCGCCGTCGCCAGCGTCTCGCCGCAACTGCACGAAGCCGCCCGGGTGCTGCGCCTGAGCCGCTGGCAACGCCTGCGCCGACTGGTGCTGCCCAACGCCGCGCCGGGGATCTTCGCCGGCCTGCGCATCGGCCTGATCTATTCCTGGCTCGGCACCATCGGCGCCGAATACTTCATGCCCTCGGGCGGTGGCATCGGCAGCCTGATGATCGCCGCCCAGCAACTGCTGCGCATGGACCAGATCATGGCCGGGATGCTTCTGGTCGGTTTCACCGGCGCCCTGCTCGGCGCCCTCGGACAACATATCGAAGCGCGTGCCACGCGCTGGAGACGCGCATGAACGCACGGGTTTCCCCTCTGGTCAGCTTTCAACAGGTGAGCAAGCGCTTCGCCGTCAGCGATGGCGAAGTCGAGGCGCTGCGCGACTTCAACCTGGACATCCGCGAAGGCGAATTCGTCGCCATCGTCGGCGCCAGCGGCTGCGGCAAGTCCACCCTGCTGCGCCTGCTGATCGGCCTCGACAACGACTATCAGGGGCAGATCCTGATCGACGGCAAGCGGGTCAGCGGCATCGGCAGCGAGCGCGGCATCGTCTTCCAGGAGCACCGCCTGTTCCCTTGGCTGACGGTGGCCGAGAACATCGAACTGGGCCTGGTCAACGAAGCGCTGGACGCGACAGCGAAGCAGCAGCGGGTCAAGGACTTCATCGCCCTGGTCGGCCTGCACGACTTCAGCGCCGCCTACCCGCACCAGCTTTCCGGCGGCATGGCCCAGCGCGTGGCGATCGCCCGCGGCCTGGTGGCCAGCCCGCGCATTCTGTTGCTGGACGAACCCTTCGGCGCCCTCGACGCCCTGACCCGCCAGCAGATGCAGGACGAGCTGCTGGCGATCCGCGAGCGGGCGCGCATCACCACGTTGCTGGTGACCCACGATGTCGAGGAAGCGATCTTCCTCGCCGACCGCGTGGTGGTGCTGGAGCCGCGGCCGGGGCGGATCAAGCGCGTGGTCGAGATCGACCTGCCGCACCCGCGCCAGCGCGCCAGCCTGGACTTCCACCGCCTGCGCGAAACCCTGCTGCACGAGCTGACCCGCGACGACCGCTACCTGCCGACACCGGCACCGCGGATCCACGACCTGCCCCTGACCTACCTGGCCTGCTGAGGAGCGCTTCATGAGCCATCGCCCCAACTTCCTGGTCATCGTTGCCGACGACCTGGGCTTCTCCGACATCGGCGCGTTCGGCGGCGAGATCGCCACGCCGAACCTTGACGCCCTGGCCAGCGCCGGCCTGCGCCTGACCGATTTTCATACCGCGCCCACCTGCTCGCCGACCCGCTCGATGCTGCTCACCGGCACCGACCACCATATCGCCGGCATCGGCACCATGGCCGAGGCGCTGACGCCTGAGCTGATCGGCAAACCCGGCTATGAGGGCTACCTCAACGACCGCGTGGTGGCCCTGCCGGAACTGCTGCGCGAAGCCGGCTACCAGACGCTGATGAGCGGCAAATGGCACCTGGGCCTGACCGCCGAACTGGCGCCCCACGCCCGCGGTTTCGAACGTTCCTTCGCCCTGCTGCCAGGCGCCGCCAACCACTACGGCTTCGAACCGACCTACGACGACAACACCCCGGGCCTGCTGAAATCCACCCCGGCGCTGTACATCGAAGACGACCAGTTCATCGACGAACTGCCGAAGGATTTCTATTCCTCCGATGCCTTCGGCGACAAGCTGCTGCAGTACCTCAAGGAGCGCGACCAGAGCCGGCCGTTCTTCGCCTACCTGCCCTTCTCCGCGCCGCACTGGCCGTTGCAGGCGCCGGCCGAGGTGGTCGAGCGCTACAAGGGCCGCTACGACGCCGGCCCCGAGGTGCTGCGCCAGGAGCGCCTGGAAAAACTCCGGGCCCTCGGCCTGATCGCCGCCGACACCGAAGCTCATCCGGTGGACGGCCAGTGGCAGGCCCTGAGCGACGAACAACGGCAGCGCTCGGCGCGGTCCATGGAGGTCTACGCGGCGATGGTCGAGCGCATGGACTGGAACATCGGCCGGGTGCTGGACTACCTGCGCAACCAGGGTCAACTGGACAACACCCTGGTGCTGTTCATGTCCGACAACGGCGCCGAAGGCGCGCTGCTGGAAGCCTTCCCGAAATTCGGCCCGCACCTGGCCAGCTATCTCGACCAGCATTACGACAACAGCCTGGAAAACATCGGCCGGGCCAACTCCTACGTCTGGTACGGCCCGCACTGGGCGCAGGCGGCCACCGCGCCGTCGCGGCTGTTCAAGGCCTTCACCACCGAAGGCGGCATCCGCGTGCCGGCGCTGCTGCACTACCCGGCGCTGGCCCGGCAAAAACAGATCAGCCATGAATTCAGCACCGTGATGGACATCACCCCGACCCTGCTCGACCTGGCGGGCGTGCGCCACCCCGGCAAGCGTTGGCGCGGTCGCGACGTCGCGCCGCTGCGGGGCAAGTCGTGGTTGGGGTATCTGTCGGGCGAGACCGAGCAGGTGCATGACGAACACACCGTCACCGGCTGGGAACTGTTCGGCCGCCGGGCGATTCGCCAGGGCCACTGGAAAGCGGTGTATATCCCGGGGCCGGTGGGGCCGGCGACCTGGCAGTTGTATGACCTGAGTCGGGATCCGGGGGAGGTTCATGACCTGGCGACGCAGCAGCCGGCGCGGCTGGAGGCGCTGTTGGCGGAGTGGCAGAAGTATGTGGAAGAGACGGGGGTGATTTTGAGTCAGTCGCCGTTTCAGCCGGATTGATGGGGTGGCTTTTGGGGTCTGATCGCTGCATGGGTATCTACACACCTCATGGTTGTATAAAGCCCATCAGGCACCAGTCAGTAAATCGGGTAATGGCTGCCAAGTGCTCGCCGACAGGCTTTTAGCGTTCTCAAGATCGAGCGCCGCCCGCGCGGCGCATCGCGAGCTAGCTCGCACCTACAATGAGTTGTGTTGCCCGCTCTTTGAGTTTGGCGATGAGTCGCGGGGAGGCTGTTGGGGCCGACTCGATACCGCGTCGTACAAACAAAGCGGTCAACTATGGCCTGACAGACATAGGCACGTTGCAACCACTGTAGGAGCGAGCTCGCTCGCG
Organism: Pseudomonas sp. 5P_5.1_Bac1; assembly: GCF_025466015.1. Taxonomy (NCBI): domain Bacteria; kingdom Pseudomonadati; phylum Pseudomonadota; class Gammaproteobacteria; order Pseudomonadales; family Pseudomonadaceae; genus Pseudomonas; species Pseudomonas sp. 5P_5.1_Bac1. The sequence goes on along the minus strand of NZ_JANLNX010000037.1, from coordinate 298,281 downwards.
ATGCGCCGCGCGGGCGGCGCTCGATCTTGAGAACGCTGATATACCGTCGACTAGAACATAGTCGCCGAGAGGAGCATGGAAGACCACCCTCACTTCCCAGCCAACCGCTCCAACCGCCCCGGATCAAGAATCTCGATCTCGCCATAACTCAAACGCACCGCCCCGTCCTGCTCCAGCGCCTTGAGAATCTGGTTGGTGGTCTGCCGCGACAGCGACAGCATCAGCGCCAGTTGCTCCTGGGACAACTGCAACACCCGCCGCTCACCATCCACCTCGCCGTACCCCGCCGCCATCTGCAACAGCCGGTACGCCAGACGCGGGGCGGCGCCCATCAGGCTTTGCTGTTCCAGGGCGACAAACGCCAGACGCAGCTTGTGGCTCATCAACAAGGCAAACTCGCGCCAGTACGCCGGTTGCTGGTCAAGCAAGCTCAGCAGCGTCGCCTGCGGCACCCGCAGCAGTGTGGTCGGCCCTTCAGCAAAAGCGTCATGGGTGCGCGGCTGGCCGTCGAACAGGCAGATTTCGCCAAACCAGTGCGGCGGCTCGATCAGGGTCAAGAGCGCCTCCTTTCCCCCGGCATTCACCGCGCCAATCCGCACCGCGCCCGCCAGCACCGCATACAGCCCGCAGGGCGCATCGCCGCGCTGGAACAGGCGCTCGCCGGCGGCCAGGGTGCGCGGGCGGGCGGCGTCCAGCAGGCTATCCTGCAACGCAGGTGAGAGTTGGCGGAACCAGTGGCCATGCAAGAGCTGCTCGCGCCAGGCGCAACGATCGTTCATCCAAAGCCTCGAAAAGTGACTCTGTCGGCCAGGCGACAGACTGACGCCCGGCCGCGGTCCATGCTGGGCCATCCCAACCGGAGGAATAACAATGAAAAACCTCGTGGAACACCTGAGTCAATATGCCAGCTACCACCGTGATCCCCGCAACATCGCCACCCACTTCATCGGCATCCCGATGATTGTGGTGGCGGTCACCGTGCTGCTGTCACGGCCGGGACTGGAAGTGGGCGGGATCTGGCTGTCGCCGGCCTTCGCCGCGGCGCTGGCGTCGGTGTGGTTTTACCTGCGCCTGGACCTGCGTTTCGGCGTGCTGATGAGTGCACTGCTGGGTGCCTGCCTGTGGGCCGGGCAAGCGCTGGCGGTGCAAAGCACATCGGTGTGGCTCGTGGCCGGGCTGGGGCTGTTTTTCGTCGGCTGGGTGATCCAGTTCGTCGGGCATTACTACGAGGGGCGCAAGCCGGCGTTCGTCGATGACATCAGCGGGCTGATCGTCGGGCCGTTGTTCGTAGTGGCGGAACTGGCGTTCATGCTCGGGCTGCGGCCGGAGCTGAAGGCGGCGGTGGAGCGTAATGCGGGGCCGGTGGCGATTCGGCAGAAGAAGGCTGTGGTTTGATTCAGATGGCCTCATCGCCGGCAAGCCGGCTCCCACAAAGCACCGGCTTGCCGGCGATGAGGCCCTGACGATCAAGCCCGCGACTCAACCCCCAACTCATCCCACACCGACTCCGCCAGGTGGAAGGTGGCATTGGCCGCCGGAATCCCGCAGTAGATCGCGCTCTGCATCAGCACTTCCTTGATTTCGTCACGGGTCACGCCGTTGTTGGCGGCGGCGCGCAGGTGCAGTTTCAGCTCATCATTGCGGTTCATGCCGATCAGCATGGCGATGGTGATCAGGCTGCGGGTGTGCCGCGGCAAGCCCGGACGGGTCCAGATATCACCCCAGGCATGGCGGGTGATCATTTCCTGGAACTCGCTGTTGAACTCGGTCAGGTTGGTCAGGCTGCGGTCCACGTGGGCATCGCCCAGTACCGCGCGACGCACTTGCATGCCGGCGTCGTAACGTTGTTTCTCATCCACGAAAACAGCTCCTCAACGGGCCAGCAGAAAATCGATGACGCGGCGGCTGAACGGCTCGCCCACTTCAACGTTGGACAGGTGCGCAGCGTGGAACTCGGCAAACTCGGCACCGGCCACCCGCTCCTGGATAAACAGGCTGCCCGACGGCGGGGTCACCGCGTCGGCGCTGCCGGCGATGACCAGCAGCGGCGCCTTGATTGCGCCCAACTGGTCGCGGAAATCGGCATCACGCACCGCGGCGCAGTTGGCCGCGTAGCCTTCAGGCGAGGTGGACGCGAGCATGTCGGTGATGCGCTTGGCCTGGTCCGGGTTGGCGCCGGCAAACGCCGGGGTGAACCAGCGCTCGATGGACGCATCACGCAGGCCGACCATCGCTGCCTCGCGGTCACGCAGGACCATCTCGATGCGCGGGTTCCAGATCTCCGGGGTGCCGATCTTGGCCGCAGTGTTGCAGACGATCAGGCGGTTCAGGCGCTCCGGTGCATTGATGCCCAGCCACTGGCCGATCAGGCCGCCCATGGACAGGCCGCAGAAATGCACCTTGTCCAACTTCAAGGCATCCAGCAGCGCCAGCACGTCGCGGCCCAGTTGCTCGATGCTGTACGGGCCGTCGGTGACCAGCGAATCGCCGTGGCCGCGGGTGTCATAACGCAGCACGCGGAAATGCGTGGCGAAGGCCGGCACCTGGGTGTCCCACATGCGCAGGTTGGTGCCCAGCGAGTTGGACAGCACCAAAACCGGTGCGCCTTCGGGGCCTTCGAGCTGGTAGTTCAGAACGCCATCGGCGAGTTGTACGCTTCCCACAGCAGCCTCCTCAGGCTTTGAATCGTTGATGTTCGGCCAGCGCACGCTCAACCCAGGCGCGAGCCTGGCCGAGGTAGTGAGCCGGGTCCAGCAGACGGTCGAGTTCGTCCGCCGACAGTTCGGCGCTCACCTGCGGATCGTCGCCGAGCACGGCGCGCAGGTGGCGTTGTTCGGCGACCGCGCGTTTGCAGCAGGTCTCCAGCAGATGGTGCGCGGCATCCCGGCCCAGGCGCTGGGCGAGAACGATGCTCACCGCTTCGGCCAGGACCAGGCCCTGGGTCAGGTCGAGGTTGCGGCGCATGCGCGCGGCGTCCACTTCCAGGCCCTCGGCGATGATCCGCGCCTGACGCAGCGCGCCGGACACCAGGCAGCAGATTTCCGGCAGGGTTTCCCACTCGGCGTGCCACAGGCCGAGGCTGCGCTCGTGCTCCTGGGGCATAGCGGCGAACAGGGTGGCGAGCAGGCCGGGAACGCGGGTCGCGGCCCCGATCAGCACGGCGGCGCCCACCGGGTTGCGCTTGTGCGGCATGGTCGAGGAACCGCCCTTGCCCGGCGCCGACGGCTCGAAGACTTCGCCGGCTTCGGTCTGCATCAGCAGACTGATATCGCGGCCGAGCTTGCCGAGGGTGCCGGCGACCAGGCCGAGCACCGAGGCGAATTCCACCAGACGGTCGCGCTGGGTGTGCCAAGGCTGTTCCGGCAGGTTCAGGCCCAACTGATCGGCCAGCGCTTCGGCGACAGGCAACGCCTTGTCGCCCAGCGCTGCGAGGGTGCCGGACGCGCCGCCGAACTGCAGGGTCAGCAGGCGCGGTTTGAGTTCGCGCAGGCGCTGGCGATGACGGACCAGGGCGCCGAGGGTGCCGGCGAGCTTCATGCCCAGGGTCACCGGGGTCGCATGCTGCAGCCAGGTGCGGCCGGCCAGCGGTGTGTCGGCGTGGGCGCGGGCCTGGGTGGCGAGGGCGTCGGCCAGGTGCGCCAGTTCGTCGTCGATCAGGGCCAGGGCATCGCGCAATTGCAGGACCAGGCCGGTGTCCATGGCGTCCTGGCTGGTGGCGCCGAGGTGCACGTAGCGCTCGGCTTCGGCCACGCCGCTGGCGATCACCTTGCCCAACGCCTTGACCAGTGGGATCGCCGAGTTGCCGGCGATGCCGATGGCTTCGGCCAGGGCGGCGAAATCATAGCGCTCGGCCTTGCAGGCCATTTCGATCGGCGCCACCACCACCGCCGGGATCACCCCGACGGAGGCTTCGGCACGGGCCAGTCCGGCTTCGAAATCGAGCATGCCCTGAATGCGGCCACGGTCGGAAAAGATCTCGCGCATGGCGGGCGCGGTGAAGTAGGCATCGAACAACTGGTTGCCCGGTCGTGGAGTCATGACAGGTCCTTCAACGGGGCGCGCCGGTCAGGGCGCGCCGCTGGGTCAATGATCGTTATGCAGGTACGCGGCCTGCTTCGGCAGACGCAGGCTGAACAGGAAGGCGATCGCCATCATCGCGGTAACGTACCAGTAAAAAGTGTTTTCCATGCCCATGGATTTCAGGCCCAGGGCCACGTATTCGGCGGAGCCGCCGAACACCGCGTTGGCCACCGCGTAGGCCAGGCCGACGCCCAGCGCCCGCACCTGAGGCGGGAACATCTCAGCCTTCACCAGGCCGCTGATGGAGGTGTAGAAACTGACGATGCACAGCGCCAGGGTGATCAGCACGAAAGCCAGGAACGGACTGGTGACGGTCTTCAGCGCCAGCAGGATCGGCACGGTGAACAGCGTGCCCAGCGCACCGAACAGCAACATCGAATTACGCCGGCCGATCCGGTCGGACAACATGCCGAACAGCGGCTGCATGCACATGTACAGGAACAGCGCGCCGGTCATGATGAAGCTGGCGGTCTTGGCGCTCATCCCGGCGGTGTTCACCAGGTACTTCTGCATGTAGGTGGTGAAGGTGTAGAAAATCAGCGAGCCGCCGGCGGTGTAGCCGAGCACGGTAATGAAGGCGGCGGTGTGGTTGCGGAACAGCCCGGCGATGCTGCCGGCTTCCTTGTCGTTGCGGGTTTCGGCGCTGCTGGTTTCTTTCAGCGAGCGGCGCAGGAACAGCGAGATCACGGCGGCGACGGCACCGACCACGAACGGGATGCGCCAGCCCCAGGCCCGCAGTTCGTCCTCGCTCAGCAGTTGCTGAAGGATCACCACCACCAGCACCGCCAGCAGTTGCCCGCCGATCAGCGTGACGTACTGGAACGAGGCGAAGAACCCGCGCTGACCGCGCAGCGCTACTTCACTCATGTAGGTCGCGGTGGTGCCGTATTCGCCACCCACCGACAGGCCCTGGAACAGCCGCGCCACCAGCAGCAGCGCCGGTGCCCAGGCACCGATGCTGGCGTAGGTCGGCAGGCAGGCGATCACCAGCGACCCGGCGCACATCATCAGCACGGAAATCATCATCGAATTCTTGCGGCCATGACGGTCGGCGACGCGGCCGAACAGCCAGCCACCGATCGGGCGCATAAGAAAGCCCGCGGCAAACACACCGGCGGTGTTGAGCAATTGCACCGTGGGGTCGTCGGAGGGGAAAAACGCTGGCGCGAAATAGATGGCGCAGAAGGCGTAGACGTAAAAGTCGAACCATTCGACCAGGTTGCCCGAGGACGCACCAACGATGGCGAAGATGCGTTTGCTGCGTTCTTCGCCGGTGTAATAGGTTGAAGTCATGGCTGTTTACTCCTGGAGGGTATCACTGAGTCTAGACACACTCGGTAACACTCTCGTTCCGCCAGACAATCACCCCGGACAACCGGCCTTGCGTGGAGGCCGCCCGTCCGGGGTCATTGGTTTTACACGCGCTCGATAGCCAGGGCGAGGCCCTGCCCGACGCCAACACACATGGTCGCCAGGCCCTTGCGGCCACCGGTTTTTTCCAGGTGGTGCAAGGCGGTGAGGATCAGTCGCGCACCGCTCATGCCCAGCGGGTGACCGAGGGCGATGGCGCCGCCATTCGGGTTGACCTGCGGCGCGTCGTCGGCCAGGCCGAGACCGCGCAGCACGGCGAGGCCCTGGCTGGCGAAGGCTTCATTGAGTTCGATCACGTCGAAATCGCTGACCGCAACACCCAGGCGCTCGGTGAGTTTCAGCACCGCGGGCACCGGGCCGATGCCCATCACCCGTGGCGCCACACCGGCGCTGGCCATGCCGAGCACGCGGGCGCGCGGGGTCAGGCCGTGTTTTTTCACCGCGTCGGCCGAGGCGAGGATCATCGCCGCGGCACCGTCGTTGACGCCCGAGGCGTTGCCGGCGGTGACGGTCTTGTCCGGGCCGTTGACCGGCTTCAGTTTGGTCAGTGCTTCCAGCGTGGTTTCAGCACGGGGATGCTCGTCCTGCTCGACGATGGTCTCGCCCTTCTTGTGGGCAATACGCACCGGCACGATTTCTTCAGCGAAGAAGCCGGCAGCCTGGGCGGCGGCGGTGCGCTGCTGGCTGCGCAGGGCGAAGGCGTCCTGGTCGGCGCGGGACACCTGATGGTCGTCCGCCACGTTGTCGGCGGTCTGCGGCATGGCGTCGACGCCGTACTGGGCTTTCATCAGCGGGTTGATGAAACGCCAGCCGATGGTGGTGTCTTCCAGCTTCATGTTGCGCGAGTAGGCGCTGTCGGCCTTGCCCATCACGAACGGCGCGCGGGACATCGACTCGACGCCGCCGGCGATCGCCAGCTCCATCTCGCCGCTGGCGATGGCGCGGAAGGCCGTGCCCACCGCGTCCATGCCCGAGGCGCAGAGGCGGTTCAGGGTCACGCCCGGCACGCTTTCCGGCAGACCGGCCAGCAGCAGCGCCATGCGCGCCACGTTGCGGTTGTCTTCACCGGCCTGGTTGGCGCAGCCGAGGAATACTTCGTCGATCTGGTCCCACTGGACGGTCGGGTTGCGCTCGATCAGCGCCTTCAGCGGCACGGCGGCCAGGTCGTCGGCGCGCACGCCGGCCAAACCACCGCCGAAGCGGCCAATCGGGGTGCGAATCGCGTCGCAGATAAATACGTCACGCATCACGCTTCTCCTGGCGCCTGGCCGTGGGCCGCGGCGGTGCGGGCTTCGAGGTCACGCAGGGCAGTCAGCTCGACTTCGGTCGGCTCGGCGGTGGTTTCGACGTTGTCGGCGAAACGGATGGCCCAGCCGGTGGCGGCGACGATCTGCTCACGGGTCACGCCCGGGTGGATCGCGGTGACCACGAATTCATTGGTGCCGGCTTCCGGCTCCATGATGCACAGGTCGGTGATGATGCCCACCGGCCCTTGGCCTGGCAGCCCCAGACGCTTGCGGGAGTCGCCGCCTTCGCCGTGGCCGACGGAGGTGATGAAGTCCAGCTTGTCCACGAACGCACGGTTGGACTGCTTGAGGATGATCAGCACGGTCTTCGCGGAACCGGCGATTTCCGGCGCGCCACCGGCACCCGGCAGACGCACTTTCGGCGCGTGGTAGTCACCGACCACGGTGGTGTTGATGTTGCCGAAGCGGTCGACCTGAGCGGCGCCGAGGAAGCCGACGTCAATTCGCCCGCCTTGCAGCCAGTAGCGGAAGATTTCGCCGGTCGGCACCACGGTGTCAGCGGTTTCGGCCAGTTCGCCGTCACCGATGGACAGCGGCAGTACGGTCGGCTTGGCGCCGATCGGACCTGATTCGTAGATCAGCACCACGTCAGGCGAGGACGTCAGGCGGGCCAGGTTGGCAGCCTTGGACGGCAGGCCGATGCCAACGAAGCATACGGCGCCGTTCTGCAGGCGGCGGGCGGCGGCGACGGTCATCATTTCATTGGTGGAGTAGCTCATTGTGCAGCCTCCGAAGCGCTGGCCAGTTTTGCCTTGAATTCGTTGAAGTCGGCGGTGCCGCGGATGTACTGGTCGATCCAGGCGGTGAAGGTTTCGCGGTTGCGGGCGATCGGGTCCCAGGCCTGGTAGAAGCGGTTGTCGCGCTCGTAGTAACCGTGGGCGTAGGACGGATGCGCGCCGCCCGGTACCAGGCAGACCGCGGACAAGGCCCAGGTCGGCAGGACGCAGGCGTTCATCGGTGCCTGCAGGTCGTCGACGATTTCTTCGACGGTGACGATGCAGCGCTTGGCCGCCAGGGCCGCTTCTTTCTGCACGCCGAGGATGCCCCACAGCAGCACGTTGCCTTTACGGTCGGCTTTCTGTGCGTGGATCACGGTGACGTCCGGGCGTACCGACGGCACGGCGGCCAGTACTTCACCGGTGAACGGGCAGGTCACGGTCTTAATCAGCGGGTTGACCTTGGGCAGGTCGGAACCGGCGTAGGCACGCAGCACCGCGAACGGCAGGCCGGAAGCGCCAGCGACGTAGGCGTTGGCCAGGTCGGCGTGGCTGTGTTCTTCGATTTCGATGTCGTGCGGCCATTGCTTCTCGACGGCATCACGCAGACGGTGCAGGGAACCGACACCTGGGTTGCCGCCCCACGAGAAGATCAGTTTTTTCGCGCAGCCGGCGCCGATCAGTTGGTCGTAGATCAGGTCGGGGGTCATGCGCACCAGCGTCAGATCCTTTTTGCCCTGACGAATGATTTCATGCCCGGCGGCGGTCGGAATCAGGTGCGTGAAGCCTTCAAGGGCAACGCTGTCACCGTCGTGGACGAACTGCTTCACGGCGTCGTGGAGCGAGAGAATTGCAGCCATGGAAGACTCCTGGATGTGCTGAGTCGAGGTCGGTTTCAAGGCGCCTTGAGCGGCGCCGGTATGAATTCAGATTAAGGCGGGGGGCGGGGCTGTTCAATCCGATAATCGGCATAGCGTTCGATTATCGAACAGATTGTTAGCAAGCTTTATGAGCCATCGCGACGGTTCAGCGCCCCGACAAACTCGCGCCTACAGAAGGCCGACCAACAGCACCTCCCTGTAGGGGCGAGCTTGCTCGCGATGGCCCACAAAGACTCTCAGGTCGCATCCGCGTGGCTGACAATCCCCTTCACCACCACCGCCACAGTCGCCAGACCAGCTGGAATCACCAGCGCCGTCAGCACCTGCTCGAAGTTCCAGCCCAGCCCCAGCAGCGTCGCGCCCATCCAGGCGCCGAGGATCGCGCCGAAGCGGCCGATGCCCAGCATCCACGACACACCGGTCGCCCGGCCCTGGGTCGGATAGAACCGCGCCGCCAGCGATGGCATGGCCGATTGCGCGCCGTTGACGCACATCCCGGCAACCAGCACCAGGGTCGCCAGCAAGGTGATGTTGCCCAGGCTCTGCCCTACCGCGTAGGCAAACACCCCGGCCAGCAGGTAGAAGGTGCCGATAACCTTGTGCGGATTGAAACGGTCCATCGCCCAACCCACGCCCACCGCGCTGAGCACGCCACCGAACTGGAACAGCGCGCCGATAAACGCCGCCTGCTCCATGCTCGCGCCACTGTCGCGCATCAGGGTCGGCAACCAGCTGGTCAGCAGGTAGACGATCACCAAGCCCATGAAGTAGGTCAGCCACAGCAGCAAGGTGCCGATGCTGTAGGTGCCGGAGAAGATCACGGCCAGCACGTTGCGGCTCTTGACGGTTTTCTGTTCCGGCACGGTGAAGGCGCTGGCCTTGGCCACGGTCGCCGGATCAATGGGCGCGAGGGTCTTGCGGATCTTCTCGATGCTGCGGTTACGCACCACCAGGAAACGCGCCGACTCCGGCAGCCACACCACCAACACCAGCGCCAGCAGCAGCGGCAGCACGCCACCGATCAGCAGCAGGCTGTGCCAGCCGAACGCCGGGATCAGCTTGGCCGAGATGAAACCGCCACCGGCCATGCCCAGGTTGAAGCCGCAGAACATGCTGGTCACCAGCAGCGACTTGAGGCGCTCGGGCGTGTACTCGGACAGCAGCGTGGTGGCGTTGGGCATGCCGGCGCCAAGACCCAGGCCGGTCAGGAAGCGCAGCACCAGCAACTGGTCGACGTTGGTGCTGTACGCCGAGGCCAGGCTGAAGGCACCGAATACCAGCACGGCACCGACCAACACCACTTTGCGTCCGAATCGGTCGGCCAGCGGCCCGGAGCCCAGGGCGCCGAAGACCATGCCGATCAGCGCGGCGCTCATCACCGGGCCCAGGCTGGCGCGGTCAATGCCCCAGTCCTGCGACAACGCCGGGGCGATAAAGCCCATGGCGGCGGTGTCCAGGCCGTCGAGGAAGACAATCAGGAAACAGAGAATCACCACCCGCCATTGGTAGCGCGACAGGGGCTGGGCGTTGATGAACGACTGGACATCCAGGGGCGTTCCGATAGCAGCTTGCGGACTGTTCATTGTTTTTTTATCCAGAAGAAAGCGCGCGAGCACCGGACAGGCGCGCACGTCGTAGCGAAGGCGGATCAGTGTAGTCAGACGGGAATTTCTAGCGTCCGCATCGTCGGCAGGGAGACGGGCGGCTCGGGGAAAGGGTGCGGGTCATGGGGCTATGCCTCTCGCTTCATTATTATTGACAGTCGGGGCGGGCCAACCGTTGCGAGGGACATTAATCAGGCGCACCGGACGGCGCAATTCGATAAACGCAACAGTGTGCGTTTATCGAACAGGATCGCGCTGCCGTCAGGCGAACAGCTGGGTGCTGAGGTCGCGGCTGGCAGACAGCATGATCGGAAGGAACCGCTGCTCCAGTTCGCTGCGGCTGACCCGGCCGGCGTGGGTGCTGACGTTGAGCGCGGCCAGCACCTGGCCGGAAGCGTCGTACACCGGCACGGCAATCGAACGCAGGCCCTGCTCCAGTTCCTGGTCGACGACGCACCAGCCTTGCTGCCGCACCAGTTGCAGGCATTCCAGCAGCGCTTGCGGGTCGTGGATGGTGCGGCTGGTCTTGGCCTGCAGGTCGGCGTGTTCCAGGTATTCGTGGAGGGTCGCGTCATCCAGCGCCGCCAGCAGGATCCGGCCCATGGACGTGCAATAGGCCGGCAGTCTGCCGCCTACCGACAGGTCCACCGAGATCAGCCGCTGGACCGTGGCCGAGCGGGCGATATAAAGAATGTCATCGCCTTCCAGGGTGGCCATGTTACAGGCCTCGTGGAGCTGGTCGCTCATGCGGTCCAGATAAGGCTGCGCCGACACCGCCAACGGCGTCGAAGACAGATAGGCATGGCCCAGCGTCAACACCTTGGGCAGCAGCGAATAGGTGCGGCCATCGGTGGTGGCATAGCCGAGCTTGATCAGCGTATGCAAACAGCGGCGCACCGCCGCCCGGGGAATCTCGGTGCGGTGGCTGATCTGGGCGATGGTCAGGTGCCGCTTGCGCTCCTGGAACGCCTGCACCACTGCCAGACCTCGCGCGAGAGAGGTCATGAAATCCGGATCACCGGTGAACGCCTGGATGCGCCGGGCCGGCGAAGCCACGATGGGCGGCGCCAGGGACGCAAAGGAACTGCGCACGTTGTCGTTCAAGCCAGGTCCTTTGGGTGTTGCTTCATCACTCATGACTCACCTCGGTCACTCACACACAAGGGCGATTATCGAACCATCGACCGATAATCGCAATTGACCGCTGACCACAATTGCTTATACCTTTCCCCAGCCACAATGTGGCTTCTTGGAGAGACTGGTCAGGTACCCACCGTAGAAGTCCCCGGGCACGGCCTCGCCCACCAGCGAGGCCGTTTTTCATTTAAAGCACAATCGAGCAACCCGCTCCGGATGTTTCCCGGAAGTAGTGGTGTACGCCACAACGGTTGAAACAAAGACCCTTCTTTTATTGTCCATTCTTGCAAGGCTTACTTGAACGGTATCCTTCCTGATTGCAATTGCTATACTCAAAACCTGATGCCGCCCACCCGGCGCCATCGAGAACGGATCCAATACTGACGTAAAGTTGTCAGTTGCCAGATCCCGCGTGTCAGACGCCAGTGCGCGTCGGCACCTACTGAATGTCTGTAGCTGCGACAGCCATTACTACACTGGCAACGTAGCCGCGTGCGCGTTACGCACTCTCGCAACAACGCCCTCGCGAAAAGCCAGCGTTAACTTTGATTAACAGGTAGCACTGTGACGAAAGAAGAACTGCGCGCGGAACTTGAGCGCCAGGAACAACGTTACAAGGATGTTTATGGCGGAGAAGTCACGACTTATGCCGCTCAACCCGACCCGGAACGCAAACCCTGGCGCAAACGCGCCACCGTCATGGACCAGGCGTTTGCCCAGGAACTTCGCAAGATCGAAGAGGAACTCAAGCCCGAAGAGCCTTGACGCACGCCCCTTCATTAACGTGCCGCGAAGACCTCCCGGTACCTGTTCGAACAGGTACCCGGGTCTATCATTGCGCGTGCGAACATGAAACCGTAATGGATTCTCACAAATTTCATACGTTTGTTTGAAACCTTTCCGACATCAAAAATTCATCCTGTTGCCTTCAGAAAGCCACATTCTCCCGGCTTTTTGCCGACGTTTTCCGATACCCGCCACATTCGATACCTGAACGGAACTTTCGCTGAAGCGATCAACCGGTCGGCAGCCAGTGCATCGATTACCGGGGATTTCTGGCATAATCGCGCCCCCTTATGACCGGGTCAGAAAACCTTCATGATCGAATTATTCAGCGGACTTGATGCGTGGGTACTGGTGAGTCTCCTGCTCGCCTTGACCTTCGTCCTCGCCTTCGAGTTCATCAATGGCTTTCATGACACCGCAAACGCGGTTGCGACAGTCATCTACACCAAAGCCATGCCTCCTCAGCTGGCGGTCTTCGCCTCGGGGATCTTCAACTTCCTCGGAGTACTGCTGGGCGGCGTCGGCGTTGCCTACGCCATCGTTCACCTGCTGCCGGTCGAGCTGCTGATCAACGTCAACACCGGGCACGGCCTGGCCATGGTCTTCTCGCTGCTGGCCGCAGCCATCGCCTGGAACCTGGGCACCTGGTACTTCGGCATCCCGGCTTCCAGCTCCCACACCCTGATCGGTTCGATCCTCGGTGTTGGCCTCGCCAACGCCCTGATCAACGACATTCCATTGGGTGACGGGGTCAACTGGCAGAAAGCGATCGATATCGGTATGTCGCTGGTGCTCTCGCCAATGGCCGGCTTTGTCGTTGCCGCGCTGGTGCTGCTGGGCCTGAAATGGTGGCGCCCGCTGTCGAAGATGCACAAGACGCCAGAACAGCGCCGCATGCTCGACGACAAGAAACACCCACCCTTCTGGAACCGCCTGGTGCTGATCATGTCCGCGATGGGCGTGAGCTTCGTGCACGGTTCCAACGACGGCCAGAAAGGTATCGGCCTGATCATGCTGGTGCTGATCGGTATCGTCCCGGCGCAGTTCGTTCTGGACCTCAACAGCACGACCTACCAGATCGAGCGGACCCGCGACGCGACCCTGCACCTGAGCCAGTTCTACGAGCGCAACCACGAAACCCTGGGCGAATTCCTCGCTCTGGGCAAGGCCGCCAAGGGCGATCTGCCGGAGCAGTTCAGCTGCAACCCGCACCAGACCGAGCCGACCATCGCCGCGCTGCAGCAGTCGCTGGCAGGCGTGACCGACTACCGCGCCCTGAGCTCCGAGCAACGTGTCGAAGTGCGCCGCTACCTGCTCTGCCTGGACGACACGGCGAAGAAGGTTGGCAAGCTGCCGGTCCTGCAACCCCGTGAAAAGGCCGACCTCGACAAGCTGCGTAAAGACCTGACCGCCACCACCGAATACGCACCGTTCTGGGTGATCCTGGCCGTCGCCCTGGCCTTGGGCCTGGGCACCATGGTTGGCTGGAAGCGCGTGGTACTGACCATCGGCGAGAAGATCGGCAAGCAGGGCATGACCTATGCCCAGGGCATGTCGGCGCAGATCACCGCGGCGTGCGCGATCGGCATGGCCAACATCTTCAGCCTGCCGGTATCGACGACCCACGTGCTGTCCTCGGGTGTTGCCGGCACCATGGTCGCCAACAAGAGCGGCCTGCAAGGCGGCACGGTCAAGACCATCCTGCTGGCGTGGGTCCTGACCCTGCCGGCCACGATGGGCCTGGCGGCGGGACTGTTCTGGCTGGCGACCAAGTTCATCAGCTAAAACGCACCGCACTGAAAACGGCGCCCAAGGGCGCCTTTTTCATGCCTGCGAAACCACTATTTGCGCTTGCTGCCTAACAGCGACCCCATCAAACCGCGCACCAACTGCCGGCCAAACTGGTTGGCCGCCTGACGCACCGCAGACTTGATCGCCTGCCCCGCTGCACTTTGCAGGAACTCACCCGCCTTGTCGGCCAGGCTCTCTTCTTCTTTCTGTGCCGCCACCGGCGTGCCGGGCGCCTCGCCCTTGCGCGCGTTAAGCATTTCGTAGGCGGACTCGCGATCAATCGGCTTGTCGTAACGACCGGCCAATGGCGACGCGGCAATCAGCGCCGCGCGCTCGGCCTCGCTCAACGGACCGATCCGCGATTGCGGCGGCGCGATCAGCACCCGCTCGACCATCGCCGGTGTGCCCTTGTCCTGCAGGGTGCCGACCAGCGCCTCGCCGATTCCCAGTTCGGTCAGCACCGCCAGGGTGTCGAAAGCCGGATTCGGGCGGAAGCCGTCAGCCACCGCACGCAGCGATTTCTGCTCCTTGGCGGTGAACGCACGCAGCCCGTGCTGAACCCGCAGGCCCAACTGCGCCAGCACATCGTCCGGCAGGTCGCTGGGCGACTGCGTGACGAAATACACCCCGACGCCCTTGGAGCGGATCAGCCGAACCACCTGTTCCAGGCGATCCTGCAATGCCTTGGGCGTGCCATTGAACAGCAGGTGCGCCTCGTCGAAGAACAGCGCCAGCAGCGGTTTGTCGGCATCGCCGCGCTCCGGCAGTTGCTCGAACAACTCAGCCAGCAGCCACAGCAGGAACGTCGCATAGACCTTGGGCGCCTCGTGAACCAGCCGGCTGGCATCGAGCAGATGAATCCGCCCGCGCCCATCCGCAGCAGGGTGCAACAGGTCTTCCAGTTGCAGCGCCGGCTCGCCGAACAGCGCTTCGGCACCCTGCTGCTCCAGCGTCGCCAACCGGCGCAGCAAGGCCTGGGAGGAACCGCTGGTCATCAGTGCGCTGTCTTCGCCGAGCACTTGCGGATTGTCTTTCAAATGACCGAGCAATGCCTTGAGGTCCTTGATATCCAGCAGCAAAAGCCCTTCGCGGTCGGCGACCTTGAACGCGGCATACAGCGCGGCCTGCTGGCTGTCGTTCAGCTCCAGCAGGTTGCCTAATAAAAGCGGGCCCATTTCACTCAGCGTTGTGCGCAAGGGATGGCCGGACTGACCATGAATGTCCCACAGAGTTACCGGATACGCCTGCGCCTGGTAATCAAGGAAAGGCATCCCGGCGATCCGCTCGGCGACCTTGCCTTGAGGGTTGCCCACCGCGCCGAGGCCGCACAGGTCGCCCTTGACGTCAGCGGCGAACACCGCCACTCCGGCATCGCTGAACGCCTCGGCCAGATGCTGCAGGGTCACGGTCTTGCCGGTACCGGTGGCGCCGGCCACCAGGCCATGGCGGTTGGCCAGGCGCATGGCCTGCGACACGGGTTTTCCGCTCAAGTCGCCGCCAAGAACGAATTGCGAAGAATCTGGCATGTTTTTTCATCCTCCATATAAAGCTTTGGTGTGACTCAGCCGATACCGAAGTGTGATTGATTACCCGAAAGTGAGGAAAAACCCGACAAGGATATGGGACACACGCGGCTTTAAAGCTGCTCTTTCGTGCAAGCGACCCGGACTTCAAGACCTTAGCGGACCCAACACGCCATGAATAAAAACCTACGTTTCAGCCACAAGATATTGTTGGCCGCCTCACTGATCGTGATGATCGCGTTTTCCCTGTTTACGCTGTACAACGATTACTTGCAGCGTAATGCGATTCGCGAAAACCTGGAGAACTATCTTCAGGAAATGGGCGATACCACGGCCACCAACATCAAGAACCTCTTCGATGGCCGGATGCTCCTGGTAGAAAGTGCTGTTCAGAACATTGCCGCCGATCCACAGAATGCCGGCAACCTGCTTGGCCAGAAGGCACTGACTTCCAGTTTCCTCACTGTTTACCTGGGCCACCCCAATGGTGATTTCACCATTCGCCCCTTGATGAAAATGCCGGACGGCTACGATCCGCGCGTACGCCCCTGGTACAAGGACGGCCTGGCCGCTGGCAAGACCATTCTGACCGAACCCTATATTGATGCGAGTACCGGCAAGATGGTGATTTCCATCATTTCGCCGGTGTCGCCGCAAATCGGTGTGGCGGGCGGCGACCTGGCGCTGGACGGCCTGGTGGAAATCATCAACTCGCTGAACTTCGGCGGCATGGGCTACGCCTTCCTGGTCAACGACCAGGGCAAGATCCTGGTGCACCCGAACAAAGACCTGACGATGAAGTCGATGACCGACGTGTTCCCGCAGAACACGCCGCGCCTGACCAAGGCCCCGGTTGAAGTCGAACTCGACGGCAAGACCCGCATCCTCAGCTTCACCCCGGTGAAAGGTCTGCCGTCGGCGAACTGGTACATCGGTCTGTCCGTCGACAAGGACAAAGCCTACGCAATGCTGAGCAAGTTCCGCACCTCGGCGGTCGTTGCCACCATTATTGCGGTCGGCTTCATCATCGGCCTGCTGGGCTTGCTGATCAGCGTCCTGATGCGTCCGCTGCACACCATGACCCGCGCGATGGAAGGCATTGCCCAGGGCGAGGGCGATCTGACCCGCCGCCTGAACATCCACAACCACGACGAATTCGGTACGCTCGGCAAGGCCTTCAACCACTTCGTCGGGCGTATCCACGAGTCGATCCGCGAAGTGGCCTCGGCCACCGAGCACGTCAACGAAGTGGCCCTGCGCGTGGTCAGTGCCTCGAACTCGTCGATGGTCAACTCCGACGAGCAGACCAACCGCACCAACAGTGTCGCCGCAGCGATCAACCAGCTCGGTGCGGCCGCCCAGGAAATTGCCCACAACGCCGCCCAGGCGTCGCAACAGGCAAGCTCCGCGCGGCACTTGGCGGAAGAAGGCCAGCAGGTCGTGGACCGCAGCATCCAGGCGATGAACCGTCTGTCAGACATGATTTCCACGTCCAGCACCCACATCGAGACGCTGAACAGCAAGACCGTGAACATCGGTCAGATCCTCGAAGTGATCACCAGCATTTCCCAGCAGACCAACCTGCTGGCGCTGAACGCCGCCATCGAGGCCGCGCGTGCCGGTGAAGCCGGTCGCGGCTTCGCGGTGGTTGCCGACGAGGTGCGCAACCTGGCCCACCGCACCCAGGAGTCGGCGCAGCAAGTGCAGAGCATGATCGAGGAACTGCAGGTCGGCGCCCGCGAGTCG
This sequence comes from Pseudomonas sp. 5P_5.1_Bac1, assembly GCF_025466015.1. Classification (NCBI taxonomy): domain Bacteria; kingdom Pseudomonadati; phylum Pseudomonadota; class Gammaproteobacteria; order Pseudomonadales; family Pseudomonadaceae; genus Pseudomonas; species Pseudomonas sp. 5P_5.1_Bac1. Next base: position 281,339 of record NZ_JANLNX010000037.1, on the reverse strand, counting down.
GTGGAAACCATGGGCCAAAGCCAGCGCCACAGCCACGACAGCGTGTCCATCGCCAACCAGGCCGGCGAGCGCCTGAACAGCGTGACCCAGCGCATCGGCGAGATCGACGGCATGAACCAGTCGGTCGCCACCGCGACCGAAGAACAGACCGCCGTGGTCGACTCGATCAACATGGACATCAACGAAATCAACATGCTCAACCAGGAAGGCGTCGAGAACCTGCAATCGACCCTGCGCGCCTGTTCCGACCTGGAAGAACAGGCCGGCCGCCTGAAGCATCTAGTCGGCAGCTTCCGCATCTGACCCCTCCCCGCCCGGCGGCGCAATGCCGCCGGGCCCTTTGTCGCCGATCGAACAAACTATCCTTAACGAAGGTCAACCTTAGGGCGCGTCATCGCGGCAGCCAGTACGCCGGATGACAGTCTCTGAAGACGATCCCGGAGGGATGCTGATCGTGCATATCGCGGACATCACCATGTTCTACGCCCCCGCCAGCGGCGGTGTGCGTACCTATCTTGATGCCAAACACCGACGCCTGGGACTTACCCCGAACGTACGCCACAGCCTGTTGATCCCCGGCGCCACCGCCTGCCAGCACAACGGCATCCACGAAGTCCCGGCACCTCCCCTGCCCTTCGGCAACGGCTATCGCTTCCCCCTGCGCCTCGCGCCCTGGTGCAACGTGCTGCACGAACTGCAACCGGACCTGATCGAGGTCGGTGACCCCTACCTCACCGCCTGGGCCGCCCTCGGCGCGCGCCGGCGCCTGGACGTACCCGTGATCGGTTTCTATCACTCCGACCTGCCGCTGCTGGTGAGCAACCGCATGGGCAACTGGTTCACGCCGAACGTGGAAGCCTATGTCAGCAAGCTCTACGGCAATTTCGACCGGGTCCTGGCGCCCAGTCAGGTGATGGCCAGCAAGCTGCGCAGGCTCGGCATCGACAATGTCCACGTACAGCGCCTCGGGGTTGACCTCGCCACTTTCCATCCAGACCATCGCGATCCGGGCCTGCGCGCCGAACTGGGCTTGCCGGACGATACCCGCCTTCTGGTGTTCGCCGGACGCGGTTCGCGGGAGAAGAACCTGCCGGTGCTGCTGGACTGCATCCAGCGCCTGGGCAAGCCGTATCACCTGTTGCTGGTGGGCTCGCACATGCCCGCCCATGTGCCGGACAACGTCACCGTCTTCGATCACTTCCGCCCGGCCAGCGAAGTGGCGCGGCTGCTGGCCAGCGCCGACCTGCTGGTGCACGCCGGCGATCAGGAAACCTTCGGCCTGGTGATCCTCGAAGCGATGGCCAGCGCCATTCCGGTGGTGGCGGTGGCGGCCGGGGCGTTTCGCGAGATTGTCGATCCTGGCTGCGGCCAACTCTGCGCCCCGGGCGACGGACAGGCGATGGCCGCTGCCGTGGCGCAAGTGTTCGAACGCAATGTCACCCTCCTCGGCCAGCGGGCGCGCCTGCATGTGGAGCAGCATTACAGCTGGGACAGCGTGGTCAGCGGCCTGCTGGAGCATTACCGGGCCGTGCTCGGCTACAGCAACCTGCCGGTGCGCGCCCATGCCTGATGCCAATCCCGCGCCCGAGCGCAGTGTGCTACTGGTGCTGCACGACGTGGCGCCGAAGACCTGGCCGGACTACCAGCCCTTTGTCGAAGCGGTGGATGCCCTCGGCAACATTCCCATGACCTTGCTGGTGGTACCCGACTTCCATAAGTGCAACGCGCTGGAGAACGCCCCTGACTTTCGCCGCGTCATGGATCAGCGCCTGGCCCGTGGCGACGAACTGGCGCTGCACGGCTACTACCACGCCGACGACGGCCCGCCGCCGCGCTCGCCCGGCGAGTACTTCATGCGCCGCATTTATACGTGGGAAGGCGAATTCCATAGCCTCGATCAGGATCAGGCCTTGCAGCGACTGAGCGACGGGATCGAGGTATTCGAGCGGATGGACTGGCCCCTGAGCGGCTTCGTCGCGCCTGCCTGGCTGATGAGCGAAGGCACGCGGCAGGCGCTGCGCACACTGCCGCTGCATTACACCAGCGATCCGCAGCATTTATATCGCCTGCCCGATTTCAGCACGGTGAAAGCCCCGGGGCTGGTCTGGAGCGCCCGCAGCGCCTGGCGCCGGGGTCTGTCGAAAATGGTCTGCACCTATCAGGAAAGCCGCCAGCAACAGGCCAGTACCCTTCGCCTCGGCCTGCACCCGGTGGACATGCGCCACGGTTTTTCCCGGCGCTATTGGCTGCAGACCCTGCAACGCCTGTTGGCGGACGGGCGCACGCCCATGACCAAGATGGCCTGGCTGGCCAGCAGGCCCGGCCCGTGAATCGCATCGGCTGGTTGCTGGCGGCGCTGGTCATGGCGGCGCTGGTGCCAGCCGTGCTTGGCGGCAGCGAACTGCTGCCGCGACTGCGCAGTTTCCCGCCCGGTCTGCTGTTGGCGCTGTTCGGCATGATCGTGCTGTGCTGGACCCTCAACGCCATGCGTCTGCGTCTGTTATTGGGCAGCCAGGGCGAGAAGATCGGCCGCCTACGCAGCCTCGGCGTGATCATGGCCACCGAGTTCGCCATCTGTTCCACGCCAGGCGGCAGCGGCGGACCGCTGACGCTGATGGCGCTGCTGTCCCGCGACCGGGTGCGGCCCGCCCACAGCGGCGCGGTGTTCGCCATGGATCAGTTGAACGACTTGCTGTTCTTTCTCTTCGCCGTCCTCGGGATCGTCGTCTACACCCTGTTCCACAGCTTCAATCGCAGCCTCGAAGGACTGCTGATCAGCAGCGCGGTACTGATGCTGGCCACCTTGGGACTGGGCCTGGTGCTGGTGCGCTGGCGACGGGGAGTGATGCGGTTCAACGGCCGGCTATTGAAGCGCGTGAAGGTTTCGCCACTGACCCGGCGTCGCTGGGCGCGGCGCCTGCTGCATTTCTTCCGCGCCTTCCGGGCCACCCTGCGCCTGCCACGGCGCGTTCTCGCGCTGGTGTTCGGCCTGACCTGCCTGCACTGGGCGCTGCGCTACAGCGTGCTGTATCTGGTGTTGATCGGATTGGGCGGGAATTTGCAGTGGATAACGAGCTTCCTGGTGCAGGTGCTTTCGTTGAGCGCCGGGCAAGTCAGCCTGCTGCCCGGTGGCGCCGGCGCCGCGGAGCTGACCTCGGCCACGCTACTGACGCCCATGGTGGGCAAATCAACCGCGGCGGCGGCGGTGCTGGTCTGGCGTGTGGTGACCTACTACTTCTACCTGGTCGCCGGCGGGCCGGTGTTCCTCTGGCTGCTCGGTCGACCCTTGCTCGAGCGCATCACCCGCTAGCTGCGCCTGCCACAGCTCAGCGGCACCGGGAAACTCGGTGCCATCCTCGCTGCTCAGCGCGTCGGGGTCATAGCGACTCAGGCAACCCTCGCCCAGGGTGGGCGGGGCATGGGCGGCGGCTTTATCCAGTGGATCACGCATCGCACCGCCCTCGTGCTGTCAGTTGAAGACCACAGTCTTGTTGCCGTGCACCAGCACGCGGTCTTCCAGGTGATAACGCAGGCCACGGGCCAGCACCATCTTCTCGACGTCACGACCGAAACGCACCATGTCTTCGATGCTGTCGCTGTGGCTGACACGCACCACGTCCTGCTCGATGATCGGACCGGCGTCCAGCTCTTCGGTGACATAGTGGCAAGTCGCACCGATCAGCTTCACACCGCGCAAGGACGCCTGGTGATACGGCTTGGCGCCGACGAAGGACGGCAGGAAGCTGTGGTGGATGTTGATGACCTGCTGGGCATATTCCTGGCACAACTGCGGCGGCAGGATCTGCATGTAGCGCGCCAGCACCACGACATCGGCACGGTGTTCCTTGACCAGACGCGACACTTCGGCGAACGCCGGCTGTTTGTCTTTCGGATCGACCGGGACGTGGAAAAACGGAATGCCGTGCCACTCGACCATGCTGCGCAGGTCGTTGTGGTTGGAAATCACGCAGGGAATATCGTAGTCCAGCTCATTGCTGTGCCAGCGGTGCAGCAGGTCGGCCAGGCAGTGGGATTCGCGGCTGGCCATCAGCACGACACGTTTCTTCTGGTCGGTGTCGGTGATGCGCCAGGTCATCGAGAACTCTTCGGCGATTGGCGCGAACGCCTCGCGGAAACCTTCGATATCGAATGGCAGGGTATCGGCACGGATTTCGTGACGCATGAAGAACCAGCCGCTCAGGTCATCGGAGTGATGGCTCGCTTCGTTGATCCAGCCATTGTGGGACGCCAGGAAATTACTGACTTTGGCGACGATGCCGACACGGTCGGGACAAGCGATCACCAGCCGATAGGTACGCATGCAGGGGGCTCCAGAAACTCGCAAAGGCGCACATTCTAACGATTGCCCGGCAAAACAACAGTAGTGATGTGACGTCCGGGCGCCATCCACGGCACGCCCGAAGACAGGGCACAACATCACCCGGAAACGACCGTTGCATTAAAAAGTTGGGTAGTTGCCGCCGCGAACATTTGTAAATTTCTATCTCTACAATCTGCTGTGGCAAACAAACATTGAAATCCCCTCGCACTTGTATGTTTACTTGGTCACATTGTCTGACTATTATTGCCCCACTGTTTATCCCGAACTACCTAATCCAAGGAATGCCGCATGTCCCTGATCAACGAGTATCGCGCGACTGAAGAAGCCATCAAAGAACTGCAAGCCCGTCTGAAGAATCTGTCTGAAGACGACAAGCTGCAGAAAGAACTGGAATTCGAAAAGGACCTGCGCAACCTGATGGGGGCCCACGGCAAATCCCTGCGTGACATCATTGCCCTGCTGGATCCGGAAGCCAAACTGAACAAGGCACCTCGTGGCGCCGCGGCAAAACCAGCCGGCACCAAGCGCGCGCGCAAGGTCAAGCAATACAAGAACCCGCACAACGGTGAAGTCATCGAAACCAAAGGCGGCAACCACAAAACGCTGAAAGAGTGGAAAGCCAAATGGGGTGGTGATGTTGTTGAAGGCTGGGCAACCCTGCTGGGTTAATTCCCGGGTCCTGCCTTGCGGATTCATGAAAGACGCCAGCATTGCTGGCGTTTTTATTTACCTCTCCTTTACAAATCTTATAGCGCCAATCGTTGTTTCAACGTTTGCGCGTGGCTACGCCACTCCTCCAGCAATACTCGTTTCGCCCCGTCAGCATCCCCTAACGCCTGCGCCAAAGCGGATTCGAACGCCGCCAGCGTGTGCGGTGCGCCCATCGCTTCATTCGTCAGGCGCTGCCGGCAGAATTCACGCCACTGCAACTGCTCTTGTTCACTAAGGGTCGACGGAAAGTTCCTAGCCCTATATCGGAACAACAACTCGGACAACCGCGAGTCATCGAACATCCAGCGCTCACCCGCCAATTGTTGTGGGTCGACACTGCGCACCTGCTCGCACAAACGTCGATCACGGTCACCAAAGAATCCGTCATATAGCTGTTGTTCCGGGTCTTCACTGGCGGCGAACTCAGTAGCGGAATAAATTGACGCCAATTTATCCTCCCACTGCGTTTTCGCGGCAATCAGCTGTTCACTCCGCTGTAGCAAGTCAGACATATCCAGCCCTAAACGCTGCTGATCTTCAGCGCGCAATACCTTCAATGGTGCCAGCACCGGGCAACGATTGACGTGCACCAACTTGAGGGGAACTGACAGTTGTCCGTCAGGCATTTCCTCACGCCGCGTGTATAAACGCTGACGCAATACTTCGGAATCCTCCGTCAGCAGCGGCTCAATGCTTTGATGAAGATCACAAACAATCAGTGCGTTGCGATTAGCCGGGTGCCAGCCCAGCGGCAGCACCACCCCCAGATAATTACGCGCGGCCGAGAAGCGTCCGGAAATATGTACCAGGGGCTGCAACAGGCGAATCTGGTCGAGAACTTTCTGTTTACTGCGCAGGGCAAACAACCAGTCGTAGAGGCGCGGTTGTTTCTGCCGGATCAAACGGGCCAGAGCGATGGTGGCACGCACATCCGAGAGCGCTTCGTGCGCCTGGCCATGTTCGATGCCATTGGCCGCGCTGAGCAACTCCAGGCGCAGGCTGACCTTGCCGTCCACCTCGGGCCATTGAAAACCTTCCGGGCGCAGGGCATAGGCGGCGCGCACCGTATCAATGAGGTCCCAGCGGGTATTGCCGCCCTGCCACTCACGGGCGTAGGGGTCGAAGAAGTTGCGATAAAGGCTGTAGCGCGTCACTTCATCGTCAAAGCGCAGGGTGTTGTAGCCCGCGCCACAGGTACCTGGCCGGGACAGCTCGGCATGCACCCGGGTCATGAAGTCGGCTTCGGCCAAACCGTCCCTGGCCAGTTGCGCCGGACTGATACCGGTGATCAGGCACGCGGCCGGGTGCGGAAGGATATCGTCGCTGGGCTGGCAGAAGAGATTGACCGGAGCCTCGATCTCGTTGAGGTCCAGATCGGTACGCACGCCTGCGACCTGCAAGGGCCGGTCGCAGCGTGGATTGATTCCGGTGGTTTCGTAGTCGTGCCAGAAAATGGAGCTCACGGCGGGCCTCGTCCTGAACGGGGAAATCGCCGAAGTCTAACTCAAGCCGACGCGTTCAACGGGCGGAAACTGAAGTAGCCGCGCAAGGCTTCCACCAACTGCTCGTACTCCCGCGGCGCCTGCAACAACATGAAACCGGAATCGTAGAAGCCAGGACTTTCGTCTTCGTGGCACCACAGACAACTGGCCGTGAGGTTGACCCGCTGGACCCCGTCGGTGCGGCTCGGGATCCTGAGTTGCAGTTCGAAGTCCGGACCAACCAGCAGTGGCAGGTTGCTGATCAGCATCAGGCCGTCTTCCGAAGCATTGCCCAGGTAACCGATGGGCTGATCCGTGAAGCGGTTGAATACCTTGAGGAAACAGGGGAGCAGGTGACGCTCTATTCGGCGCTCTGTATGCATGGCGAGGATCGCAATGGATGACCCTTTGAGCAGGGTCGCGCTAGTGCCGCTCTTGTACAGATGTGAACTCTTTGTACACAGTCTGTTTCAATCAGAGTAGCGCAGACTGGTACAAAGGTTCCACAGCAAAAATGCCCCGGCGCGTTATCAGCGAAGAGGCGTCACGCCCACCGGATGGGTCACCGCCGCTTCACCGGCGCGGTAGTGCCCCAACTGCTCCAGGGTCTCCAGACGCGCGCGGGCGCGGTAGGCGTATTCGTTCTGCGGGTACTGCTGAATGATGAACTGGTAAGTCTGCGCCGCGTCGACGAACAGCTTTTGTCGCTCCAGGCACTGGCCACGCAGCATCGAGGCTTCCGGGTGAATGAACGGACGCGCGCGACTGGTCCGGTCGACCTGCGACAGCTCCAGCATGACGCGCTCGCAATCGCCCCGGTCGTAAGCCCGGTAGGCGTTGTTCAGATGATGGTCCATGGACCAGCGGGTGCAACCGACGACGCTGGTCGCCAGCGCCAGGATGATCAGGGCTCGCATGGGGGTTCTCCTTTGCTGAGCACTATATCGGCGTTTTCCTACAAATCTATAGCCGTTGTCAGGTTTGACTGCAGTGGCCCGACAACGCCCGCGATGGCCGTTCAAACGCCACCCACACCCCTCCCAAGGTAGTGCAAAGGAACAATGACTACAGCGTTTTTCAGGAGTAGCCTTTCGCTGCGCTTCACTACAGGAGTCTGTGCATGACCATCCGCCGTACCAAAATCGTCGCCACCCTTGGCCCCGCCAGCAATTCACCGGAAGTGATCGAACAACTGATCCTTGCCGGCCTGGATGTCGCCCGCCTGAACTTCTCTCACGGCACCCCGGACGAGCACAAGGCTCGCGCCGTGCTGATCCGTGAAATCGCCGCTCGCCACGGCCGCCATGTGGCGCTGCTGGGCGACCTGCAAGGTCCGAAGATCCGTATCGCCAAGTTCGCCAACAAGCGTATCGAACTGAAGGTCGGTGACCGCTTCACCTTCTCCACCGCACACCCGCTGACTGCCGGTACCCAGGAAATCGTCGGCATCGACTATCCGGATCTGGTCAAGGACTGCGGCGTCGGCGACGAACTGCTGCTCGATGACGGCCGCGTGGTCATGCGCGTCGAGACCGCCACCGAAGATTCGCTGCACTGCGTGGTACTGATCGGCGGCCCGCTGTCGGACCACAAAGGCATCAACCGCAAGGGTGGCGGCCTGACCGCGCCGGCCCTGACCGAGAAAGACAAGGCCGACATCAAGCTGGCTGCGGAAATGGACGTGGACTACCTGGCCGTTTCCTTCCCGCGCGATGCGTCCGACATGGAATACGCCCGTCGCCTGCGTGACGAGTCCGGCGGTACCGCCTGGCTGGTGGCCAAGATCGAACGTGCCGAAGCCGTGGCCGACGACGAGACCCTCGACGGCCTGATCCGCGCCAGTGACGCGGTGATGGTTGCCCGTGGTGACCTGGGTGTGGAAATCGGCGACGCCGAGCTGGTGGGCATCCAGAAGAAAATCATTCTGCACTCGCGCCGCCACAACAAGGCTGTGATCGTTGCGACCCAGATGATGGAGTCGATGATCCAGAACCCGATGCCGACCCGCGCGGAAGTGTCCGACGTCTCCAACGCCGTGCTGGACTACACCGACGCCGTCATGCTGTCCGCGGAAAGTGCTGCCGGCCTCTACCCGCTGGAAGCGGTGCAGGCCATGGCGCGGATCTGCCTCGGCGCTGAAAAGCACCCGACCAGCAAGACCTCCAGCCACCGCATGGGCACCCAGTTCAGCCGCTGCGACGAAAGCATCGCGCTGGCCGCCATGTACACCGCCAACCACTTCCCGGGCGTGAAGGCGATCATCGCCTTGACCGAGAGTGGCTACACCCCGCTGATCATGTCGCGGATCCGTTCCTCGATCCCGATCTTCGCCTTCTCTCCGCACCGCGAGACCCAGGCCCGCGTGGCGATGTTCCGTGGTGTCTACACCGTGCCGTTCGACCCGGCCGCACTGGCGCCGGAGCAGGTCAGCCAAGCAGCAGTGGACGAGTTGCTGAAGCGTGGCGTGGTCAAGCAGGGTGACTGGGTGATCCTGACCAAGGGCGACAGCTACCACACCATCGGTGGCACCAACGGCATGAAGATCCTGCACGTCGGTGACCCGCTGGTTTGATCTGGCTGCTGTAAATGAAAACGCCCGGCCTTAGGCCGGGCGTTTTTGTTTATGGCCAGTGGGGCTCGAAAATCACGCATGCCCGACAAACAGATCCGAATACACCTGATTCCTCGGCACCCCCGCCAGAAACAACCGCCGCGAAAACTGCTCCACACTCCCCGGCGCCCCGCACACCAGCGCCACGGTCTGCCGCGACTGCACCTTCAATGAGGCCAGGGCCGCCGGCAGTTCATCCGGCGTCACCAGCTCCACCTGCACCTGCGGGTGCCGCGCCGCCCTCTCCTGCAATGCCGACGCCAAATAATGGCTGTCCCGGTCCCGCGCCAAGTGCAACAGGCGAATCGGCCCACGGTGCTCCTGACGCAACGCCTCGCGCAAAATGCCCCACAACGGCGCCAGGCCGGTGCCCGCCGCTAGCAGCCAGAGCGGCCGCTCCTGCCAGTCCGGGTCGTAATGCAGCGCGCCGGCACGCAGTTCACCCAGGCGCAGTTCCGTGCCCACCGAAAACGCCCGCGCCGAGCTACAGAACGCGCCGGGATGACGGCAATCGATATGAAACTCCAGGAACGGATCCTCGCCCGGAACGCTGGCCAGCGAGTAAGGCCGGGCCACGCCCTCGGCATTCCACAGCAGCAGATGCTGGCCCGCCTGATAACGCAGGCCGTTCAACGGTTGAAGGCGCAAGCGCAGCACTTCGCCGCCCAGCCAGTCGGCAGCCAGCACCCGCGCCGGCTGACCGTCGCGGTGCGGATCGAACAGCGCCACGCGCAGGTCCGTCTCGACCCGACACTGGCAGGACAACCGCCAGCCCGCGTCCCGCTGTGCCAGGCTCAGCGCCTCGGGGCTCGCGTCCGCCGGCTCACCGTCGAGACAGCGCACCAGACAAGCATGGCAACTGCCAGCGCGGCAGCTATAAGGCACGGCACAACCCGCCTCATTGAGGGCGTCGAGCAGGTTGCTGCCAACCGCCACCGACCAGTGGCGCTCGCCTACACGCAGTTCGGGCATTGCTGTTCATCTCCAGGGAATATTCTTGGGCCAATCTAGGCCTGTTACTCACGTCAGGCCAGCGCTCGTAGCAAAACCAGCAAGATCGATGCCGGGCGATAACCGACCATGGTTGGACCACTGGCGCGTGTACCAAAAGCCGAGCCGCGCTATACTGCCGCGCCTTTTTTGCGTCGGACATTTTGTCGCGGCGTATCTGAAAAGTCGTTTCGACAACTCGGCCTGTCCGCGTCGGAATACCTTATTGAATGTTCCCGTGTTTAAGAGGAGCGCGCTGCATGACCGTGATCAAGCAAGACGACCTGATTCAGAGCGTCGCCGATGCCCTGCAATTCATTTCGTACTACCACCCCGTTGATTTCATCCAGGCGATGCACGAAGCCTATCTGCGTGAAGAGTCGCCCGCTGCGCGCGATTCCATTGCCCAGATCCTGATCAACTCGCGCATGTGCGCCACCGGCCACCGCCCGATCTGCCAGGACACCGGTATCGTCACCGTGTTCGTCCGCGTCGGCATGGATGTGAGCTGGAACGGCGCCACCATGAGCGTCGACGACATGATCAACGAAGGCGTGCGCCGCGCCTACAACCTGCCGGAAAACGTCCTGCGCGCCTCGATCCTGGCCGACCCGGCCGGTGCACGCAAGAACACCAAGGACAACACCCCGGCGGTCATCCACTACTCCATCGTCCCGGGTAACACCGTGGAAGTGGACGTGGCGGCCAAAGGCGGCGGCTCCGAAAACAAGTCGAAAATGGCCATGCTCAACCCGTCCGACTCGATCGTCGACTGGGTGCTGAAGACCGTTCCGACCATGGGCGCCGGCTGGTGCCCACCTGGCATGCTCGGCATCGGCATCGGCGGCACCGCCGAGAAAGCTGCGGTCATGGCCAAGGAAGTGTTGATGGAATCCATCGACATCCACGAACTGAAAGCCCGTGGCCCGCAGAACCGCATCGAGGAAATCCGCCTCGAGCTGTTCGACAAGGTCAACCAGCTGGGTATCGGTGCCCAGGGCCTCGGCGGCCTGACCACCGTGCTCGACGTGAAGATCATGGACTACCCGACCCACGCAGCGTCCCTGCCGGTCTGCATGATCCCGAACTGCGCCGCCACCCGTCACGCCCACTTCGTCCTCGACGGTTCGGGCCCTGCCGAGCTGGAAGCGCCGTCGCTGGACGCCTACCCGGAAATCGTCTGGGAAGCGGGTCCTTCGGCGCGTCGCGTCAACCTCGACACCCTGACCCCGGAAGACGTGCAGAGCTGGAAGCCGGGCGAGACCGTCCTGCTCAACGGCAAGATGCTCACCGGCCGCGATGCCGCGCACAAGCGCATGGTCGAAATGCTCAACCGTGGCGAAGAGCTGCCGGTCGATCTGAAAGGTCGCTTCATCTACTACGTCGGCCCGGTCGATCCAGTGCGTGAAGAAGTCGTCGGCCCAGCCGGTCCGACCACCGCGACCCGTATGGACAAGTTCACTCGCCAGATCCTCGAGCAGACCGGCCTGCTGGGCATGATCGGCAAGTCCGAGCGTGGTCCGACCGCGATCGACGCGATCAAGGACAACAAGGCCGTTTACCTGATGGCCGTCGGCGGCGCTGCGTACCTCGTGGCTCAAGCGATCAAGAAATCCCAGGTGCTGGCGTTCGCCGAACTGGGCATGGAAGCGATCTACGAGTTCGAGGTCAAGGACATGCCGGTGACTGTCGCGGTCGACAGCAAAGGTGAGTCGGTGCACATCACCGGCCCTGCGATCTGGCAGAGCAAGATTGCCGAAAGCCTGGCGGTAGAAGTGAAATAAAGCTGCGAGCTTGAAGCGGTAAGTTTCAAGTGAAAGGCAAAAGCGGTGGGGTTTTCCCTGCCGCTTTTTTTATGGGTTTGGGTGCTGTGGGCTTATCCATTTGATGTGGCGAGGCTTCCGGCCCCTTCCGCCTCTACGGCGGCCTACTTTTCTGCTTGGGAAAAGTAGGCAAAACCGCTCGCTCCCGCATCCGGCCCTACGCTGCGCTCCGGGTCCCCTCCTGAAGTCGCGAAGTTACGGGCGGCGCCTGGGCTGACGCATCTTCGAAATTACAGCTTGGTGAAACCACCGATTTGCTCTTTTTTGCTCTTGATCTTCGTGCGCGCAAGTTCAGACGCCACAAGGTGCGACGTCAGGAGGCCGAGTGGAGGTGTCTGAAGGGGCAGGTGCGCAGCACCCTTCGGCGTTAGCCGAAGACGCGAGATGTAGACTTGCTTGCAAGTCGTAGGCCGCGTGGCCCCGCAAGACACCGGAGGGAGGGGACCCGGAGCGCAGCGTAGGGCCGGATGCAGGAGCGAGCGGTTTTCGTCTATTTTGCCAAGACAAAATGGACCCGCCGTAGAGGCGGAAGGGGCCGGCAGCCTCGCCAAATCGAACGGATAAGCTCACAGCACCAAATCCCAAGCCAGCCCGACCCGACCCGACCCGACCCGACCCGACCCGACCCCAAAGATCATCGCCCCCACCACTCCGTGAAGAACCTTTTTCTGCCCGGATTTCAGCGAGCCACAGCCTTGAGCGGGATCGGCTCGGCGCTGCGCCGCTGGCTCAGGTAACGGATGCAACTGACCCGCAGAAACGACGCGAAATTCACCACCTCACCGCGGTACTCCATCACCTCGTCATAGAGCTTGGTGATTAGCTGGTTGGTGGTCATCCCGTCGACCTCGGCGATTTCCCGCAATACATCCCAGAACTGGTTTTCCAGGCGCAGCGTGGTCACCACCCCGCGAATGCGTAGCGAGCGGCTGCGCGATTCATAGAGGATCGGATCGGCTTTGACGTAGAGCTCGCACATGGGCCCTCCTTTTACAGGGTGATGCGGGTGCCGAGCAGGCCCAGGAACGCCGCCAGCCACGCTGGATGCGCAGGCCATGCCGGCGCGGTCGCGAGGTTGCCCTCGACGTGGGCCTGCGTCACTTCGATATCGATATAGCGCCCGCCCGCCAGCTTCACTTCCGGGGCGCACGCCGGGTAGGCGCTGCATTCGCGGCCTTCCAGCACCCCCGCCGCGGCCAGGAGTTGCGCGCCATGGCACACCGCGGCGATCGGCTTGCCGGCCTGGTCGATGGCTTTCACCAGCGCCAGCACGTCTTCGTTCAGGCGCAGGTATTCCGGGGCTCGGCCGCCGGGGATCACCAGCGCGTCGTAATCCTCGGCCTTCACCTTGGCAAAGTCGAAATTGAGGCCGAAGTTGTGCCCAGGCTTTTCGCTGTAGGTCTGGTCGCCTTCAAAGTCATGGATCGCGGTACGCACCGACTGCCCCGCCTGCTTGCCCGGACACACTGCATGCACGGTGTGACCGATCATCTGCAGCGCCTGGAACGGCACCATGACTTCGTAGTCTTCGACGTAGTCGCCCACCAACATCAGAATCTTCTTGGCCGCCATTTCTCGATCTCCTTCGTGTGCAGGGGAAAAGATACCCAGACACGTTAGACCCAGCCGGACACTCGCGGGTAATAGGTCGCTACTACGTCAGTCGCGGCGATCCAGCAAATTGACCACCACCCGGTCCAGCCAGCCCCACACCCGCTGTTGCAGGCGACGCCACAAGGGCCGGGCGCGCCAGTCATCGAGGTCGATCTCCACGCTCTGGCTGAAATCGCGGATAAAGCTCTCGGCCACCGCTGCGGTCAGCGCCGGGTCGATCGCTTCGACGTTGGCCTCAAGGTTGAAGCGCAGGTTCCAGTGGTCGAAGTTGCATGAGCCGATGCTCACCCAGTCGTCCACCAGCACCATTTTCAGGTGCAGGAAACACGGCTGGAATTCGAAGATTTTCACCCCGGCGCGCAGCAGGCGCGGGTAATAGCGATGGCCGGCATAGCGCACCGACGGATGATCGGTGCGAGGCCCGGTGAGCAGCAGGCGCACGTCAACGCCCAGCGAGGCGGCGCGGCGCAGGGAACGGCGGACTTTCCAGGTCGGCAAAAAGTACGGGGTCGCCAGCCAGATTCGCCGCTTGCCGCTGTTCAATGCGCGCACCAGCGACTGCAGGATGTCGCGGTGTTGCCGGGCGTCGGCATAGGCAACCCGGCCCATGCCCTCGCCGCTGGCCGGTATTCGCGGTAAACGGGGCAGGCCGAAATGGGTCGGCGGGCGCCAGGCGACGCGACGTGGGTTGGCACGCCACTGGCGGTCGAAGAGCATCTGCCAGTCGGTCACCAGCGGCCCCCGTATTTCCACCATCACCTCATGCCATTCGCTGACATCGTTGCCGGGATGCCAGAACTCATCGGTGACGCCAGTACCGCCGACCCAGGCGATGCTCTGGTCCACCAGCAGAATCTTGCGGTGATCGCGATAGAGGTTTCGCACGCCACGGCGCCAGCGCAGGCGGTTGTACCAGCGCAACTCGACGCCCGCCGCTTGCAAACGCTGGCGCAAACCCAGGGTGAAGGCCATGGAGCCATAGTCATCGAACAGGCAACGCACCTGCACGCCGCGCTCGGCGGCGCTGACCAGGGCCTGAACCATGGCGTCCGCGCAAGCGCCCGCCTCCACCAGGTACAGCTCCAGATCTACCTGGAGTTCGGCCCGGGCGATGGCGGTGAGCATGTTCGGGAAAAAGGCCGGACCGTCGATCAGCAGTTCGAATTGATTGCCGGAACGCCAGGGAAAGACCGGCCCGGCCATGTCAGCGGGCCGTGAAGATCAGCACCGCACCCACCGGCACTGACAGGTTGATCGACTTGAGCCCGGCAGCCTTGCGCAGGGTTTCCAGACCGGGGGCCAGGTCGAAATGCTCGGCGCGCAGCACCAGCGGTTCAAGCGTCACCACCTGGAAGCGCCGCTCGTCCAGCCGTGTCGCCAGCAACTGGGCGTTGTAGCTGTGGCTTTTGCCATGCAGGGTTACGGTCAGCGGCAGACGCAGTTCGAGCTGCGCGCCGTTGGCCAGGTCGTTGATCGGGCGCAGGTTCAACTGGGCGTTGATGATCGCGTCGGGGAAGGTCTCGACATTGAACAGCTCCTTGCGCATGCGCTCGTCACGCAGCGGGATGCCGCTGCTGACGGATTCCATCTCGACCTCCAGCTCGGCCGCGCCCTTGCGATCGACCTTGCCGTGAAGGACCAGGAAACGATGCACTTCCGACACGTCGCCGTTTTTGCTGGTGATGAAGGAAAGGCGAGATGACTCGTTGTCCAGGTACCAATTGGCCTGGGCGGGAAGGCAGACGATCGCCAGCAAGGCGAGAGCGAGACGAAGCGGGCTGGGCATGCGAAATCCTGAAACACTTTGGTCGTCAACCTTACCCGGCTGCCCTCATGGCAGCAAGCGACAGCCCTCGCGCGGCCCCAGCCACATCGCGCTGCTGCGACGACCAAGGCCCGCGGCCTCGACCCGGCGACTCGACGGGTCGTCGCGCAGCTCGCTCAATGGCAGGTACTGCTTCACATAGCCCCGGCAGTAACCTGTATCAAAGCCCATAACATAGCGGCACGAACAATATTCCTTCGCCGAGTAGGCACTGAGAATGCCGGGAAACGCCGTCAGCGCGTCACGCTCGGACCAGCCCCAGACCAGCAGGCCGAGGACCACCACCAGCAACAGGCGCTTCATGGCCGCTCTCCGCCGAACGCTGCCAACACATGACGCAGCAGCGTGTTGTGCTGGAAGCTGCCGTCGCGGTCATCGGCGTAGCGCACCACCACCAGCTTCTGCTCCGGCAGCACGTAGAGCGCCTGCCCCCAGTGGCCGAGGGCGGCGAAGGCCTGCGCCGGGGCATCCGGCCAGGGCAATGGCTGGCCCGACGCGGCACGGTTGAGCCACCAGTGCCCGCCCGGCATCGCCTCGCCGGATGAGGCAGCAGCCTTGTCGAAGGGCTCGCGATTGAAGGCCACCCAGCTCGCCGGCAACAGTTGCCGGCCCTGCCAGCGACCGTCGTCCAGCATCAACTGGCCGATCCGCGCCAGCTCGCGAGCGGTCATGTAGAGGTAGGAAGAGCCCACGAAAGTGCCCTGCGCGTCCCGCTCCCACACCGCTTGCCGAATGCCCAGCGGCTCGAAGAGCGCCTGCCACGGATAATCGGCGTACGCCTCGGGGCCGACCATCTGCCGCAACGCCGCGGCCAACAGGTTGCTGTCGCCACTGGAATAAAGAAAACGCTCGCCCGGCGCCGCGGCCACGCCGTGCGCGGCGGAAAAGCCGGCCATGTCGCTGCGGCCGCGGGTATAGAGCATCGCCACCACCGAGGACTTCAGCGGCGCGTATTCATAGTCTTCCTGCCAGTCGAGGCCGCTGGCCCAGTGCAGCAGGTCGGCGATACGCACATTCGGATGGGCCTGCATTGGCGGGTAGAACCGGGAGACCGGGTCATCCAGTGTGAAACGCCCCTCGCCCTGCGCGACACCGAGCACCGTCGCCAGCACGCTCTTGCTGATCGACCAGGTCAGGTGCGGGGTGTCTGCGGTGTTGGGGGTGGCGTACCGCTCGAAGACCACCTGGCCGTCGCGGATCACCAACAGCGCATCGGTGCGCACGCCGTCGCGGGTCTGATCGTTGCGTGGGGGGAAGGTGTAGGACTGCAAGGCCGCCAGTGCCGGCGCGTCGCTGGCGCTGGCGACGGTGCAGATCGTCCACAACAGAAACCCGATGAGCGCGGTGCGCATGGCCGTTACCCGGAGAGCGTGATCGGGCAAGGGTAGCAGGGGTTCATGACAGGATGGTTGGGGGCGCCGCTCGCGCGGCGCATCGCGAGCGAGCTCGCTCCTACAATGAGTTGTGTTGCCCGCTCTTTGAGTTTTGCGATGAGTCGCGGGGAGGCTGTTGGGGCCGACTCGATACCGCGTCGTACGAACAAAGCGGTCAACTATGGCCTGACAGACATAGGCACGTTGCAACCACTGTAGGAGCGAGCTCGCTCGCGATGCGCCGCGCGGGCGGCGCTCGATCTTGAGAGCGCTAAAAACCTATCGGCTAGCAAACAGCAGCCACCACATCCCCTCACGAAAACCCCGCCAACCTCCACGCCTTCTCCAAACGCTTCGCCCGCGCCGCGCTGGCGATATCGAGGATGCCCTGATCACGCATCCACACATTCGCCCACTCGCCTTCGGTGTCGGCCAGCGCCTTGTTGAGTTCGTCGCGCAGGTCGCTGAACTGGGCGAACAGCCCGCCCAGCAACAAATGACTGGCGGAGACTTCCGGGCTCTGCCGACTGCCTTCCGCGCAACCGGCAAGCAGCGCCAACAAACGCAGCAGCAGACTCTGCGACCAGCCGTTGGCCCGGCCAATGCCATACATCCATGCCGTCAACGCACTGAGCACATACAAGTCTTCGAGGGAGCGGAAGGGTTTGACGTAGGCGTCCCAACCATCACCGGCCAGGCGCTCGCACAGCGCCTGATCCAGATGCAGCCGGGCATGCCCCACCTCGGGCATCAGCGGCAGGGCCGGCAATGGCTCCAGGCGCACGCCCGGCTCACCGGGATAGACCACCGCCAGGCTCAGCCGCGGGTCTTCGGAAATGCTTTCACAACGCGCCGCCACCAGCAGCCAGTCTGCGTCCATGCCGCCGGTGACGAAGTCTTTGTCACCGCTCAGGCGCAGCGCGTCCACGTCGAGGCGCATGTGCATGTCGGCGGGGCGCACGCTGCGTTTTTCACTGGCGCAGAGCGCGCCAAGGCTGGCCGGTGCGCTGGGCCAGAGCACCCGCAGCGCCGCCTGATAACCGGTGAGAAACGCCAGCCCCGGGGTCGGCATGGCCTGGCCGCCGAGCACCGCCAGTTCGAACGGTGACACCGGCCCGAGGCGTTCCAGCAGGCTCGCCCAGGTGTCGCCGAGGTTTTCCAGCAGGGGTTGCGAATGCGCTTGATCGAGTCGTTCCAGCCAGGCCATCGAAGTACTCCTTGGGGGCTGTCATACAAGCATCACCAAACATTCATGGGGGTGACACCGCCGCTACCTAGCCTGAGCTTGCACAACAAAGTCGACCGGCCGCAACCCCATGGCTGGCTTATGGAGACTCGCAATGACTCAGATCGCTCGCTCTGGCGACAACAGCACTGAACGCCGTCTGCAAGCCGAACGCCTGGTGGGCCCGGCTGCGTTGCGCGAGGCCCAGGCCCTGCGTTTCAGTGTCTTCAGTGGTGAATTCAAGGCCAAGCTCAAAGGCGCCGAACTGGGCCTGGACATGGACGATTACGACGACCACTGCCTACACATCGGCGTGCGCGACCTCAACAGCGGTCGGCTGGTCGCCACCACCCGTCTGCTCGATCATCACGCCGCCAGCAGCCTGGGGCGTTTCTACAGTGAAGAAGAATTCAGCCTGCATGGCCTCGGCCACCTGAAAGGCCCGATCCTGGAACTGGGGCGCACCTGCGTCGATGCCGCCTACCGCAACGGCGGCACCATCGCCGTGCTCTGGAGCGAACTGGCGGAAATCCTCAACGAAGGCCGCTACAGCTACCTGATGGGCTGCGCCAGCATCCCGATGCAGGACGGCGGCGTGCAGGCCCACGCGATCATGCAGCGCCTGCGCGACCAGCACCTGTGCACCGAACACCTGCGCGCCGAACCGAAGAACCCGCTGCCCAACCTGGCCCTGCCGAGCAACGTGATCGCGCAGATGCCACCACTGCTCAAGGCCTACATGCGCCTGGGCGCGAAGATCTGCGGCGAGCCGTGCTGGGACGAGGATTTCCAGGTGGCCGACGTGTTCATCCTGCTCAAGCGCGACGAGCTTTGCCCGCGTTACGCCCGCCACTTCAAGGCGGCCGTCTGATGCAGCGCCTGCGTGTGTACGCACGCATCGTCCGGGTGCTGCTGGTGGTGGCATTCGGCTTGGGCATGGCGACCCTGTTCGGCGTGTTCGAGCGCCTGGGCATCAACGCCTCGGCGCAGCGGCGCCAGCGCTGGTCGCAGGTATTCATGAAGCGGTTGGCCCACGCCCTGCCCTTCCGCGTCCGGGTCATTGGCGAATTGCCGACGCGACCGATGCTCTGGGTCAGCAACCATGTGTCATGGACCGACATCCCGCTGCTGGGCATGCTCGCGCCACTGTCGTTCCTGTCCAAGGCCGAAGTGCGCACCTGGCCGGTGGCCGGCTGGCTGGCGCACAAGGCCGGCACCCTGTTCATCCGTCGCGGCGGTGGCGACAGCCAGTTGCTGCGCCGGCAGATCAGCCAGCACCTGCAACAAGACTGCGCCTTGCTGATTTTCCCGGAAGGCACCACCACCGATGGCCGCAGCCTGCGCACCTTTCACGGCCGCCTGCTGGCCAGCGCCATCGACACCGAAGTGCCGCTGCAGCCGATCGCCCTGCGCTACCTGCGCAACGGCCAGGCGGATGCGATCGCGCCGTTCATTGGCGACGACGACCTGCTGTCGCATCTAATGCGCCTGTTCGGGCAGCCGTGTGGCGAGGTGGAAATCCATCTGCTGGCGCCGATTGCCAGCCAAGGCGAGGAACGTGCCGCGCTGGCCTTCAAGGCTCAACAGGCAATCAGCCTGACGCTGTTCGGCAGCGAAGCCGAAACCCTGCCTCAGCGCCGCGCCAAGGCGGCCTGATCCTGCGCCAGTTGCTGCCCGGCGAACGTCTGCAATTGTGGGTAGAACTGGCGGAAGTCTTCCAGCAACAACGGGTACAACGCCTCCACTTCCGCCATCGCCCCAGCCATGCCCTCCGGGCGTGACAACCGCCGGGCGATGCCGCGGAACACCTGCTCCAGCACCGCGAACTCGCGGTAGGAACCCAACCAGTCATTCGCCGCCATCATCGGCGCGATCCCCGCCAGGCGCCCCGGCAGCTGCGGTTGCTGGGCCAGCACCTGATAGACCCGCATGGTGAAATCATCCAGCGACTGCTCGGCGTAGTCGCTCCAATGCAGGGCCAGGCAATGATCGAAAAACACATCGAGAATGATCCCGGCATAGCGCCGCCGCGCGGACGGAAAACGCGCCAGGGACGCCAGCACCAGCGGATGGCTGTCGGTGAACACATCGATGCGCCGGTGCAGGCGGATCGCCCCTTCGAGGGGCTGGGGATAGTGACCCTGCAGCGGTCCCTTGACGAAATCGCCGTAGAGACTGCCGAGCAATTGTTCGGGCTGGTCGCCGCCCAGATGGAGGTGTGCGAGGTAGTTCATGGGAATTGAGTCTAAAGCCTGCGGGAAAAGTCGGCGAGATTTGGCTGAAAAACCTTCAGCCCCTATATCGATATAACCCGATATAACGATTCACGCTTGACCCCAAACCTTTTCATATTTGTATATCGCGAAATACCGATTTATATTTCGCTCCATCGCGATATACCGCTACACATCCCACGAGCCCGACCATGCCTCTTGATCTCGACGAAATAATAAAAGCCCTGGCCCACCCGGTACGACGAGAAATCCTCAACTGGTTGAAAGACCCGCAGGCGCACTTCCCCGAGCAGCATCACAGCCTGGAAAACGGCGTGTGCGCCGGGCAGATCGACCAGCGCTGCGGCCTGTCGCAATCCACCGTCTCGGCGCACCTGGCGACCCTGCAACGGGCAGGCCTGATCAGCAGCCAGAAGGTCGGGCAGTGGAGCTTCTTCAAACGCAACGAGGACACCATCAAGGCGTTCCTCCAGCAACTGAGCCGCGAGCTCTGACAAAGGACACCGCAATGCCCCTTTCACTTCTGATACTGGCGCTCAGCGCCTTCGCCATCGGCACCACCGAGTTCGTCATCATGGGCCTGCTGCCGGAAGTGGCGCAGGACCTCGGTGTGTCGATCCCCGGCGCCGGCTGGCTGGTGACCGGCTACGCCCTCGGCGTGGCCATCGGCGCGCCGTTCATGGCCATGGCCACCTCGCGGCTGCCACGCAAGCTGGCGCTGGTGTCGCTGATGGGCGTGTTCATCATCGGCAACCTGCTCTGCGCGGTCGCCAGCGACTACAACGTGCTGATGTTCGCCCGCGTCGTCACGGCGCTGTGTCACGGCGCCTTCTTCGGTATCGGCTCGGTGGTCGCCGCCAGCCTGGTGCCGGCCAACCGCCGCGCGTCGGCGGTCGCCCTGATGTTCACCGGCCTGACCCTGGCCAACGTCCTCGGCGTGCCACTGGGCACCGCGCTGGGCCAGGTTGCCGGCTGGCGTTCGACGTTCTGGGCGGTGACGGTGATTGGCGTGATTGCGCTGATCGGTCTGATCCGCTTCCTGCCACTGCGCCACGACGAGGAAAAACTCGACATGCGCGCCGAACTGGCCGCGCTCAAAGGCGCCGGAATCTGGCTCTCGCTGTCGATGACTGTGCTGTTTTCGGCGTCGATGTTCGCCCTGTTCACCTACGTCGCGCCGCTGCTGGGCGATGTCACCGGCGTTTCGCCGCGCGGCGTGACCTGGACCCTGCTGCTGATCGGCCTCGGCCTGACCCTGGGCAACGTCCTCGGCGGCAAACTCGCCGACCGGCGCCTGGGCGCCACCCTGGTGGGCGTGTTCGCCAGCATGGCGGTGGTCTCCACCGTACTGAGCTGGACCAGCACCGCGCTGATCCCGGCGGAAATCACCCTGTTCCTCTGGGCCACCGCCGCCTTCGCTGCCGTTCCCGCGTTGCAGATCAACGTGGTGAACTTCGGCAAGGCCGCGCCGAACCTGGTGTCGACCCTCAACATCGGCGCCTTCAACCTGGGCAACGCCCTGGGTGCCTGGACCGGTGGCGTGGTCATCGAACAAGGCCTGGGCCTGACCCGCGTGCCGCTGGCCGCCGCGGCCCTGGCCGTGCTGGCGCTGATCGTCACCCTCATCACTTTCAGCCAGGGCGGCAATAAAGCCGAACTGGCGCCCGCTACCCACTGATGGATACGAGGTCCGTGCAATGACAACTCTGTTTGATCCGCTCACCCTCGGCGATCTCGAACTGCCGAACCGCATCATCATGGCGCCGCTGACCCGCTGCCGCGCCGACGCCGGCCGCGTGCCCAACGCGCTGATGGCCGAGTACTACGTGCAGCGCGCCAGCGCCGGCCTGATCCTCAGCGAAGCGACCTCGGTGATGCCGATGGGCGTCGGCTACCCGGATACCCCGGGCATCTGGTCCAACGACCAGGTCCGCGGCTGGACCAACGTCACCAAGTCGGTGCACGCCGCTGGCGGACGGATCTTCGTCCAGCTCTGGCACGTGGGCCGCATCTCGCATCCAAGCTACCTGAACGGCGAACTGCCGGTGGCGCCCAGCGCGATCCAGCCCAAAGGCCATGTCAGCCTGGTGCGCCCGATCACCGAGTTCCCGACCCCACGGGCGCTGGAAACCGCCGAGCTGGCCGATATCGTCGATGCCTACCGCACCGCAGCCGAAAACGCCAAGGCGGCCGGTTTCGACGGCGTTGAAGTGCATGCCGCGAACGGTTACCTGATCGACCAGTTCCTGCAAACCAGCACCAACCAGCGCACCGACTGCTACGGCGGCTCGCTGGAAAACCGTGCCCGCCTGCTGCTGGAAGTGACCGATGCGGTCATCGAAGTGTGGGGCGCCAACCGCGTGGGCGTGCACCTGGCGCCACGGGCCGATGCCCATGACATGGGCGACGCCAACCTGGCCGAGACGTT
The DNA here is from genome assembly GCF_025466015.1 of Pseudomonas sp. 5P_5.1_Bac1. Lineage (NCBI taxonomy): Bacteria > Pseudomonadati > Pseudomonadota > Gammaproteobacteria > Pseudomonadales > Pseudomonadaceae > Pseudomonas > Pseudomonas sp. 5P_5.1_Bac1. The sequence goes on along the minus strand of NZ_JANLNX010000037.1, from coordinate 258,682 downwards.
TACCTATGTCGCCCGGGAACTGGGCAAGCGCGGAATCGCCTTCATCTGCTCGCGGGAGAAGGAAGCCGACGACAGCCTCGGCCGGCAGATCAAGGAAGCCTTCGGCGGCCTGTACATCGCCAACGAGAAGTTCGACAAGCAGAGCGCCAACACAGCCCTGGCCGATGGCTGGGCCGATGCCGTGGCCTTCGGCGTGCCGTTCATCGCCAACCCGGACCTGCCGGCTCGTCTCGCGGCGGATGCACCACTGAATGAACCGCGCCCGGAGAGTTTCCATGGCGGTGGACCGGTGGGTTACATCGACTATCCGCGGATGTAAAAGGAGGTGATGGCCTTATCGCTGTGGTTTGGCGATAAGGCCGTCAGCCTTTTCAGAAGGAATCAGTTACGCGCATTGATCTGCTGTTGCAGATTCTGCACCTGACTCTGCAGCGTATTGAGGTTGCGGGTCACCTGCCCGCGAAACGCATCGAACTCGGCTGTCGATGCTCCGCCAGCCGCCGCACCCGCAGGGGCCGCCGGGCGGTTTTCCTGCTCGCTCTTGAGCACCAGCAGGTCCTGCTCCAGTCGCTGGGTCGCGGCCGCCTGGCTTTTCAACTGGGCATCGATCTTGCCGCCATCCACCCGCGCGGCTTTCAGGCTCGCCACTTCATCCGCCACGCTCTTGAGCTGCGCGTCGATCTTGCCGCCGTCCACCTGGGCCGCCTTCAACGCCGCCAACTCGGTCGCCACCGTCTTCAACTGTGTCTGCAATTCGCTCTGCAACTGGGCATTGGCTGCCTGCTGCTGGCTGACCTGGGCCATCGCCGCTTCCAGGCGCTTGCTCAGGTCGCCCGCCTGGCCGGCAACGCCTTCCTGTTGCTTGCCTTGTTCGACGAGGCTGCTCTGCAACTGACGCACTTGCAGTTTCAGCGCTTCATTCTCGGTGCTGACCGACGTCTCGGTAGCGCTGACCTTGCCGGAAATCGCCTGCAAACGCCCCGCCGCCTCTTCGCTGATACGCGCGAAGCTCTCCTGGGTCGCCACCAGTTGTTGCTCCATCAGGGAAATCTGCTGGAAGCTCCACCAGGCCACCCCGCCCAACGCGATGAACGATGCGCCAAGCAACGCCCACAGCGGCCCGGTCAGCGGTGCCTTGGGGGTTTTCGCGCGCACCGCACGCGGATGGGCCGGCGGGGCGAATTCGTCGTCATCGCGCTCCACCGCCTTGAGGGTGGGCACGTCATCAAAGTCGTCTCGAGCATCGTTGCGCATGGATAGTTTTCAACCACGGTGATAGCAAAATGGGCGCCAGTATAAACCGCTTGCGCGGCGCCCTCATCGACCATAAGTAGCGGTTCTGGTTCAGTGACCGCCGTGCTGCGCCTGCCACCAACTGCAGAATTCATCCAGCGCGGCCCAGATACTGACCTGCGGGCGGTAGCCCAGGTAGTGGCGGGCGCGGCTGATGTCCAGGGTGAAATCCTTGCTCATCACCTGGGTGCCGAGGCGGGTCAGGGTCGGTTGCGGGCGTCCTGGCCAGAGCATGCAGAAGCCTTCGTTCAGCGCGGCGGCGGTGTACGCGAGGCCCACGGAGCGATAACGGGTGACCTGCGGCAGCGACATCCGCCGCATCACGTAATTGACCACGTCCCAGACCGGCACGGGCTGGCCGTTACTGATGTTGTAGGCCTGGCCGAGCGCCTCGGGGCCGGCGTTGATCGCACTGAACAGCGCCTCGTTGAGGTTCTGCACGCTGGTGAAATCCACCTTGTTCAGGCCATTGCCGATGATCGCCAGGCGGCGCTTGGCCTGCATCTTCATCAGCCGCGGAAAGATACTCATGTCGCCGGCGCCGGTGACAAAGCGCGGGCGCAGGGCCAGCACTTCCAGACCGAACTCCTGGGCGCCGAAGACTTTCTGTTCGGCCAGGTGCTTGGTGCTGCCGTAATGGTCGTAGAAACGCTTGGGCACCTGATCTTCGGTGATCCCGGTGCGCGAGCGGCCATTGAAGTAGATCGACGGCGAAGAGAGGTGCACCAGCCGGCGCACATGTTCTTTCAGGCAGGCCTCGACCACGTTTTCGGTGAGCACCACATTGCCTTGATAGAAGTCCTGATAACGACCCCAATTGCCCACCGCGCCGGCGCAATGGACCACGGTGTCGATGCCCTGGCACAGGCGCCGAGCCACTTCCGGGTCGGCCAGGTCGCCGGGAATGAACTGCGCCCCGCGCCGCACCAGATGCTCGACGCCCTCGGGGCGCCGGCCATTGACCCGCACCTCCAGGCCCTGCTCCAGCGCAAAGCGTGCGAAGCGCCCGCCGATGAAGCCGCTTGCGCCGGTGACCAGAATTCCCATGAAGCTCTCCGCCTACTATTTTTTTCCAGATGTTGCAGACGCCGCCGACTCGCTCCACGGCACCAGCCAGGTGCCGGCACTGCGCAGCAGATGATCCGTGAGTTGGCCCAGCAGTTGCCCGCCATTGCGCCAATGATGCCAGTACAGTGGCACGTCGATGGGACGGTCAGGGAGAATTTCCACCAACCGCCCGCTCGCCAGTTGTTCGCGTGCCTGTAACTCCGGCACCAGCCCCCAGCCCAGTCCCGCCTCGGTCAGGCGTAAAAAGCCTTCGGACGAGGGGCACAGATGATGCAGGAATCCATCACTGATGCCTAATGAAGCCATGTAGCGATGCTGCAGGAAATCGTCCGGGCCGAACACGATCGCCGGGGTCCGCGCCAGCCGACGCGGTTCGACGCCTTCGGCGAAATGCCGGGTCATGAACGCCGGGCAGGCCAGCGCCCGATACCGCATGGCACCCAACAGCACGCTGCGCGCACCGGCCACCGGGCGTTCACTGGCGCACAGGCAACCGGCCACTTCGCCGGCGCGCATGCGTTTTAGGCCGACTTCCTGGTCTTCCACCACCAGGTCCAGCAACACCTGAGTGCGGGCGCAGAAATCGCCCGCCGCTTCCGCCCACCAGGTGGCCAGGCTGTCGGCGTTGAGCGCAATCCGCAGGCGCTCCGGCAAGCCTTCTTCATCCAGCGCCGGGACCTGGCCCTGGAGGTCCCGTTCGAGCAGGCGCACCTGCTGCACATGGTTGAGCAGGCGCCGGCCGATCTCGGTCGGCGTCGGTGGCGTCGCGCGCACCAGCACCGGCTGTCCGACCCGCGCTTCAAGAAGTTTGATCCGCTGGGAGATGGCCGATTGCGACAGCCCGAGCATTTGCGCGGCCCGCTCGAAACCGGCCTGTTCGATGACCGCGGCCAAGGCTGAGAGCAGCTTGTAGTCGAACATCACTTTTCCTAATGCGGGATGAGGTTTATTGGTTTTTCTTATAGCGCAGGAATCGCCAGTATTGCCAGCGACAGAGTGCCGTCAGGCGGTCCATCGCGAGCGAGCTCGCGCCTACAGAGATTGGTGTTGTAGGAGCGAGTTTGTCGGGGCGCCGAACCGTCGCGATGGACCGCAACGCGGTCCCTTGAATCCTGCAATCCGGAGTCAATTCCCCATGTGGCAAAGCTACCTCAACGGCCTCCTCGTCGCCTTCGGCCTGATCATGGCCATCGGCACCCAGAACGCCTTCGTCCTCGCCCAGAGCCTGCGCCGCGAGCATCACCTGCCGGTGGCGGCCTTGTGTGTGTTCTGCGATGCGGTGCTGGTGGCGCTGGGCGTCTTCGGCCTGGCCACGGTGCTGGCGCAGAACCCGACATTGCTCGCGGTGGCTCGCTGGGGTGGCGCGATCTTCCTGATCTGGTACGGCGCCAAGGCGCTGAAGCGTGCCTGTTCGAAGCAGAGCCTGGAACAAGGTGAGGGCCAGGGCCTGCGCTCGCGCCGCGCGGTGTTGCTCAGCGCCCTGGCCGTGACCCTGCTCAACCCGCACGTCTACCTCGACACCGTGTTGCTGATCGGCTCGCTCGGTGCTCAGCAAACCGTACCGGGCGCCTATGTGGCCGGCGCCGCCAGCGCTTCGCTGCTGTGGTTTTTCACCCTCGCACTCGGTGCGGCCTGGCTCGCACCATGGCTGGCGCGTCCCAGCACCTGGCGGCTGCTCGACCTGATGGTCGCGGTGATGATGTTCGCGGTGGCGGCGCAATTGATCTTCAACTGAAACAGCCACTTGTCCGCCGGCTGAAACGGCTCTGGAACCTCTTGTCCATACACTTGTTGCGTGGTTTAGACGTGGGCCCGGTGCTATGATCCCGGGTCTGCGTCGCAAAGAGTACAAACTCGCCGACGCTCTTCCGGCCGCCCGTGATCGGCCTTGCGTTCACCGCACCAGACCTGATTAGGAGATTCACCATGGCTTTTGAATTGCCGCCGCTGCCTTACGCCCACGATGCCCTGCAGCCGCACATTTCCAAGGAAACCCTGGAATTCCACCACGACAAGCACCACAACACCTACGTCGTGAACCTGAACAACCTGGTGCCAGGCACCGAGTTCGAAGGCAAGACCCTGGAAGAAATCGTCAAGACCTCCTCCGGCGGCATCTTCAACAACGCCGCTCAGGTCTGGAACCACACCTTCTACTGGAACTGCCTGGCGCCAAACGCCGGCGGTCAACCAACCGGCGCCCTGGCTGAAGCCATCAACGCTGCGTTCGGTTCCTTCGACAAGTTCAAGGAAGAGTTCACCAAGACTTCCGTCGGCACCTTCGGCTCCGGCTGGGGCTGGCTGGTGAAGAAAGCTGACGGTTCCCTGGCCCTGGCCAGCACCATCGGCGCCGGCAACCCGCTGACCAACGGCGACACCCCGCTGCTGACCTGCGACGTCTGGGAACACGCCTACTACATCGACTACCGCAACGTCCGTCCGAAGTACGTCGAGGCGTTCTGGAACCTGGTCAACTGGAAGTTCGTCGCCGAGCAGTTCGAAGGCAAGACCTTCACTGCCTGAGTCACGCACTCCTGAAAAAACCCGGCCTTGCCGGGTTTTTTTTGGTTCTTCGACGAGGACGATGATATTTGAGCTTGGGCTTTTAGGAGTCTATGTTGCGGGTTTATCCATTCGACGCGGCGAGGCTGCCGGCCCCTTCCGCCTCTACGGCGGGCCCATTTTGTCTTGGCAAAATAGACGAAAACCGCTCGCTCCTGCATCCGGCCCTACGCTGCGCTCCGGGTCCCCTCCCTCCGGTGTCTTGCGGGGCCACGCGGCCTACGACTTGCTTCGCAAGTCTACATCTCGCGTCTTCGGCTAACGCCGAAGGGTGCTGCGCACCTGCCCCTTCAGACACCTCCACTCGGCCTCCTGACGTCGCACCTTGTGGCGTCTGAACTTGCGCGCACGAAGATCAAAAGCAAAAAAGAGCAAATCGGTGGTTTCACCAAGCTGTAATTTCGAAGATGCGTCAGCCCAGGCGCCGCCCGTAACTTCGCGACTTCAGGAGGCCGAGCGGAGGTGCCTGAAGGGGCAGTGCGCAGCACCTTCGGCGTAGCCGAAGACGCGAGATGTAGACTTGCTTGCAAGTCGTAGGCCGCGTGGCCCCGAAAGGCACCGGAGGGAGGGGACCCGGAGCGCAGCGTAGGGCCGGATGCGGGAGCGAGCGGTTTTGCCTACTTTTCCCAAGCAGAAAAGTAGGCCGCCGTAGAGGCGGAAGGGGCCGGCAGCCTCGCCACATCGAATGGATAAGCCCCCAAAGCCCAAACCCGAACATCACCGCCTCCGGAACTCCGCGAAGAGCCTTTATTTCGCTTCTCCACAGCAGCATTGCTCTTGCCGCTTGCGCAAGGCGCGCTAACATCAAGACCTTGGAAACTTTCATCTTCCGGCACTCAAGTCGCGCGGCAGGTCAACCGATACAGTGCCTAAACGACCGTCGCAACGGTCGGACCGGTAGCAGGAACACTGCAAAACCACCACGCACGGCCTGCTGCAAAGGCCGATAGTGGATTGCCACATTTGATGGCAAAATGATGCCATGCGCATGGATTAAGGAAACCCCATTGAAGCTGGAACTCAAGAACAGCTTATCGGTCAAGTTGCTCAGGGTTGTCCTGCTCTCGGCGCTGATCGTCGGAGTGGTGCTCAGCTGTGCGCAGATCGTGTTCGACGCCTACAAGACCCAGCAGGCCGTCGCCAATGATGCCCAGCGCATCCTCGACATGTTCCGCGACCCGTCGACCCAGGCCGTCTACAGCCTCGACCGGGAAATGGGCATGCAGGTCATCGAAGGTCTGTTCCAGGACCGGGCGGTGCGCATGGCCTCCATCGGCCATCCCAACGAGACCATGCTCGCGGAAAAATCCCGCCCGCTGCAGGAGACTCGCACCCGCTGGCTCACCGACCCGATCCTCGGCAAGGAGCGTGCGTTCAGCACCCAGTTGGTCGGGCGCGGTTCGTACAGCGAGTATTACGGCGACCTGAACATCACCCTCGACACCGCCTCCTACGGCGAAGGGTTCATTTTCAGCTCGGTGATCATCTTCATTTCCGGCGTCCTGCGCGCCCTGGCCATGGGCCTGGTGCTGTATCTGATCTATCACTGGCTGCTGACCAAACCGCTTTCGCGGATCATCGAACACCTCACCCAGATCAATCCCGATCGCCCCAGTCAGCACCAGTTGCCGCTGCTCAAGGGTCACGAGAAAAACGAGCTGGGCCTGTGGGTCAACACCGCCAACCAGTTGCTGGCCTCGATCGAGCGCAATACCCATCTGCGCCACGAGGCGGAAAACAGCCTGCTGCGCATGGCCCAGTACGATTTCCTCACCGGTCTGCCGAATCGCCAGCAATTGCAACAGCAACTGGACAAGATCCTCATCGATGCCGGCCGCCTGCAACGCCGGGTGGCGGTAATCTGCGTCGGCCTCGATGACTTCAAAGGTATCAACGAACAATTCAGTTACCAGGCCGGCGACCAGTTGCTGCTGGCGCTCGCTGATCGCCTGCGCGCCCACAGCGGCCGGCTCGGCGCCCTGGCGCGACTGGGCGGCGACCAGTTCGCACTGGTCCAGGCCGATATCGAGCAACCTTACGAGGCGGCCGAGCTGGCCCAGAGCATTCTCGACGACCTGGAGGCGCCCTTCGCCCTCGATCACCAGGAAATCCGTCTGCGCGCCACCATCGGTATCACCCTGTTCCCGGAAGACGGCGACAGCACCGAAAAGCTGCTGCAGAAAGCCGAGCAGACCATGACCCTGGCCAAGTCCCGCTCGCGCAACCGCTATCAGTTCTATATCGCCAGCGTCGACAGCGAAATGCGCCGCCGCCGCGAGCTGGAAAAAGACCTGCGCGAAGCCCTGTCGCGCAACCAGTTGTTCCTCGTCTACCAGCCGCAGATCAGCTACCGCGACCAACGCGTGGTCGGCGTCGAGGCGCTGTTGCGCTGGCAGCATCCGGAGCTGGGCATGGTCCCGCCGGACCAGTTCATCCCGCTGGCGGAGCAGAACGGCAACATCGTCAGCATCGGCGAATGGGTGCTCGACCAGGCCTGCCGGCAACTGCGCGAATGGCACGATCAAGGCTTCAGCGAACTGCGCATGGCGGTCAACCTGTCCACCGTGCAACTGCACCACAGCGAATTGCCGCGGGTGGTCAACAACCTGTTGCAGATGTACCGCCTGCCGCCGCGCAGCCTGGAACTGGAAGTCACCGAAACCGGCCTGATGGAAGACATCAGCACCGCCGCCCAGCAACTGCTGAGCCTGCGTCGCTCCGGCGCGCTGATCGCCATCGATGACTTCGGTACCGGCTACTCGTCGCTCAGCTACCTGAAATCGCTGCCGCTGGACAAGATCAAGATCGACAAGAGCTTCGTCCAGGACCTGCTGGAAGACGACGACGATGCCACCATCGTGCGCGCCATCATCCAGTTGGGCAAAAGCCTCGGCATGCAGGTCATCGCCGAGGGTGTGGAAACCGCCGAGCAAGAGTCCTACATCATTGCCCAGGGCTGCCACGAAGGTCAGGGCTATCACTACAGCAAGCCGTTGCCCGCCCGGGAACTGGTGGCGTTCCTCAAACAATCGCAGCGCAACCACGTGTCGATACTCTGAGACGACACAAAAATTGCCCAAGGACGACAGCGCACTAATATTTACGCGGCGCCCTCTTTACACAAAATGCAAATCTTTCGCATTATGTCGCCACTTTTGCGTGCCCCGGCACGCCTGTTCAACCCTTCGACGCAGGAATTCGCCATGATTCGTATGCCTCTGGCCACCGCCAGTTTGCTGGCCATTGCCATCTCCCTCGCCGGCTGCGGCGACAGCAAGGACAAGGCTGCCGCACCGCAAGCCCAGGCGCCGGCAGCGGCTGCCACGCCAGCCGCACCTGCCGCCGCCGGCGCGGTGGACGAGGCTGCCGCTCAGGCCGTGGTCAAGCACTACGCCGAGATCGTCCATGCCGTCTACAGCGACTCGCTGAGCACCGCGAAAACCCTGCAAACCGCCATCGACGCCTTCCTCGCCAAGCCGAACGACGAAACCCTGAACGCCGCGAAAGCCGCCTGGGTCGCCGCGCGCGTTCCGTATCTGCAAAGCGAAGTGTTCCGCTTCGGCAACACTATCATCGACGACTGGGAAGGTCAGGTTAACGCCTGGCCGCTGGACGAAGGCCTGATCGACTACGTCGACAAGAGCTACGAGCACGCCCTGGGCAACCCGGCCGCCAACGCCAACATCATCGCCAACACCGAGATCCAGGTCGGCGAAGACAAGGTCGATGTCAAAGACATCACCCCTGAGAAACTGGCCAGCCTGAACGAGCTGGGCGGTTCCGAGGCCAACGTCGCCACCGGCTACCACGCCATCGAATTCCTGCTCTGGGGCCAGGACCTGAACGGCACCGGCCCGGGCGCCGGCAACCGTCCCGCGTCGGACTACCTGGAAGGCCAGGGCGCCACCGGCGGCCACAACGACCGTCGTCGCGCTTACCTGAAATCGGTCACCGACCTGCTGGTCAGCGACCTGGAAGAAATGGTCAAAAACTGGGCCCCGGGCGTTTCCGACAACTACCGCGCCTCGCTGGAAGCCGAGCCTGTGGCCAACGGCCTGCGCAAAATGCTGTTCGGCATGGGTAGCCTGTCGCTGGGTGAACTGGCGGGCGAGCGCATGAAGGTTTCCCTGGAAGCCAACTCGCCGGAAGACGAGCACGACTGCTTCAGCGACAACACTCACTACTCGCACTTCTACGACGCCAAGGGCATCCGCAACGTCTACCTGGGCGAGTACGCCCGTCCTGACGGCACCAAGCTGACCGGCCCGAGCCTGTCCTCGCTGGTTGCCAAGGTCGACCCGGCCACCGACGCCACCCTGAAGGCCGATCTGGAAGCCACCGAAGCCAAGATCCAGGTGATCGTCGACCACGCCCTGAAAGGCGAGCACTACGACCAACTGATCGCCGCCGACAATGCTGCCGGCAACCAGATCGTGCGTGACGCCATCGCGTCGCTGGTCAAGCAGACCGGCGCCATCGAACAGGCCGCGGGCAAACTGGGCATCACCGACCTGAACCCGGACACCGCCGATCACGAATTCTGATCAGCGCCGGCAACGGACAAGAAAGGCGACCTTCGGGTCGCCTTTTTCCGTTAAGCCGCTTGAAACTCGAGACTTGTAGCGAGTCACCGATTTCATCCAGCAAACGCAAACTCCTCTTATTCACGCCGCCTCGTCCTGTTAAGCTTGCGGGCTTATTTTTCGCACACCGCCCGGGATTGTCGGATGCCCTCACCGCTTCGCCTGTGTCTGCCCCTCTTGCTGGCCTTGCCCCTGGCCGCCTGCGACGAAGCCCCGCGCTTCACCCAGGCCGAGCCCGGCGAGGCCCGTGCCGGTGGCGATACCACGGTGAACCGCGGCGACCAGAACGCCTATTCGATGCCGTCGGCCAACCTGAGCGCGGCGCGGCGCCTGGACTTTCATGTCGGCAACAGCTTCTTTCGCAACCCGTGGGTGATCGCCCCGTCGACCACCACCGCCCGTGATGGCCTCGGCCCGCTGTTCAACACCAACGCCTGCCAGAACTGCCACATCCGCGACGGCCGCGGCCATCCGCCAGAGCCCGGTGACAGCAATGCCGTGTCGATGCTGGTGCGCCTGTCGATCCCGAATCAGCCCAAATACGTAAAGGTCATCGAGCAACTGGGCATCGTCCCCGAACCGGTCTACGGCGGACAGTTGCAAGACATGGCGATCCCCGGCGTGACGCCGGAAGGCAAGGTCCGGGTCGATTACACGATGCACACGGTGACGTTCAAGGACGGCACCCAGGTCGAACTGCGCACGCCGCAACTCAATATCACCCAGCTCGGCTATGGCCCGATGCACCCCGACACGCTGTTCTCCGCGCGCATCGCCCCGCCGATGATCGGCCTCGGCCTGCTCGAAGCGATCCCGGAAGACGCCATCCTGGCCAACGCCGACCCGGACGACCGCAACGGCGACGGCATTCGCGGCCGGCCCAACCGGGTCTGGGACGACGCCCGCCATGAAACCGTGCTGGGCCGCTTCGGCTGGAAAGCCGGGCAGCCGAACCTCAACCAGCAGAATGTCCACGCCCTTTCCGGCGACATGGGCCTGACCAGCAGCCTGCGGCCGATGGACGACTGCACCCCGGCGCAGACCGCCTGCAAGCAAGCGCCCAACGGCAATGGCGCCAACGGCGAGCAGGAAGTCAGCGACAACATCCTGCGCCTGATCCTCTTCTACACCCGCAACCTCGCGGTGCCGGTGCGCAAGGACGTCGATTCGGCGCAGGTGTTGGCCGGCAAAAACCTGTTCTTCCAGGCCGGCTGCCAGGGCTGCCACACCCCGCAGTTCACCACCGCGGCGAATGCCGCCGAGCCGGAACTGGCCAATCAGGTAATCCGCCCCTACAGCGACCTGCTGCTGCACGACATGGGCCCCGGCCTCGCCGACCAGCGCAGCGAATTCGCCGCCGGCGGCCAGGACTGGCGCACCGCGCCGCTGTGGGGCATCGGCCTGAACCAAACCGTCAGCGGCCACACCCAGTTTCTCCACGACGGCCGCGCGCGCAACCTGCTCGAAGCCGTGCTCTGGCACGGCGGCGAAGCACACGCCGCCCAGCGTCACGTCTTGACCTTCAATGCCGAGCAACGCGCCGCGTTGCTGGCGTTCCTCAACTCACTCTAGAGAAGGAGCCGGACATGTTCCGTCCCAAGCTGTTGTTCACCAGCCTCGCCGCCCTCGCGCTGGGCGCCTGCTCGCCGCAAGACCCGCAGGCCGTGACCTCCGCCGCCATCGCCAAGCAGGTGATCATGCCGACCTACAGCCGCTGGGTCGAAGCCGACCGCCAGTTGGCCGTCAGCGCCCTCGCCTACTGCGAAGGCAAGGCAAGCCTGGACACCGCCCGCGCCGATTACCTCCACGCGCAGAAAGCCTGGGCCGAGCTGCAACCATTGCTGATCGGCCCACTGACCGAAGGCAACCGCGCCTGGCAGGTACAGTTCTGGCCAGACAAGAAAAACCTCGTCGGCCGTCAGGTCGAGCAATTGGTCAACGGTGACAAGCCGGTGGATGCCGAGACCGTGGCCAAGTCCAGCGTCGTGGTTCGTGGACTTTCGGCCTACGAATACATCCTCTTCGACAGCAAGCCGGACGCCGCCAACCCAGAGCAGAAAGCGCGCTACTGCCCGCTGCTGGTGGCCATCGCCGCCTACCAGAAGACCCTCGCCGAAGACATCCTGAAGAACTGGAACAGCAACGACGGCATGCTCGCGCAACTGACCAAGTTCCCCAACCAGCGCTACGCCGACTCCCACGAAGCCATCGCCGACCTGCTGCGCGCCCAGGTCACCGCCCTGGACACCCTGAAGAAGAAGCTCGGCACGCCAATGGGCCGCCTGAGCAAGGGCATCCCGCAGCCACTGCAAGCCGAAGCCTGGCGCAGCCAGTCGTCGCTCAAGAGCATCGCCGCCAGCCTGGCCGCGTCGCAGACCGTCTGGGTCGGCGTCGACAACCAGGGCCTGCGCGGTCTGCTGGGCAAGGACCAGAAAGCCCTGGCCGACAAGATCGACGCCGCCTACGCCGACTCGATCAAGCTGCTGGACGCCAACCAGCGCACCCTCGACGAACTGCTGCAGGACGATGCCGGCCGCCAGCAGCTCAACGCGATCTATGACAGCCTGAACGTGGTCCACCGCCTGCACGAAGGCGAACTGGCCAAGGCGCTGAACATCCAACTCGGCTTCAACGCCAACGACGGTGACTGATCATGCTGCGACGCCAGGCCCTGAAACTCGGTAGTGTTCTGCTCAGCGCCCTCACCCTGGGCGGCTGGACCCTGCTGCGGCAAAAGGAGCAGCCGCCGCTGTTGCTGTCGGCCCGCGATGACGCGGACGGCCAGCACTACGCGGTCGGCTATCGCCTGGACGGCACCCAGGTGTTCGCCACCCGGGTCGCCCAGCGTTGCCACGACATCATCAATCACCCCGAACTGCCCATCGCCCTGTTCGTCGCACGTCGCCCGGGTACCGAAAGCTACCTGATCGACCTGCGCGACGGCGCCTTGCTGCAGACCATCGCTTCGCAACCGAACCGGCATTTCTACGGTCACGCGGTGATCCACAAAGGCGGCGAGTGGCTGTATGCCACCGAGAACGACACCACCGATCCTGGACGTGGCGTGCTCGGCGTGTACCGCTTCGAAGGCGAGCGTCTGGTGTATACCGGTGAGATTTCCACCCACGGCGTCGGCCCGCATCAGGTGTCGTGGATGCCGGACGGCGAGACCCTGGTGGTGGCCAACGGCGGTATCCGCACCGAGGCCGAAAGCCGGGTCGAGATGAACCTCAACGCCATGGAGCCGAGCCTGGTGCTGATGCACCGCGATGGCAGCCTGATCAGCAAGGAAACCCTCGGCCAACAGATGAACAGCGTGCGTCACCTGGCCATCGGCAACGACGGCACGGTGGTCGCCTGCCAGCAGTTCATGGGCGATGCCCACGAGACCGCCGAGCTGTTGGCGATCAAGCGTCCGGGCCAGCCGTTCACGGCCTTCCCGGTGCCGGAGCATCAGTTGCAATCCATGGCCCAGTACACCGCCAGCGTCGCCGTGCACAGCGAACTGCGCCTGGTGGCGATGACCGCGCCACGGGCCAACCGCCTGTTCATCTGGAACCTCGACGACGCCAGCGTGCGCCTGGACGCGCCGATGCCAGACTGCGCCGGCGTTGGCGCGGTGGCCGATGGTTTCGTGGTCACCTCCGGGCAGGGGCGCTGCCGCCTGTACGATTGCCGCAAGGACGAGTTGGTAGGACAGCCGCTGCAACTGCCTTCAGGCCTGTGGGACAACCACTTGCATCTGGTCTGAAGCGTGGTCGCCGGGCGTAGGGCAAGCGAGTAGACTTCGCCAATACCGAATCCAAGGAACTGGAATATGCTGCGCCGTCGCATGCTGATCATGTTGGGCATCGTGCTGCTGATCGTGCTGATTCTGGGGGGCTACAAGGCCTTCGCCATCTATCAGCAGATCCAGGTGTTCTCCGCCCCCAAGCCGCCCGTCAGCGTGGCGGCGACCGAGGCGCGGGAACTCGCCTGGCAAAGCCGGTTGCCCGCCGTGGGCAGCCTGAAGGCGCTGCAAGGTGTCGACCTGAGCCTGGAAACCGAAGGCACGGTGAAAACCCTGCTGTTCGAGTCCGGGCAACAGGTCAAGCGCGGCCAGCCGCTGCTCGAACTGGACAGCGAAGTGGAGAACGCCCTGCTCGGCACCGCCCAGGCCGACCTTGGCCTGGCCAAGGTGGATTACAACCGCGGCGGCCAACTGGTGGGCAGCCAGGCCATCTCCAAGGGTGAATACGACCGCCTGACCGCGCAGTACCTGCGCAACAAGGCCGTGGTCGATCAACTCAAGGCCTCGCTCAACAAAAAAAGCATCACCGCGCCCTTCAGCGGCACCATCGGCATCCGCAAGGTGGATGTTGGTCAATACCTACCCAGCGGCACGGTGATCGCCACACTTCAGGACCTGAGCAGCCTCTACGTCGACTTCTCCGTGCCCGAGCAGGCCCTGCCGAAACTCAGCCTGCAACAGCAGGCGCTGATCAGCGTCGCCGCCTTCCCCGGCGAGACCTTCACCGCCGCCATCAGCGCCATCAACCCCAAGGTCGACGACGCCACCCGCAACGTGCAGATTCGCGCCACGCTGGCCAACCCCGACGGCAAACTGCTGCCCGGCATGTTCGCCAGTGTGCAGGTGCTGCTGCCCAACCCGCGCAATGAAGTGGTGGTGCCGCAAAGCGCGATCACCTACACCCTGTACGGCAACTCGGTGTATGTCGCGGTGCCGAAAAAAGCCGAGAACGGCGAGCCGGAGCACGATGCCGAAGGCAAGCCGGTGCTGATCGCCGAACGGCGCTTCGTCACCACCGGCGAGCACCGCGATGGCCTGGTGGTTATCAGCAAGGGCCTCACGGTGGGCGAACAGGTCGTCACCGCCGGGCAGCTCAAGCTGACCCAAGGCGCGGCGATCGCCGTCAGCCCCGACAAGACCCAGAAAGCCGAATCGAACAGCCAGCCCGGCACCGACTGAACAAGGAGCCGTCATGGCTTTTACCGATCCGTTCATCCGCCGTCCGGTGCTGGCAACCGTGGTCAGCCTGCTGATCGTGCTGCTCGGCTTCCAGGCCTGGAGCAAGTTGCCCATCCGCCAGTACCCGCAGATGGAAAACGCCCTGATCACGGTGACCACCGCCTACCCCGGGGCCAACGCCGAAACCATCCAGGGCTACATCACCCAGCCCATGCAACAGAGCCTGGCGAGCGCCGAAGGCATCGACTACATGACCTCGGTGAGCCGGCAGAATTTCTCGGTGATCTCGATCTACGCGCGCATCGGCTCGGACAGCGACCGCCTGTTCACCGAATTGCTGGCCAAGGCCAACGAGGTCAAGAACAAGCTGCCGCAAGACGCCGAAGACCCGGTGCTGAGCAAGGAAGCGGCCGATGCCTCGGCGCTGATGTACATCAGCTTCTACAGCAGCGAACTGAGCAACCCGCAGATCACCGATTACCTGTCGCGGGTCATCCAGCCCAAGCTGGCCACCTTGCCAGGCATGGCCGAAGCGGAAATCCTCGGCAACCAGCTATTCGCCATGCGCCTGTGGATCGACCCGGTGCGCCTCGCCGGCTACGGGCTGAGCGCCAGCGACGTCACCGAGGCGGTGCGCCGCTACAACTTCCTGTCCGCCGCCGGTGAGGTGAAAGGCGAGTACGTGGTCACCAGCATCAACGCCAGCACCGAACTGAAGTCCGCCGAAGCCTTCGCCAACATCCCGCTCAAGACCAGCGGCGACAGCCGGGTGCTGCTCGGCGATGTGGCGCGGGTGGAGATGGGCGCGGAAAACTACGACACGGTCAGCTCTTTCGACGGCACGCCGTCGGTGTACATCGGCATCAAGGCTACGCCGGGCGCCAACCCGCTGGACGTCATCAAGGAAGTGCGCAAGCTGATGCCGGAGCTGGAAAGCCAGTTGCCGCCGAACCTCAAGGCCTCCATCGCCTACGACGCCACCCTGTTTATCCAGGCCTCCATCGACGAAGTGGTCAAGACCCTGATCGAGGCCGTGTTGATCGTCATCGTGGTCGTGTTCCTGTTCCTCGGGGCCTTCCGCTCGGTGCTGATCCCGGTCATCACCATTCCGCTGTCGATGATCGGCGTGCTGTTCTTCATGCAGTTGATGGGCTATTCGCTGAACCTGCTGACCTTGCTGGCCATGGTGCTGGCCATCGGCCTGGTGGTGGACGACGCGATCGTCGTGGTGGAAAACATCCACCGCCATATCGAAGAGGGCAAGACACCATTCAACGCGGCGCTTGAAGGTGCGCGGGAAATCGCCATGCCGGTGGTCTCGATGACCATCACCCTGGCCGCGGTCTACGCCCCGATCGGCTTCCTCGAAGGGCTCACCGGGGCGCTGTTCAAGGAGTTCGCCCTGACCCTCGCCGGCGCGGTGGTCATCTCCGGCATCGTCGCCCTGACGCTGTCGCCGATGATGTGCGCCATGCTCTTGCGCCACGAAGAAAACCCGTCCGGCCTGTCTCACCGCCTGGACAAGCTCTTCGAACGGCTCAAGCAGCGCTACCAGCGGCTGCTCCACGCCACCCTCGATACCCGCCCGGTGGTGCTGGTGTTCGGCGCCATCGTGATGTGCCTGATTCCGGTGTTCCTCAAGTTCAGCACCTCGGAACTGGCGCCGAACGAGGACCAGGGCATCATTTTCATGATGGCCACTGCGCCGCAGCCGACCAACCTCGACTACCTGAACAGCTACACCGACGAGTTCACCAAGATCTTCAAGGAGTTCCCGGAGTACTACTCATCGTTCCAGATCAACGGTTTCAATGGCGTGCAATCGGGGATCGGCGGCTTCCTGCTCAAGCCGTGGGACGACCGCAAGCGCTCGCAGATGGCGTTGCTGCCGGAAGTCCAGGCCAAACTCAATGGCATCGCCGGCCTGCAGATCTTCGGCTTCAACCTTCCGTCGCTGCCGGGTACGGGCGAGGGCCTGCCTTTCGCCTTCGTGATCAACACGCCGAACGACTATGAATCGCTGCTGGACGTGGCCCAGCGGATCAAGGAGCGGGCCGAGGCTTCGGGCAAGTTCGCCTTCCTCGATATCGACCTGGCTTTCGACAAGCCGGAAGTGGTGGTCGATATCGACCGCGCCAAGGCGGCGCAGATGGGCGTGTCCATGGATGTGCTGGGCAGCACCCTCGCGACGCTGCTGGGCGAAGCGGAAATCAACCGTTTCACCATCGACGGACGCAGCTACAAGGTGATCGCCCAGGTCGAACGGGCCTACCGCGACAACCCGGACTGGCTGAACAACTACTACGTGAAGAACCAGGCGGGGCAGATGCTGCCGCTGTCGACCCTGATCACCGTCAGCGACCGTGCGCGACCGCGCCAGCTCAATCAGTTCCAGCAACTCAACTCGGCGATCATCCAGGGCTTCCCGATCGTCAGCATGGGCGAAGCGCTGGACACCGTGCGCACCATCGCCCAGGAAGAAGCCCCGGCGGGCTTCGCCTTCGACTACAGCGGCGCGGCGCGCCAATACGTGCAGGAAGGCAGTGCGCTGTGGGTGACCTTCGGCCTGGCGCTGGCGATCATCTTCCTGGTGCTGGCGGCGCAGTTCGAGAGTTTCCGCGATCCACTGGTGATTCTGGTGACCGTGCCGATGTCGATTTGCGGGGCGCTGATTCCGCTGTTCCTGGGGCTGTCGAGCCTGAACATCTACACCCAGGTAGGGCTGGTGACGCTGATCGGCCTGATCAGCAAGCACGGCATCCTCATCGTCGAGTTCGCCAACCAGCTACGTGAACAGAAAGGCCTGACGGCCCGTGAAGCGATCGAGGAAGCGGCGGCAATTCGTTTGCGGCCGGTATTGATGACCACGGCGGCGATGGTCTTCGGCATGGTCCCGCTGATCTTCGCCAGCGGCGCCGGGGCGGTCAGCCGATTCGATATCGGTACGGTGATTGCGACGGGGATGTCGGTGGGGACGCTGTTTACCCTGTTCGTGCTGCCTTGCGTCTACACCCTGCTGGCGCGTAAGGATGAACCGCGTACCGTCGAGCAAACCATCTGAAATGATTTGGGGCTGTCATGCCCTTCGCGAGCAAGCTCGCTCCTACGAGCCTTGTAGGAGCGAGCTTGCTCGCGAAGGGCGTCGCAGCCCCAAATACACCCAGGATCAGCCCTGAGCGCGCAGCCCTTGGCTCATGCCAAACAGAAACAGCAGCAGATCATGGTCGGGCTGGGCCTGGACCTGCGGTTTCGCCACCCGCGGCAATGGACAGTGCTCCGAGACGGAGGAAGCACTGATCACACCCGGGCGAGGCTGCTCCCATGCCGCCACCGCAACGGTCGCGGTAGCCAGGGCAGCCAGGAGAAACAAACTTCGAGCTATTTCTAGTTTCATCACTCTAAACCTTTGACTGCGCTGCCAAACGCCATTCGGTAAAAGTAGAGCAGCTTTTGCCAATCGGCATCATTCCACGACGAATGGCGGCGCAGTTGGCGAAGGTCATTGGCAGCGGCCTTGTGCCGGCTGAGACGCCGACGGCATTTTTCCAGGTCCAACAGTGCGATCTCGGCGCGGGCATCGCTGCCCTCACCCACGACCTTGACGAAGACATGCTTGGCATACAGGCAACCGTGCTGCCAATGCCCCAGGTGCATCCGCGCCAGGTTACGTGCCAGGTCTTCCAGCACGCGGTCGTGCAGGACCTCGCCATAGCGCTCACGGCCACCCGCGGCATACCAGTTATCAATCTCCTCGAAACCGTCCAGCGCCTCGCTGACCAGCAGCGCACGCCATTGGTGATCGGCATCGCGCTCGACACCGCAATAGACGATGTTCGGTACACGCACGCCCAGTTGCTCGAAACTGTGCAGCGCTTCGTACTCGCGCAACACCGTAGGGCGGCCAAAAGGATGCAACAGACTGCGGTAGATATGGCCAATCTGGCGCTTGGCATACAGCATGTGCCCGCGGTCATCACGCAAGCGCTGCACACCACTCTCGCCGCCACGCCGCTGGTTGGGCTCTTCCACCCACTCGCCCTGCTGCTTCCAGAAATAGTCGAACCGGTCAGTGCCGGAGGTCCGGCCCGCGTCTGTCACATCCATTTTTTTCAACCCTTGCGCAATACATAGACTCGCCACATGGCGTAGAACGGCAAAAAGTCCATTCGTTCCTGAATCCGGAAGCCGGCAGCCTTGAACTCCTCCTCGACCGTAGCAGCCGGTAACACAAAGCGATTCTGGTAACTTCCAGTCTCACCTGTGGCCCCACGACGGGCTTCGAGTTTTTTCCGGCGCCATGCCTTGATATTGCCGTCCACCCATAGCGAAACGATCACGCTATCACGGCTAACTCTTTGAAATTCCTTGAGAATAGTCATCCTGTGAGCGGCTTCACCAATGTGGTGGAACAGCCGCATGCAGAAAATGCTGTCTACCGCGTTGTCGGGCAGATTGATGTCGAACGCTGAGGTCTGCAAGGGCCGTACCCGTTTCACCACATCGGCCGGTTGCGAGCGGCAGGCGGTCTCCAGCATGGCCGCCGAATTGTCCGCACCGATAATCACGCGGTTGGCCTTTTCCGCCAGCAGCGGCCAGAAGCGCCCGGCACCAGAAGGCAGGTCCAGCACCAGTCCCGGCTCTCCCGCCAGCATCAGGGCGCGTCGGGCCAGTTGCTCATCACGCTGGTGCGACAGGCGACGGGCAAAGCTGGCCTGGTGCTTCTCGTAGTATTGCTGGGCGTGGCTCTGATCGTACTTTTCGGAAAAATCGAGCTTGATAGGACTGGACATGGCACATCTCCTGACTGCAATGAGCGCCACGTTACGCGGGACAACGTTGCCGTCAGGTCATGTGCGTGTGAAAAAAATGTCACACAAATTCTCAAGCTTTACAAAGTATTACCTGGATCCAAAACGTACTCAGGCGTCAGGAGTCACTCCTCTGTCGCCCAGGTTCACGTGGAAACGGCAGCCGTGCGGCTGGGTTGCGCTGAGGCTGACCACCCAGCCCTGATCGTCACAAATACGCTGAACCAGTGACAAACCCAAACCAAGACCATCGCCACGTTTCTCGCCGCCGCGCACGAACGGCTGGAACATCGCCTCGCGCTGCTCCTCGGGAATCCCCACGCCACTGTCCTCGACCATGAAGCTGTCCACGTCCAGTGTCAGGCGGATAAAACCTGAGTCGGTGTAATGCGCAGCATTGCGCAGCAGGTTGCCCATCACCGATTGCAGGAACGTCGCGTTGTAGAGCTGCGGCGAGACCGCATTGACCACAAGGCTCAGCGAGAGGCCCTTCTGCTCGATGGTGTCGCGCCACACGCCAATCAGTTCATCGCCGACTTCCTTGAGGGTCGTCCGCGACGCGACAGCGCCTTCATCGCGCTGGGCGCGGGCGAGCATCAGGAAGGTCTTGACCAGTTCCTGCATCTCTTCGGTGGCGCGGGCAATCCGCTCTACCTGGGAGCGAGCACGGTCATTGAGGCCGGGGTATTCCATCAGCAGTTCGCAGGAGCTGGCCAGGACCATCAGCGGTGTGCGCAGCTCATGGCTGACGTCGCTGGTAAACAGCCGCTCGCGGGTCAACGCATCGCGCAAGCGACCCAGCGTGGCATCGAAGGCCACGGCCAACTGCCCCACTTCGTCGGCGGCATAATCCGGTGCCAAGGGCGGCGCCAGGCCGAGCAACTGGTCACGATGACGAACCTGCCGCGCCAAACGAATAACCGGCGCCATCACCCGCCGCGCCAGCACCCAACCGAGGAACACCGCCAGCGCCAGGCTGAGGACAAACCCCACTACCACCACGGCGAACAGCACCCGCTCGCGTTCTTCGAAATCGCTCTGGTCCTGCAGCAGCACATAGCGCCGGCCATCCACCACCTCGACCATGGCGTGGTAGGACAGGTGCTCGCGGAACACTTCGTGGAAACCGGGATTCAGGTGCTTCAGGTCCGACGGCAGGGCGAAGTCATCACGTCCGCCACTGTAATAGAACAGCTGGTCGGGCCGCGGCCGATGGCTCCATTCACTGACGCTGTCCATCAGCAGCAAGCGCTGCAAGTCGCCACCCAGCACGGTGGAGATCAAGCGCTCTTCCACCAGGTGCACCGTCGCGACGATACCGAACGCGAACGCCCCCGCCACCAGCGCGCTCATCAGCGCGAAGGCGATGATGATCCGCTGGGCAAGGCTCTGCTTAAACTCCATCACGGCCCTCGGCCAGCCGGTAGCCGACGCCGTGGACGGTGTGCAGCAGCGGTTTGTCGAACGGTTTGTCGATGACCTGCCGCAGTTGATGGACGTGGCTGCGCAAGCTGTCGCTGTCCGGGCAATCATCGCCCCACAAGGCATCTTCAAGGACCTCGCGGCGCAGTACATGCGGGCTCTTCTGCATCAGCACCGCCAACAACTTAAGGCCCACCGGGTTGAGCTTGAGCAGGCGGCCCTGGCGGGTGACCTCCAGGGTGTCGAGGTCATAGCTCAGGTCGCCCACCTGCAGGCTACGCCGTCCACCGCCCTGGGCCCGGCGCAGCACCGCTTCGATGCGCGCGGCCAGCTCGGAAAGGGCGAAGGGTTTGAGCAGGTAATCGTCGGCGCCGGAACGGAAGCCTTGCAGACGGTCGTCGAGCTGGTCGCGGGCGGTGAGCATGATCACCGGTGTGTCGCGGCGGGCATCCTCGCGCAGGCGTTTGCACAAGGTGTAGCCGTCGATGCCGGGGAGCATGATGTCCAGCACGATCAGGTCGTAGTGTTCGGTCGCGGCAAGGTGCAGGCCCGACAGTCCATCCTGTGCGCAATCGACCGTATAGCCCTTGAGGCCCAGGTAATCGGCCAGGTTGGCCAGGATATCGCGGTTATCTTCAACCAGTAGTATGCGCATGGCGTCCTCTCGTTTCTGTTGCTGTGACCGTCTGGCTGGCGCAGCTTACGGTCATAGTAGACAAGCCGCTAGGCCAACCGGGCGATATTGTCACCTGACGTTTTTTTCACGGTGGATTCACAAACAAGGCATGCGCCGGGATGGAGAATCGCCGGTCGTCTCCCCTCATCGCCTGGACTCGTCATGCCCGCACAACCCGATTTCGTCCCCTCGCGTCCACTCAATCTCTGGCTGGTCCTGGGCATTCCACTGCTGATCGCGGTGATGCTCGTCCTGCTCGAACTGACCGATCTCGACATGATGTTGGCCCGGATGGCCTTCGATCCGGTTGCAGGCCAGTTCATTGGCAAGCACAGCTACTTTCTCGAAGACATCCTGCATGACCGCGCCAAGCAGTTGGTCATTGTCTTCGGCGTGCTGGCGATCGGTGGGTTTGCCGCCAGTTTTGCGCTTGAACGGCTAAAACCGGTGCGCCGGGAATTGGGCTGCCTGGTGCTGGCCATGGGTCTCTCGACGGCCTTCGTCACCCCGCTCAAAGCGGTGACCGCCGTGCAGTGCCCGTGGAGCCTGAGCCAGTTCGGCGGTAATGAAACCTACAGCAAGTTGCTTGAAGCACGGCCTGATACCGATAAACCTGGGCGTTGCTGGCCCGGCGGTCACGCGGCCACCGGTTTTACCCTGTTCGCGCTGTTCTTCGTCCTGCGTGATCGTCGACCGCGCCTGGCGAAAGTGGCGTTGGGCGTAGCCTTCGGTCTCGGCACGCTGTTCTCTATCGGACGCATGCTGCAGGGGGCGCACTTTTTCTCGCACAACGTCTGGACTGCGGTGTTTTGCTGGTTGATTGCGCTGGGTTGTTATTACCTGGTGCTTTACCGTCGGCAAGTACCGGTCCGAACACACGATGTCGTGATACCGGCCAACTGAGTTATTACGACAGGTAAAAGCGCCGCGAACCCTGTGGGAGCCGGCTTGCCGGCGATAGCGTCCGCCTTTCGAAGATGCGCCAGTCCAGGTGCCGCCCGTAACGTCGCGACGTCAGGAGAAAGAACCAAAAAAAAGCCCCGCACTAGGCGGGGCTCTTTTGGGTGCAGCGGGTGAGGCTGGCTTACATCATGCCGCCCATGCCACCCATACCGCCCATGCCACCCATGTCAGGCATGCCGCCGCCAGCACCAGCTTCAACTGGAGCGTCAGCAATCATGGCTTCGGTGGTGATCATCAGGCCGCCGATCGAAGCTGCAGCTTGCAGCGCCGAGCGAGTGACCTTGGCTGGGTCCAGGATGCCCATCTCGATCATGTCGCCGTATTCGCCGGTAGCAGCGTTGTAACCGAAGTTACCCGAACCCTGCTTGACCTTGTCGGCCACAACGCTTGGCTCGTCGCCGGCGTTGGCAGTGATCTGACGCAGCGGCGCTTCAACAGCGCGACGCAGCAGAGCGATACCGACGTTCTGGTCTTCGTTGTCGCCCTTGAGGTCGACAATGGCGGACAGAGCACGTACCAGGGCAACACCGCCGCCAGGTACAACGCCTTCTTCAACGGCTGCACGGGTAGCGTGCAGGGCGTCTTCAACGCGGGCTTTCTTCTCTTTCATTTCAACTTCGGTGCCGGCACCGACCTTGATCACGGCAACACCGCCAGCCAGTTTGGCCAGACGCTCTTGCAGCTTCTCACGGTCGTAGTCCGAGGAAGTCTCTTCGATCTGGGCGCGGATCTGCTTCACACGAGCCTGGATGTCGTCTTCAACGCCAGCACCGTCGATGATGGTGGTGTTTTCTTTCGACAGGGTGACGCGCTTGGCGTTACCCAGGTGTTCCAGGGTAGCGGATTCCAGGCTCAGGCCGATTTCTTCGGAGATCACGGTGCCGCCGGTCAGGACAGCGATGTCCTGCAGCATGGCCTTGCGGCGGTCGCCGAAGCCAGGTGCCTTGACGGCAGCAACCTTGACGATGCCGCGCATGTTGTTGACTACCAGGGTAGCCAGCGCTTCGCCTTCGACGTCTTCAGCCACGATCAGCAGCGGACGGCCGGCTTTGGCAACGGATTCCAGAACGGGCAGCAGTTCGCGGATGTTGGAGACTTTTTTGTCCACCAGCAGCAGCAGCGGGCCTTCCAGCTCGGCAACCATGGTGTCCGGCTTGTTGATGAAGTACGGGGACAGGTAGCCACGGTCGAACTGCATGCCTTCGACGACGGACAGTTCGTTTTCCAGGCCCGAGCCTTCTTCAACGGTGATCACGCCTTCTTTACCGACCTTTTCCATGGCTTCGGCGATGATGTCACCGATGGAGTTGTCGGAGTTGGCGGAGATGGTGCCTACCTGGGCGATGGCCTTGGAATCGGCGCATGGCTTGGCCAGGTTTTTCAGCTCGGCGACGACAGCGGCGGTGGCCTTGTCGATACCGCGCTTCAGGTCCATCGGGTTCATGCCGGCAGCGACGGCTTTCAGGCCTTCGTTGACGATGGCTTGAGCCAGAACGGTAGCGGTGGTGGTGCCGTCACCGGCAGCATCGTTGGCCTTGGAAGCAACTTCCTTGACCAGCTGGGCGCCCATGTTCTCGAAGGCGTCTTTCAGCTCGATTTCCTTGGCGACGGAAACGCCGTCCTTGGTGATGGTCGGAGCGCCGAAGCTCTTGGCCAGAACCACGTTACGGCCTTTCGGGCCCAGGGTCGCTTTTACTGCGTCAGCCAGAACGTTGACACCAACCAGCATTTTCTTGCGGGCGGAATCGCCGAATTTTACTTCTTTAGCAGCCATGATCGTTTAATCCTTGAATACTTGGGAGTAACGGAAAACCAGCGGAATCAAGCTTCGATAACAGCGAGGATTTCGTTCTCGCTCATTACCAGCAGGTCTTCGCCGTCAACTTTCACAGTGTTGCTGCCCGAGTAAGGGCCGAAAACCACTTTGTCACCCACTTTCACGGCCAGCGCACGCACTTCACCGTTGTCCAGGATGCGACCGGTGCCGACGGCGACGATTTCGCCGCGGTTTGGCTTTTCAGCAGCCGAGCCTGGCAGAACGATACCGCCAGCGGTTTTCGATTCTTCTTCGCTGCGGCGGATAACGACGCGGTCATGCAGAGGACGAAGCTTCATTGTCGATCTCTCCTGATAGTGGTTTTCATCGGCCGGTATCAATACCGGCGGGTTGATGCTTCCGGCGTTGCCGGTCGTGACTCGCGGGGCGGGTCACGGTTGTCTTTGTCTGGTGCGGATGCCCAGAAACCTTGCGGTGACCCATACATAAGGTCGGCCAAGGCGATTACAAGGCTCACAAAGGAATTTTTTTGCTATGAGCCGGACGGAATGAAAAACGGCCCACTCGGGGCCGTTTCTTTTGCGCGCAGGCGTGAATCACTTGTCGCGGTGTTCGTATTCACCTTCGATCACGTTCGGCTCGCGCGGCACACGGCCTTGTGGGCCGGGCCGGGCACCCTCGAACGGATCGTCGGCGAACGCCCGCTGGCGCATCGCCTGGGCTTCTGCACGGCTGCGCAGTTTGCTGACGAACAAGCGACGAACGAACGGCAGCATCAGGAGCAGGCCGACCACATCGGAGATGAACCCCGGGATCAACAGCAGGCCGCCGGCCAAAGCCAGCATCAGGCCATGAAACATGTCTTCGGCGGGCAACTCGCCGCGCTGCAGGCTTTCACGCGCACGCAACGCCGTGGCCAGCCCGGCCACGCGCACCACCAGCACACCCAGCGCAGAACCGGCGAAGATCAGCAGCAGCGCCGGGAAGAAGCCGATGGAGCTGCTCACCTTGAAAAAGACGTACAGCTCCAGGATCGGGAAAATCAGGAAAAGCAGTAGAAAAGCACGCATCGAGGGTTCCTCTGCGGAAGACATCCTTCCAATAAGACCTCAAATGGTAACTTCAGCTCGAAATTTCAAGCCTCGGCCTGCTGCACCTGTGGCCACTGCTCGGCGTGGGCCAGTGAAACCAAGGCTTCGCGCACTTGTGTCGGATTGTTGCAAGGCTCGGCAAAGGCCAGCCAGTGAAGGCCCTGACCGATGCGCAGGTGCATGCCCTCGCTGTCGATACCGGCCAACTGCGCAGGCACGGTGTCCGGCAAACCGCTCAGGGCAACGTAGTGGGCGATGGCGTTAGTGTGGTCGCTGTTCATGTGTTCGACCATGCTCAGTTCCGCCTTGCCGGCGAACGGATTGGCGAGCGTGACCTGATCGATCCAGTGAATTGCGCCGAAACCGCCGATATAGCGATGGCGCACCGGCTGCAGCACCCAGAAATCGAAATCGTGGGCACTGTGGTAATTGCGGGATTCGGGGAAGTAGCGGTAATAGCGCTCGGCTGCGGCCTCGATGGCCTCCGGCTGTTCCAGCTTGTGCGCCTCGGCCAGCACGGTCAGACGACCTACCGCCTGCACGTCTTCAGCGCCGCGCTCACCCACCAGCAGCGAACACTTGGGATCTTTCTGCAGGTTGTGAGTGTGCTGGGCGATCCGGCTGATAAGGATCAGCGGATTGCCGTCAGCGTCCAGGCAATACGGGACCACGGAGCCGAAAGGAAAGCCGGGCATCGACTTGGAATGGGTCGAGAGCACCCCACGGTACTCTTTGAGCAGCAGTTCTCGGGCTTGCCTTGCAGCGTTGGCGCTCACGTCTGGACTCCTGGGTAAAACGGGCCGCCCGGCACGGGCGGTGATGGCGACAAGCTAATCATTATCACCGCGCAATGCCAAGGGGCCAGCTTGGTCGGGTTTACCAGGTCACGCCGAAGCCTGCGGTGTAGCGGGTCTTGTCCAGGTCGCTGTCATTGGTGCCGCTGATGATGTCTTTCTCGGCCTTGAGATTGAGCGATGCCCACTCGGTGACCTTGTAGCGCAGGCCTACTTCGGCATCCAGGCTGTAGTCGGCGACGCTACCCAGCGGCTTGCCCACTTCGCCGTTGGTGAACACCTCGATGGTCTTGCCGATCAGGTAGCGGTTGTAATCCCACTTCACGCCGACGGAATAGAAGTTGTCCTTGCCGCCGTCGGAGTATTCGTAATCGGTGCGGTTGAGCAGCGAGCCGAGCGAGAAGGCGCCCAGTTCGTCATCCCAGAACTGGTAACCCGGACCAGTACCCACGGTGCGCTGGCGGGAGAGGTCTTCGATATGGTCGCGCTTGTAGTTGAGGCGGCCTTGCCAGAACCACTTGTCGGTGATGAAGCGGTCGAGTGCGTACTCGGCGCTCCAGTTGTTGGTGGTGGTGACGTCGTCCTTGCTGTCGCGGTTGTATTCGCCTTCGGCATTGTGCCGCCAGCGGCCGTGACGCGCGGTGGTCTTGAAGTCGACGTCGTAGTCGTCGGTGTTGGACTCGGCGCGTTTGTAATCCAGCGCCAGGTCGACATTGCCCTTCCAGACCAGGTCTTCGACCATCGGTTTGGGCTTCATGATCTGCTGGATGCTGGCCAGTTCCACGGTCTTCGGCGCCTCGCCGTTGGCCAGGATCACCTTGCCGGCGTCCGCCGCCTGCAGCGACTTGGCGCGCTCGCCGTTGTACTCGTCCTGCTTGACCAGCAGTTCCTGGTCACTTTCCAGGGTCTTGACCTGCTTCCAGTCCAGCGGGATCGAGCCACCATAAGGTGTTTCCAGCAACAGCTTGCCGCCGTCGAACACCTTGATCTTGCCGCTCAGGCGGTCACCGTTCTTCATCCAGACGGTATCGGCTACAGCCGGTGCGCAAACGCCGACCAATGCAAGGCACAACAAGGTTCTAGAATACATAGGCAATACGGACATTAAGGTTCGCGGAAAAAGTGGGGCATTATCCAGATGCTCAGCCCCCGAGCAAGGACAGACCTGACCAATGCCAATGAGTTCAATTGCCAAGTGTTTCCACTCCCCCCGTGCCAGGCAGGTTCGTGCCCGATGAAAGCTTCAGCCGACGTGACCCAGCAGCGCGCCGAAGACCGACGGACGGCGCTCTATATGGTGTTGGGCCAGGTACCAGAGGGCAAAGTCGTCAGTTATGGCGAGCTGGCTGATCTGGCGGGTCTGGGCCGCGCTGCACGTTGGGTCGGACGCACCCTGAGCCAGTTGCCCCCCGACACCCGCCTGCCCTGGCATCGGGTGCTGGGCGCCGGTGGTCGCTTGAGTCTGGCCCAGGGCACCCCCTCCGGGGATGAACAACGGGCGCGCTTGCGTGCCGAAGGTGTCAGCCTGCGCAATAATCGCGTCGATATGTCGCGCCATGGCTGGCGTCCGATGGATCACAACAGTTAGAGTGCGCGCTTTGTGTTCGTAATCTTGAGGCAGATGTTGGCCCATGCCCCGTAAAACCTGGCGCGCTGCGCTTGCTGCCTATGCCAGCCCGTCGACCGTGGTGCTCCTGCTGCTCGGCTTCGCCGCCGGCCTGCCTTATATGCTGGTGTTCTCGACGCTGTCGGTCTGGTTGCGCGAAGCCGGAGTCGCTCGCGAAACCATTGGCTACGCCAGCCTGATCGGCCTGGCCTACGCATTCAAATGGGTGTGGTCCCCGCTGCTCGACCAATGGCGCCTGCCATTGCTCGGCAAGCTGGGTCGACGCCGCTCCTGGCTGGTCCTGTCGCAGATACTGGTAGTGGTCGGCCTGGTCGGCATGGGCTTCTGCGATCCGCAAAAACACCTGTCCTGGCTGATCGCCCTCGCGGTGCTGGTGGCGTTCGCCTCGGCCACCCAGGACATAGCCGTCGACGCCTACCGCCTGGAAATCGCCGACGACCAGCGCCAGGCTGCCCTCGCCGCCAGCTACATGGCTGGCTACCGGGTCGCCGCCCTGCTCGCCACCGCCGGCGCGCTGTTCTTCGCCGAGTGGTTTGGCTCCACCGGCTTCAGCTACATGCACAAGGCCTGGACTGGCACCTACGTGCTGTTCGGCGTGATGATGCTGCCAGCGTTGCTCACCTCGCTGTTGATGCGTGAACCCCCGGTATCGCTGCGCACCCAGTTGCAGGCGGCCCGCTACGGCTTCAGCCATCAATTGATTTCGGTCTTCGTGCTGATCGTGCTGCTGGTGTCCGTGCCGGCCATGTTCACCCAGCTCTACAACACCGACTTCGCCAGCGTGCTGTTCGAAGGCGTCAGCCTGCTCGACCTGCTGCTGGAAGACCGCGCCTTCCTGCGCGCCATCCTCTACATCACCCTGACCTGCCTATGCCTCTCGGCCATGGGCCGCCGCGGCCTGGCGCCGGTGCTGACCCCGGTCAACGACTTCATCCAGCGCTATCGCTGGCAGGCCCTGCTGCTGCTCGGGCTGATCGCGACCTACCGGATGTCCGACACGGTGATGGGCGTGATGGCCAACGTGTTCTACATCGACCAGGGCTTCACCAAGGACCAGATCGCCAGCGTCAGCAAGATCTTCGGTTTGATCATGACCCTGGTCGGCGCCGGTTTCGGCGGGCTGCTGATCGTGCGCTTCGGCATCCTGCCGATCCTGTTCATCGGCGGCGCGGCCTCGGCGGCGACCAACATCCTGTTCCTGATGCTGGCCGACATGGGCCCCAACCTGCAGATGCTGGTGGTGACCATTTCCCTCGACAACTTCAGCTCGGGCCTGGCCACGTCGGCGTTCGTCGCCTACCTGTCGAGCCTGACCAACCTGAAGTTCTCCGCCACCCAATACGCACTGCTCAGCTCCATCATGCTGCTGCTGCCGCGTCTGATCGGTGGCTACTCAGGCGTGATGGTGGAGAAGTACGGCTATCACGACTTCTTCCTGATTACCGCGCTGCTGGGCGTACCGACGCTGATCCTGATCGCCCTGCACTGGCATCAGGAGCTGCACCGCGGCAAGCAGGAGCCGGAGCAACCCGGCAATGGTCAGGTCGGCGAGCAGCAGCAGCCCTGAATCAGGGCTGCACCGCCAGCGTCCCGCGTCCTTCCCTCAGCACCACCCACAATGGCCACAGCGCCAGCACCCCTGACAGCCCCGCTGCCAGGGCGAATGCCAGCAGTCCGGCACCGGCCCCGAGCATCGCCATCAGCGCCCCGCCGAAACCGAGCAGGGCGATGGTGATCATCCCCAGCATGGCCGACACCAGTCCCTTGCTCTGTTCGCTGCTGAACAGGGTCATGCGGTACAGCACCGCATTGGCCACGCCCAGCCCCAACGCGTAGACGGACAGCCCGACCACCAGGCTCGGCACGCTCGGATAAATCCAGGTCGCCAGCACCGCCGCCAGCAGCCCCGCCAGAAACGGCCACAGCGCGCCGCGCACCAGGGTGGTCAGCGGATAGCGATCGGCGATCCGGTTGATGATCAGGTTGCCGAGGATCAGCCCGCCGAACACCGGCAGTTGCCACAGCGCGTACTGCATTGTGCTGAGGCCCTCGTCGTGGATCAGCAACACCGGCGACAAGCCGATCCAGCCAATCAGCGGCAGGCCGATCAGGCCCAGCGCCGCGCTGCCGGCGACGAAGCGTCGGTTACCGAGCAACTGGCCATAGCCGGCCAGGAGCGGCAACAGGTGAATGGGCTGGAACTCCAGGCGGGTGCCGTCGCGGCGCTCCACCCCCAGGGTTTCCGGCATGAAGCGGTACAGGGCGAACCAGGCCAGTACGGCAGCGCCGCCAAACAGCACGAACAGCCAGCGCCAGGACACCCACTCCAGCATCAGCGTGCCCACCAACGGCCCCAGCAACGGCGACAACAGGGCGATGTTCGCCAGCAACGCCATCATCCGTACCGCGTCGGCTTCGCTGAACGCTTCGTTCAAGGCCGGATAGCTGACGGTGACCACGAAGCCCAGGCCAATGCCCTGCAACAGGCGCAGCAGGTTGAACACTTCGATACCGTCGACCCAGAAGGTCGCCAGGCACGCGAGGCAGAAGAACGCGCAACCGCCCAACAGCAACGGACGTCGGCCATAGCGATCGGCCAGCGGGCCGATCAGCCATTGCAACAGCACGCCGCCAAGCAGGTACAGGTTCAGCGCATGGGGGATGAATTCGGGACTGGCCTGCAGGTCTGTCACCACCTGCGGCATGGCCGGCATCACCACGTCACTGGCGAGGTAGGTGAGGAGTTCGAACAGCGCCAGGGTCATGGCGAAGCAGAAGGCCCTGAACGGGGTGATCTTGAGAAGCGGTGTCATGATTCGGCCAGCATTGGATATCAGACCGGCCTGTATGCCAGAAAAGCCCGGACGCCGGTAGCGAGAAGAGGTGAATAAGTGTAATGCCCGGCCACAAACGACATCGCCGGCACATGCCCCGGAGAGGCCTGTGCCGGCGATGTCTGCAACGGCTGTGTTTACTGTGCTGCGGTTTCCTGTACCACGCGGATCACGCGCTGCGGAAAGGGAATGTCGATGCCCTCGCTCTTCAGACGATCACGCGCACGCTCGTTGAGCATGAACATCACGTCCCAGTAGTCGCCGGTGTTGACCCAGACGCGCAAGGAAACGGTGATGGCGCTGTCGCCCAAGGTCGCGACTACCGCTTGCGGCGCCGGATCCGCGTGTACCCGCGGGTCATTCTTGGCCAGGTCGAGCAGGACGTTGCGGGCCTTCTGCAGGTCCGCTTCGTAGTCGACGCCGACATCGAACACCACCTTGCGGGTCGGCTGGCGGTTGTAGTTGGTGATGATGCCGTTGGACAGGTTGCCGTTGGGCACGATCACCGTCTTGTTGTCGCCCGTACGCAGCACGGTGTGGAAGATCTGGATGCTGTCGACGGTGCCGCTGACACCCTGCGCCTCGATCCAGTCGCCCAGGCGGAACGGACGGAACAACAGAATCAGCACACCACCGGCAAAGTTCGCCAGGCTGCCTTGCAGGGCCAGGCCGATAGCCAGACCCGCAGCACCGATGGCTGCCACGAAGGACGTGGTCTCCACGCCGATCATCGAGGCGACGCTGATGAACAGCAGCACCTTGAGGATGATATTGGCCAAGGTGCTGATGAAGCCTTGCAGGGCAGGATCGCCGTTACGCAACGCGACCAGACGGCCCAGCTTGGCGGTGAGCTTGTTGACCAGCCACCAGCCCACTGCAAGCGTGATCAGCGCCAGCAGCACGCGGCTGCCGTATTCCATGATCAACGGAATCCAGGCCTGCGAAGTCCTGACCAGTTGATCGACCTCAGCATTCAAATCCATTCTGTTCTCCTAGCCGTGCGGCAAAAATCTGAAAATATCGCGCCGCAAACGTTTCAGCGCTACAGGAACCTCGGACGCCATCAAAACGCCAAGGTTCCCGCCAGGCGGGCTGTCAGTCGCGGAAATTGTTGAACTGCAGCGGCATGCCGAACTCTTTGGCACGCAGGGCCGCGATGGCTTCCTGCAGGTCGTCGCGCTTCTTGCCGGTCACGCGGATCTGCTCGCCCTGGATGGCGGCCTGGACCTTGAGCTTGGCGTCCTTGATATGAGCAACGATCTTCTTCGCCAGTTCTTTATCGATGCCCTCTTTGAACACCGCGTCCTGCTTGGTCACCTTGCCCGATGCATAGGCGTCTTTGATTTCCAGGCATTGCACGTCGATCTTGCGCTTGACCAGGGCCATGCGCAGGATTTCGACCATCGCCTCGAGCTGGAAATCTGCTTCGGCGGTCAGGGTGACGGTCTGGTCCTTTTCCTTGAACTCGAAGCTGCCCTTGCCCTTGAGGTCGTAGCGGCGATCCAGTTCCTTGACGGCGTTTTCCACGGCGTTGGTGACTTCGTGCTTGTCCAGTTCCGATACCACGTCGAACGACGGCATATCTTTCTCCAAAAAATAAAGGCGCGCTGGCGCCCCTGTGAGGGGAGCGCGATGGAGCGCACCGGGTTTGACGGTTAAAATGCGGGCTCATTATAAACGCTTGGGAAACGCTGATGAGCAGCACCTGGCATATTCTCGGCGCCGGCAGCCTCGGCAGCCTCTGGGCCTGCCGCCTGGCGCGGGCGGGCAAACCGGTCCGGCTGATTCTGCGCGACGCACAACGGCTGCACGCCTACGAGGCGACAGGCGGCCTGACGCTGGTCGAGCAAGGACAACCGCGGACCTTCCCCATCCCAGCGGAAATCACCACCGCCCCCGGGCCGATCAGCCGGCTGCTGGTGGCCTGCAAGGCCTACGACGCGGAAAAGGCCGTCGCCAGCATCGCCCATCGTCTGACGGCGGATGCCGAAATCATCCTGCTGCAAAACGGCCTGGGCAGCCAGGACGAAGTCGCCGCCCGCGTGCCGCTGGCCCGCTGCATCTTCGCATCCAGCACCGAAGGCGCCTTTCGCGAGCACGACTGGCAGGTGAATTTTGCCGGGCATGGCTTCAACTGGTTGGGCGATCCGGCCAACCCGCCGCCGCCAGACTGGCTTGATGACCTGAGCGACGCTGGCATCCCCCATCAGTGGACGCCCGATATCCTCACCCGCCTGTGGCGCAAGCTGGCGCTCAATTGCGCGATCAACCCACTGACCGTGCTCCACGATTGCCGCAACGGTGGCCTGACCGACCACCACTGCGAGGTCGCGACGCTGTGCGCGGAGCTGGCCGAGCTGTTGCAGGTCTGCGGTCAGCCGCAGGCTGCCGAAAATCTGGCCACGGAAGTCGAACGGGTCATCCAGGCCACCGCCGCCAACTACTCTTCGATGTACCAGGACGTTCGAAACCGGCGCCGCACCGAGATCCACTACCTGCTCGGCCACGCCTGCCGCACCGCCACCCGCCACGGACACACCCTGGCGCACCTGGAACGGCTCTACCGGCGCCTGGTCGAACACCTGAACAACCACGGATTGCCCAGCGACTGAGGGCAGCGTTACCCTGCCCTTCCCACCACAGGACCACGCCTTCCCCATGCCCTTGCGCGAACGCCTGGAAAACCTGCCGGTCGGCCAGAAACTGCTGGCCGCCCTGCTGGTGCTGCTGATCACCATCCTGCTGGTGGCCAACCTTACCTTTATCAGCGCCGCCTACTGGATATCCCAGGAAGCCATGGCGCCACAGGCCCTGCAAACGATCGGCCGACTGGTCTCCACTCCGCAGATCGCCCAGCAGGCCACCGACTCTCCCGAAGCCGCCAACAAACTGCTGCAGGAGCTCGACACCTACTCGCCGCTGCGCGCCGCCGCCCTGTACGGTTCCGATGGCAAGCTGCTCGCGCAGTTGCAGCACGGCGAGCCGATCGCCCTGCCCAAGCGCTACCGCAATATCGAAGGCTGGCGCCTGACCGAATTCCGCAGCACCCAACTGGTCAGCCTGGGCCGCCCCGGCAGCCCGCCGGGGCACTTGTTGCTGGTGGCCAGCAGCGAACTGCCGATGGCCTTCTACACCGGCACCCTCACCGCCAGCCTGGGCATCCTCGTCTTCAGCGTGCTGCTGTGGATGATCATCGCCCGGCAGATCAAGCGCCTGATCACCCAGCCGATCTACCAACTCGAACAGCTCTCGCGCCAGGTGACCCGGGAAGAGAACTACGCCCTGCGCGCCAGCCCTGGCAACCATGATGAAATCGGCAGCCTGGCCGAAGCGTTCAACACCATGCTGTCGCGCATTGAAGCACGCGAGCAGCAACTCAAGCGCGCCCGCGACGAGTTCCAGCATGCCTTCGACCAGGCGCAAGGGCTGGCCGAGGAAACCCGTCACACCAACCGCAAGCTGGAGCTGGAAGTCCAGGTGCGCGGCAAGATCGAACGCAAGCTCACCGGCTTCCAGAACTACCTCAACAGCATCATCGACTCCATGCCCTCAGCGCTGATCGCCCTCGATGAACAGCTCTACGTCACCCAGTGGAACCAGGAGGCCAGCGCCCTTTCCGGAACGCCGCTGGATGAAGCCCTGAACCAGCCGATCTTCCTCGCCTTCGAACCGCTCAAGCCGTTCCTGCCGCAGCTCAAGGAGAGCGTCGAGAAGCATCGGGTGGCGAAGATCGAGCGCGTGACCTGGACCAAAGACGACGACGCCCGCCACTACGCCCTGACCTTCTATCCACTGATGGGTGGCGGCGGCCGTGGCGTGGTGATTCGCATCGATGACATCACCCAGCGCCTGTCGCTGGAAGAAATGATGGTGCAGTCGGAAAAAATGCTCTCGGTCGGCGGCCTCGCGGCGGGCATGGCCCACGAAATCAACAACCCGTTGGGCGCCATCCTGCACAACGTGCAGAACATTCGCCGGCGCCTGTCCCCCGATCTGCCGAAAAACCTCGAACAGGCCAACGAGACCGGGATCGACCTGGCCACCGTCAACCGTTACCTGGAAGGCCGCCAGGTACCGCAACTGCTCGACGGCATCCAGCAGGCCGGAGCCCGCGCGGCGAAGATCGTGACCCACATGCTCAGCTTCAGCCGGCGCAGCAACCGGCAATTGGCGCCCTGCGACCTGCCGGCGCTGATCGACCAGGCCGTGGAAATCGCCGGCAACGACTTCGACCTGACCATCGGTTTCGACTTCAAGGGCCAGGCCATCGTCCGCCAGTTCGACCCCAACCTCGGCCCGGTGCCAGGCACCGCCAACGAACTGGAACAGGTGCTGCTCAACCTGCTGAAGAACGCCGCCCAGGCCATTCACCTGCGCGAAGACGACCGCGAACCCGGACGGATCACCCTGCGCACCCGGCTCAACCCGCCGTGGGCGGAAATCCAGGTCGAGGACAACGGCGTCGGCATGCCCGAAGCGGTGCGCAAACGCACCTTCGAACCATTCTTCACCACCAAGGAAATCGGCCAGGGCACGGGCCTCGGCCTGTCGGTGTCGTATTTCATCATCACCAACAACCACAAGGGCCAGATGGAAGTGCAGTCGGCGCCGGGCCAAGGCACCTGCTTCACCCTGCGCCTGCCGCTGGCCGCCAGCCTCGCGCCGCTCCCGGCGCCCAACAAACTGGAGTCATGAACCATGGGCTTTCGCCTGTCGAAGATCTACACCCGTACCGGCGACAAGGGCGAAACCGGCCTCGGTGACGGCCGCCGCGTGCCCAAGGACCATCCGCGCATCGAAGCTATCGGCGAAGTCGATACGCTGAACAGTCAGCTGGGATTGCTGCTGGCTGGCCTGGCAGAACAGGGGCTGGAGGAAGTGATCGAGGTGCTGGCGTCCTGTCAGCATCGCTTGTTCGACCTTGGTGGCGAATTGGCGATGCCCAGCTATCAGGCGCTGAACGCCGTTGAAGTGGAGCGGCTGGAAGCAGCCATTGATCGCTGGAACGAAGAGCTGGGTCCGCTGGAGAACTTCATCCTGCCCGGCGGTTCGGCGCTGGTGGCCCAGGCCCATGTCTGCCGCAGTCTGGCCCGCAGCGCCGAGCGGCGCTGCCAGCAGCTCAACGCGATCGAGCCGCTGGCGGGTGTCGGGCTGGCTTACATCAATCGGCTGTCGGATCTGCTGTTCGTCGCGGCACGCCTGATCGGGCGGCGCCAGGGTATCGGCGAAGTGCTGTGGCAGGCCTCGGCGAAACCCTGAGCCAGGCCACATCGCGAGCAAGCTCGCGCCTACGGTTGCACCGATTGCCGGGACACTGGGCCGTCGCGAAGGGCTGCAAAGCAGCCCCAATGGATTCGACTCAGACCTCGGGCCAGAACGCCCGGATCCCCGCCACACCTTGTGCACCAACTCGCCAGGCGCGCTCGCGCTCGGCGGCGCCCACGCCGCCCAGCAGGAACACCGGCCGGTTGAAGCCTTCGATCAGTTGCTGTGCTGCATCCCAACCCAATGGCTGTGCCTCTGGATGAGTCTGGGTGGCCTGCACCGGTGACAAGGTGACGAAATCCACGCCCATCTGCTCAGCCAGGGCCAGTTCTTCGGCGTTATGGCAGGACGCAGCCAGCCAGCGCTCCTTGGGGAACGGTCGGCCATTGGCGGCGTACTTGCGCAGTTGCTCGGAAGTCAGGTGCCAGCCGGCCGACGGGAAATCGCCCAGCCATTCCAGGGGTCCCTTGAGCATCAATTGCGCCTTGCCCGCACAGAGTCCAGCCGCATCCACCGCAACATCGCGGTACTTGGGGTCGTACATGTTCGGCGCACGCAGTTGCACCAGCTTGATCCCGCCGGCGATGGCTTTCTGGATACCGCGCAGCATATGCGGGACTTCCAGGTCATCCGGCGTGATCAGGTACTCACTAGGCAAACGCGCAGCGGCGACGATCGGCCGGTTGGCTTCGGGGAATTCGTACTGCGCCAAGTCCTTCGGCGACACCCAGGCCAGCGGCTGGCCTTCGGCGCCATGGGGTTCACCCGTGAAACCGCTGACGTCCCAGACATCCAGCAAGATCTGTTTATCCGGGTAGTCATGCTTGATCTTGATCAGTGGCCGCGCTGCGGTCACTTCGATGCCCAGCTCTTCGCGCAGTTCGCGCGCCAGGGCCGCATCCAAGGTTTCGCCGTCTTCAACCTTGCCTCCGGGGAACTCCCAGAGACCGCCTTGATGCTGGGTCTTGTCGCGACGGGCGATGAGGATTTGCCCGTCCGCACCGCGGATGACCGCGGCTGCTACATGAATTCGTTTCAACGTTCACTCTCCGCCAGAAATCCACACTTGGGTACATAACCCGAACCGGCAAGCCCGCCCGCGGTTGGCGGGTTTGCCGGAGACGCGTGTTCGATCAGGTCCGGTATTCGGCGTTGATCTTCACGTACTCGTGAGAAAGGTCGGTGGTCCAGATGGTTTCACTGCAATCACCACGGCCCAGCTCGATACGGATGGTGATCTCTTCCTGAGCCATGACCGCGGAGCCCTGGTCTTCGGTGTAGGTCGCGCTGCGGCCGCCTTTGCTGGCGATGCAGACGCTGCCCAGGTACACGTCGATCAGGCTGACGTCGAGGTTCGGCACGCCGGCACGACCAACGGCCGCCAGGATGCGGCCCCAGTTCGGGTCGGAGGCGAACAGTGCGGTCTTGATCAGCGGCGAGTGGGCAACGGCGTAGCCGACGTCCAGGCACTCCTGATGATTGCCACCACCGTTGACCTCAACGGTCACGAACTTGGTCGCGCCTTCGCCGTCACGGACGATGGCCTGGGCCACTTCCATGCAGACTTCGAACACGGCCTTTTTCAGGGCTTCGAACAGCGGGCCGCTGGCTTCAGTGACTTCGGCAACATCGGCCTTGCCGGTGGCGATCAGCATGCAGCAGTCGTTGGTCGAGGTGTCGCCATCGATGGTGATGCGGTTGAACGACTTGTTGGCGCCGTCCAGCATCAGGTCTTTCAGTACCGCCGGCGCAACTTTGGCGTCGGTGGCGATGTAGCCGAGCATGGTGGCCATGTTCGGACGGATCATCCCCGCGCCTTTGCTGATGCCAGTCACGGTGATGGTCACACCCTCGTGCTGGAACTGGCGGCTGGCGCCCTTGGGCAGGGTGTCGGTGGTCATGATGCCAGTGGCGGCTTCAGCCCAGTGGTTTTCGGACAGGTTGTCCAGAGCGGCCTGCAGCGCGCCTTCGATCTTCTCGACCGGCAGCGGCTCACCGATCACGCCGGTGGAGAACGGCAGCACGGCGCTGGCGTCGACGCCAGTCAGCTCAGCCAGCTTGGCGCAGGTGCGCTCGGCAGCGGCCAGGCCGGGTGCGCCGGTACCGGCGTTGGCGTTACCGGTGTTGGTCAGCAGGTAGCGTACGGTGCCTTGCACGCGCTGCTTGGCCAGGATCACCGGTGCAGCGCAGAACGCGTTCAGGGTGAAAACGCCAGCGACGCTGGAGCCTTCGGCACAGCGCATCACCACCACATCCTTGCGCCCAGGACGCTTGATGCCCGCCGAGGCGATACCGAGTTCGAAACCGGGGACCGGGTGCAACGTTGGCAAAGGACCAAGACCAACAGCCATGAAAGCGCTCCTAGAACATTGAGATACCGCCGTTGATCGACGGCGCTTGAGATGGAACAACGCCGCGACGGGTCAGGCCTGTCGCGGCGTGGTGTTCATGTTTCAGCGTGACACTGGCGGGTCAGATCAGTCGATCTGACCATGGCAGTGCTTGAACTTCTTGCCCGAACCACACCAGCACGGCTCATTGCGGCCCAGTTTGATGTCGTTGCGTACCGGCGCAGCGGCAACGGCGACTTCGGCACCGTCTTCCTGCAACTCAGCAGCTTCCAGGCCAGGCGCGGCGGCATGCTGGAACTGCATGCGCTGGGCCAGTTCTTCGGCTTCGCGGCGCAGACGGGCTTCTTCTTCGATCGGATCCTCGCGGCGAACCTGGACATGGGACAGAACGCGGATGGTGTCGCGCTTGATCGATTCCAGCAGTTCCTGGAACAGGGTGAACGACTCGCGCTTGTACTCCTGTTTCGGGTTCTTCTGAGCGTAGCCACGCAGGTGAATGCCGTGTCGCAGGTGGTCCATCATCGACAGGTGGTCTTTCCACAGGTCGTCGAGGACGCGCAGCAGGATCTGCTTCTCGAAGGTACGCAGGGCTTCGGCACCGGCGCTGTCTTCTTTCTCGTTGTAGGCGGTCAGCAGCTCGTTCAGCAGCTTCTCGCGCAGGGTTTCTTCGTACAGGTGATCGTCTTCGTCGAGCCACTGCTGGATCGGCAGCTTCACGCCGAAGTCGCTGGCCAGGGCCGCTTCCAGACCGGTCACATCCCACTGCTCGGGCAGCGATTGTGGCGGAATGTGCTGGCTGATGGTCGCGTCGAGGGCTTCCTGACGGAACTCGGCGATGGTGTCGCCAACGTTCTCGGCGGCCAGCAGGCTGTTGCGCATGTGGTAGATCACTTTGCGCTGCTCGTTGGCCACGTCGTCGAATTCGAGCAGTTGCTTGCGGATGTCGAAGTTGCGACCTTCGACCTTGCGCTGGGCCTTCTCGATGGCGTTGGTCACCATGCGGTGTTCGATCGCCTCGCCGGACTGCATGCCCAGGGCTTTCATGAAGTTCTTCACCCGGTCAGAGGCGAAGATGCGCATCAGGCTGTCTTCCAGCGACAGGTAGAAGCGGCTGGAGCCCGGGTCGCCCTGACGACCGGAACGACCACGCAACTGGTTGTCGATACGGCGGGATTCATGGCGCTCGGAAGCGATTACGTGCAGGCCACCGGACTCGATCACCTGCTGGTGGCGCTTCTGCCAGTCAGCCTTGATCTGGGCGATCTGCTCAGGGGTCGGGTTTTCCATGGAAGCCACTTCGACTTCCCAGTTGCCGCCCAGCAGGATGTCGGTACCGCGACCGGCCATGTTGGTGGCGATGGTCAGCGCACCCGGACGACCGGCCTGGGCAATGATCTCGGCTTCTTTTTCGTGGTACTTGGCGTTGAGGACCTTGTGATCGATACCCTCTTTCTTGAGCAGGTTGGACATGTGCTCGGAGGTTTCGATGGTCGCAGTACCAACCAGGACAGGACGGCCGGAAGCCATGCTTTCCTTGATGTCGGTGATGATCGCCGCGTACTTCTCCTCGGCGGTCAGGTACACCAGGTCGTTGAAGTCTTTACGCGCCAACGGCTTGTTCGGCGGAATCACCATCACGTTCAGCGCGTAGATCTGGGCGAACTCGAACGCCTCGGTGTCAGCGGTACCGGTCATGCCGGACAGCTTGTTGTACAGGCGGAAGTAGTTCTGGAAGGTGGTCGACGCCAAGGTCTGGCTTTCGGCCTGGATGTTCAGGTTTTCCTTGGCTTCGATGGCCTGGTGCAGGCCTTCGGACAGACGACGACCCGGCATGGTACGGCCGGTGTGTTCGTCGATCAGCAGAACCTGACCGTCCTGGACGATGTACTCGACGTTGCGGTGGAACAGCTTGTGCGCACGCAGACCGGCATAGACGTGGGTCAGCAGGCCCAGGTTGTGCGCGGAATACAGGCTCTCGCCCTCGGCCAGCAGGCCGACCTGGGTGAGCATCTCTTCGATGAACTGGTGACCGGCTTCGTTGAGTTCGACCTGACGAGTCTTCTCGTCAACCTTGAAGTGACCTTCCTGGGTGACTTCGCCTTCGACTTCTTCGATGTGCTGCTTCAGGCGCGGGATCAGCTTGTTGATCTCGATGTACAGCTTGGAGCTGTCTTCAGCCTGACCGGAAATGATCAGCGGGGTACGGGCTTCGTCGATCAGGATGGAGTCGACTTCGTCGATCACGGCGAAATTCAGCTCGCGCTGGAATTTCTCTTCCATGCTGAACGCCATGTTGTCGCGCAGGTAGTCGAAACCGAATTCGTTGTTGGTGCCGTAGGTGATGTCGGCAGCGTAGGCAATACGCTTCTCTTCCGGCGGCTGGAACGGTGTGACGACACCGACGGTCAGGCCGAGGAATTCATACAGAGGACGCATCCAGTTGGCGTCGCGGCGGGCCAGGTAGTCGTTGACCGTGACCACGTGCACGCCCTTGCCGGACAGTGCGTTGAGGTATACGCCCAGGGTTGCCACCAGGGTCTTGCCCTCACCGGTGCGCATTTCCGCGATCATGCCTTCGTGCAAGGTCATGCCGCCGATCAACTGCACATCGAAGTGACGCATGCCCATGATCCGCTTGCCCGCTTCACGCGTGACGGCGAAGGCTTCAGGCAGGAGCTGGTCGAGGGTCTCGCCTTTGGCCAGGCGCTCTTTGAACTCGGCGGTCTTGGCCCGCAACTGTTCATCAGAGAGGGCCACCATCTGCTCTTCGAAGGCATTGACGATCTGTACCGTCTTGAGCATGCGTTTGACTTCACGCTCGTTCTTGCTTCCAAAAAGTTTTTTTAACAAAGGCGCAAACATATCGGCAGGATCTTCCACACATAGGGATGGAGGGCGGCCCCGTGAGTCGCCCGTGCAGCCCTTATTGGCCGCATGCGAACGAGCATTCTACCCGGAAACGATGGTGAGGAAAGTGGTGGAATTCCACGATGCTGGCACAGCGCTTTGACGGGGCTTTTTTACAATAAGGGCTTTTTCGCCAACTTCAACCCGTCAGCCGCAAGATTGCTGCCAATCGCATCCGTCCGGTGTGCGGCGAGGGATCTGATAAGATTGCCAGCACTGTCATTGCAGGTGTCTTCATGGCCTACCGCCCCTCTCCCGCTCGCGCCCCCGCCGTACTCCTGCGCGAAGCCCGTCCCCTCAAGGCATTGTTCAGCCATGCACAGCGTCTGGCGCAATTGCAGCGCCTGGTAGAAAGCCAGTTGCAGCCCGCAGCCCGCGAGCACTGCCATGTCGCTTCGTGGCGCGAGGGTACGTTGTTGCTGGTGGTCACCGATGGCCACTGGGCAACGCGTCTGCGCTACCAGCAGAAACGCCTGCAACGCGCCCTGCAACAACTCGACGTGTTCGTCAGCCTCAACCGCATCCAGTTCAAGGTCCAGCCGACCGCCAGCAGCCCGCGCCCCGGCGGTCATGTAATGGATATTTCGAGCAAGTCCGCGGAGAACATCCAGGCCACGGCAGAAGGTATCAGCGACCCGAATTTACGCGCGGCGCTGGAGCGCCTGGCCAGCCATGGCAAGGGCAACAAGAACCCGCCGACCGAGTGAATGCCGCACAATAAAAAAGGCCACCCGGAGGTGGCCTTCAAACTAGAGAGAGAGTTCGAACTTATACAGCTGCTACCGGGCGCATATACGAGATCGGTGCGGTGCTGGCATCTTCGAAGATCACCACTTCCCAGGCGTCTTTCTCCTCGATCAGCTTGCGCAACAGCTGGTTGTTCAGCGCGTGACCGGATTTGAAGCCACGGAATTCGCCAATCAGGCTGTTGCCTAGCAGGTAGAGGTCGCCGATGGCGTCGAGGATCTTGTGTTTGACGAATTCGTCTTCATAGCGAAGGCCGTCTTCGTTCAACACGCCGTCCTTGTCC
This sequence comes from Pseudomonas sp. 5P_5.1_Bac1, assembly GCF_025466015.1. Classification (NCBI taxonomy): domain Bacteria; kingdom Pseudomonadati; phylum Pseudomonadota; class Gammaproteobacteria; order Pseudomonadales; family Pseudomonadaceae; genus Pseudomonas; species Pseudomonas sp. 5P_5.1_Bac1. The sequence continues at coordinate 216,662 of NZ_JANLNX010000037.1, read as the reverse complement.
ACCACGATGGCGTTTTCCACGCTACCGCCGAGTGCGAGGTTATGCTTGCGCAGGTACTCGATGTCGCTCATGAACCCGAAGGTACGGGCGCGGCTGACTTCCTTCACGAACGAGGTGCTGGAAAAGTCCACGCTGGCACTTTGAGTCCGGTTGCGGAACACCGGGTGGTCGAAATCGATCTCGAAACTCACCTTGAACCCGTCGAAAGGCAGGAAGGTGGCGCGCTTGTCGCCGTCCTCGACTGACACTTCGCGCAGGATGCGGATGAATTTCTTCGGCGCGTCCTGTTCTTCCAGGCCGGCAGATTGAATCAGGAATACAAAGGGACCAGCGCTACCATCCATGATCGGAACTTCCGACGCGGAGAGCTCGACGTAGGCATTATCGATGCCCAGGCCAGCCATGGCCGAGAGCAGGTGCTCTACCGTGTCGACCTTGGTATCGCCATTGACCAGTGTCGTGGACATGGTCGTCTCACCGACGTTTTCCGCACGGGCAGGGATCTGCACCACCGGATCGAGGTCGGCTCGGCAAAATACGATGCCGGTGTCCACAGGTGCAGGTTTGAGGGTCAGGTAAACCTTTTCCCCGGAGTGCAGGCCGACACCTGTGGCACGGATAATATTTTTCAGGGTGCGTTGTTTAATCATGGCATTGGCCGCTTCAGCACAGATTGCGAACTGGTATCAACAAAGGCTGGGGATAATAGCAGACCCGGCCTTTGCTGAACACCAATCACCCTAATACCCCTGATAAATTTCATTAATCGGCCTGGCGACGCAGGAAAGCCGGGATGTCCAGATAGTCCAGGTCGTCTTGCGGATTGAGCTTGGCAGCCGCTGCAGCACCGGCGTGCGTCTGGTTGCGCATCACGGTAGGACGCTCCAGGTCGCGGTAGTTCACTGCCGGTTGCTCGTGGCGCACAGGCGCTGGAGCCGGGGTCGAAGCCTGGGCCGCGGCGGATTGCAGGGTGTTGTCGATGACCTTCACAGGCTTCTCGATTTTCGCACCCAGGCCGGTGGCCACGACGGTTACATGCAGTTCGTCGCGCATGTCCGGATCGATCACGGTACCCACCTTGACCATGGCGTGATCCGACGCGAACGCCTCGATGATGCTACCCACGTCGGAGTACTCACCCAGCGACAGGTCAGGACCGGCGGTGATGTTCACCAGGATGCCACGCGCGCCCTGCAGGTTGACGTCTTCCAGCAGCGGGTTGCGAATGGCCGCTTCAGTGGCTTCACGAGCACGGTTCGGACCGCTGGCGCAGCCGGTACCCATCATTGCCATGCCCATTTCGCTCATCACGGTACGCACGTCGGCGAAGTCGACGTTGATCATGCCCGGACGCTTGATGATGTCGGAGATACCGCGAACGGCACCCGCCAGCACGTCGTCAGCCTTGGCGAACGCGGACAGCAGGCTCGCGTCCTTGCCCAGGATGGTCAGCAGCTTTTCGTTCGGGATGGTGATCAGCGAGTCAACGCTTTCAGCCAGCGCGCGGATGCCCTCATCGGCGATCTGCATGCGCTTGCGACCTTCGAACGGGAACGGACGGGTCACCACCGCAACGGTGAGGATGCCCATTTCCTTGGCCACTTCGGCGATGATCGGTGCAGCACCGGTACCGGTACCGCCGCCCATGCCAGTGGTGATGAACACCATGTTGGTGCCCTGCAGCACTTCGGCGATGCGCTCACGGTCTTCCAGAGCCGCCTGACGGCCGACTTCCGGATTGGCGCCAGCACCCAGGCCCTTGGTCACACCGGTACCCAGTTGCAGGATGGTACGTGCGCCGATGTTTTTCAGCGCCTGAGCATCAGTGTTGGCGCAGATGAATTCGACGCCTTCGATGTTGCTCTTCACCATGTGATTGACGGCGTTGCCACCGCCGCCACCGACGCCGATCACTTTGATGACCGGACTTTGCGGGACGTTGTCTACGAGCTCGAACATTTTCCCTCTCCTTTCATTTTTCTCTAGTTTTTGCGCCTACCACTACTGCTTTGAAACTTAAAAGTTGCCCTGGACCCAACGCTTGAAACGCTCAAGCACAGGAGCCTTTGGTTCATCGCCATAGCTGTCGTTTCTAATACCTGGCACGGGCACGCCATCGGACTGCTTCAGCAGGCCGTAGGTCAGCAGACCCACACCAGTGGAGTAAATCGGGTTGCGCACTACATCACTCAGGCCGCGAACGCTGTGCGGCACGCCCAGGCGTACTGGCATGTGGAAGATCTCCTCGGCCAGCTCGACCGCGCCTTCCATCTTCGAAGTTCCGCCGGTCAGCACGATGCCGGCCGGAACCAGATCTTCGTAGCCGCTGCGACGCAGCTCGGCCTGGATCAGGGTGAACAGTTCGTCGTAGCGCGGCTCGACCACTTCAGCCAGGGCCTGGCGCGACAGTTCGCGCGGCGGGCGGTCGCCCACGCTTGGCACCTTGATGGTCTCGCCGGCACCCGCCAGCTTGGCCAGGGCGCAGGCGTAGCGGATCTTGATTTCTTCGGCGTACTGGGTCGGTGTGCGCAGCGCCATGGCGATGTCGTTGGTCACCTGATCGCCAGCGATCGGGATCACCGCGGTGTGGCGGATTGCGCCTTCGGTGAAGATCGCGATGTCGGTGGTGCCGCCACCGATGTCCACCAGGCACACGCCCAACTCTTTCTCGTCATCGGTCAGCACGGAATAGGCCGACGCCAGTTGCTCGAGAATGATGTCGTCGATTTCCAGACCGCAGCGGCGCACGCACTTCTCGATGTTCTGCGCAGCATTCACCGCGCAGGTCACGACGTGCACCTTGGCTTCCAGACGAACACCGGACATGCCCAATGGCTCGCGAACGCCTTCCTGGTTATCGATGACGTAGTCCTGCGGCAGGGTATGCAGCACGCGCTGGTCAGCAGGAATGGCAACGGCCTGGGCGGCATCCAGTACTCGCTCGAGGTCCGCGGCGCTGACTTCACGGTCGCGGATCGCGACGATACCGTGGGAGTTCAGGCTGCGGATGTGGTTGCCGGCCACACCGACGAATGCCGAGTGGATGCGGCAGCCGGCCATCAATTGCGCCTCTTCGACGGCGCGCTGGATCGACTGCACGGTGGACTCGATATTGACCACCACGCCTTTCTTCAACCCGCGCGACGGGTGGGTGCCGATACCGACGATTTCCAGCGTGCCGTCAGCAGCGACTTCGCCCACCAGTGCAACCACCTTGGACGTGCCGATATCCAGCCCGACGATCATTTTGCCGCTATGCGCGTTTGCCATGGTCCTGCCTCTCTCTAATTCTTCGCCACGGCGGATTGGGCCGCGGGCGGTGCAATCGGTTCCCGCCAGCCAACGGCAAGGCCATTGGCGTAACGCAGATCGATGCGGGCGATGTTCGTGATCTGTTCTTTGAGCGTCTTGTTATAAATGGCAATGAAGCGGCGCATCTTTTCCACCAGATGGTCACGCCCCAGCAGCAGTTCGATACCCGGCCCGGCGCTTCCGGCGCCGGTGGTCAGGAACCAGCTACCACGCTCGCGCAGTTCCAGACGTGCGATCGAAAAGCCCAGGGGACGCAGCATCTGGTTCAGTACCTGATATTGCTGCATCACTTGTTGCTGAGCCCGCTGCGGCCCGAACAACTGCGGCAGGTGCTCATAATTGGCCAGCTCGCGCGGCGTGAAGGCCTGGCCCTGGTTGTTGAGCAAGGCATCATCACCCCAGCGCGCCACCGGCAACTGCTCCTCGAGACGGATCACCACCTCGTCCGGCCATACACGGCGTACTTCGGCATGGGCGATCCAGGGCATCTGCTCCAGCTCGGCGCGCATGCTCGCCAGGTCGACGGTGAAGAAGCTCGCCGCGACATAAGGCGCGATCCGCTGCTGCACCGCTTGCTGGCTGATGTAGCTGAGGTCGCCCTGCACGGCGATCTTGGTGATCGGCCGGTCGGCATACGGCATCAACCGCTGCGCGCCTTCATAGGCGCCAAAGCCCGCGGCCACCAGCAGGATCGGCCACAACAGTCGCTTGAAAACACTGAAGCCAGGCTTGGGCAGGCGCGCCGACAGTGGCTCTTTCGCCACCATCCGGCTGGCACCACGCGGCACCGGCTTGCGGCCGGGAGCGGGTTGCTGATGACGTACCATCGCGCCTTGCATGGGCTTAACCTCGCGCCTCGACACTCGCCGCCAGAATCGCCAGCACCAACTGCTGGAAATCGAGTCCGGCCGCACGCGCCGCCATTGGCACCAGGCTATGGTCAGTCATGCCTGGCGCGGTGTTGACTTCGAGCAGCCAGAACCGGCCCTGCTCGTCCTGCATCACATCCACACGGCCCCAACCAGCGATGCCAATGGCGTCGCAGGCGCGGGCGGTTAGGTCGATCAGTTCCTGTTCCTTGGCGCTGTCCAGGCCACACGGAATCCGGTACTGGGTATCGGATGCCAGGTACTTGGCGTCGTAGTCGTAGAACGTATGCGGGGTGCCCAGCGCGATCGGCGGCAGCACCTGGTCACGCAGCACCGCAACGGTGAACTCCGGACCATGAATCCACTGCTCGACCAACACTTGCGAATCGTAGGTGGCGGCGTCTTTCCAGGCGGCGACCAATTCATCGACGCTGGTCACTTTCGCCATACCGATACTGGAACCTTCATGGGCCGGTTTGACGATCAAAGGGAAGCCCAGTTCCGCGCCCGCGGAAATACAGTCGGCTTCGCTGGCCAGCACGGCATGACGCGGGGTCGGAATGCCCAGGCTCTGCCAGACCTGCTTGGTCCGCAGCTTGTCCATGGCCAGTGCCGAAGCGAGGATACCGCTGCCGGTGTAGGGAATGCCGAGGCACTCCAGCAAGCCCTGCATGCTGCCGTCTTCGCCGCCACGACCGTGGAGGATGATGAAGGCGCGGTCGATCTTCTCGCTCTGCAGGCGGGTCAGCAGGTCGTCACCGACGTCGATGGCAACCACGTCGACACCGCCGCTGCGCAGCGCGTCGATCACCGCGGCGCCGGACTTGAGCGACACTTCGCGCTCGGCGCTCTTGCCGCCGTAAAGCACCGCGACGCGACCGAAGTCTTTTGGCGCAATGGTGGAATGCAGTTTGGCGTAGGCTTCAGTCATTTCGATTTCTCCTGACTGGCAACCGCACCAGCGAACAACGGGCTCTTCAACAGTTGTGGCGCCAGCCCGCCGATATCACCGGCACCCTGGCAGAGCAGAATGTCGCCGGCGCGCAGCAGCGGCTTGACCAGCGGCGCCAGCTCGATGCCGCGCTCGATGTAGATCGGGTCGAGCTGACCGCGCTGACGAATGCTGCGGCACAGCTGGCGGCTGTCGGCACCCGGGATCGGCTCTTCGCCGGCCGGATAGACTTCCATCAACAGCAGCACATTGGCGTCGGCCAGCACCTGGACGAAATCGTCGTACAGGTCGCGGGTCCGGCTGTAGCGGTGTGGCTGATAGACCATCACCAGGCGGCGCTCCGGCCAACCACCGCGGACCGCCTTAATCACCGCGGCGACCTCGGTCGGATGGTGTCCGTAGTCATCCACCAGCATCACGCTGCCGTCTTCGACCGGAAGCTCGCCGTAGACCTGGAAGCGACGCCCCACGCCCTGGAAGCCCGAAAGGCCCTGGACGATAGCTTCGTCGCTGATGCCTTCGTCGGTGGCAATGGCGATGGTCGCCAGCGCATTGAGCACGTTGTGGTTGCCCGGCATGTTCACCGACACGTTCAGCGGCTCGCGGTCGCGACGCAGCACGGTGAAGTGGGTCTGCATGCCCGACTGACGCACATTGATCGCACGCACGTCGGCTTCTTCGCAGAAGCCGTAGGTGACTGCCGGGCGCTTGACCAGCGGCAGAATCTCGCGCACGACCGGGTCATCCAGGCAAACCACCGCCAGGCCATAGAACGGCAGGTTGTGGAGGAACTCGACGAAGGTTTTCTTCAGTTTGTTGAAGTCGCCTTCGTAGGTCGCCATGTGGTCGGCGTCGATGTTGGTGACGACCGCCACCAGCGGCTGCAGGTGCAGGAAGCTGGCATCGCTTTCGTCAGCTTCAGCGATCAGGTAGCGGCTGGTGCCGAGCTGCGCGTTGGTGCCCGCGGCATTCAGGCGACCGCCAATCACGAAGGTCGGATCGAGGCCGCCCGCGGCGAACACCGAGGCCAGCAGGCTGGTGGTGGTGGTCTTGCCATGGGTGCCGGCGACCGCGATACCGTGGCGATAACGCATCAGCTCGGCGAGCATCTCGGCGCGCGGCACCACCGGAATACGCCGTTCAAGCGCGGTGGCAACTTCCGGGTTGGCGGTGTTGATCGCGCTGGAAACCACCAGCACATCAGCGGTCGCGGCGTTCTCGGCACGGTGGCCGATGAAGATTTCAGCGCCGAAGGACTCCAGGCGCTCGGTCACTGCCGAGGCCTTGAGGTCCGAGCCGGACACCTGGTAGCCCAGGTTCAGCAGCACTTCGGCGATACCGCACATACCCACGCCGCCGATACCGACGAAGTGAATGCGGCGGATGCGGCGCATCTCGGGCTGAGGCATGGCTTTCTGGTTCTCAACCATGGGCCACCTCCAGGCAGATGTCGACCACGGTGCGGGTAGCAGCAGGTTTGGCCAGGCGGCGCGCGGTGGCGGCCATGGTGTCGAGTTTTTCCGGTTGCATCAGTACCTCGTTCAGGCGTTCAGCGAGCTGCGCTGCGCCAGTTGTCGCTTGTGGCATCAGGAAGGCAGCACCTTCGCGGGCCAGATAATGGGCGTTGTGGGTCTGGTGGTCGTCGATTGCATGGGGCAAGGGCACCAGCATCGAAGGCAGGCCTGCCGCCGCCAGTTCACTGACAGTCAGCGCGCCGGCACGGCACACCACCAGGTCGGCCCAGCCATAGGCTTGGGCCATATCCTTGATAAACGGCTCAACCTGAGCCTCGATCCCGGCTTCGCGATAACGCTCGGCGGTGATCTGGTCATGATTCTTCCCGGCCTGGTGGAACACCTCGGGACGGAGGGCTTCCGGCACCAGCGCCAGCGCCTGGGGCAACAGCTTGTTCAAGGGCTCGGCACCAAGGCTGCCGCCCAGCACCAGCAGGCGCGCACGGCGGCCTGGCAAGGCTTCACGCACAGGTTCCAGAAACAGTTCGCTGCGTACCGGATTACCGGTGGTACGGCGTTTTTCGCTAGCGCCGAAGGTGTCCGGGAACGCTTCACAAACCCGACCGGCCAGCGGAACCAGCAGCCGATTGGCGGTGCCAGCACGGGCGTTCTGCTCGTGGATCACCACGGGCACGCCCGCCAGCCTCGCGGCAACGCCGCCGGGGCCGGTCACATAACCGCCGAAGCCGACCACGCAGACCGGCTTGAGCTGACGGATGATCCGGCGCGCCTGCAGCACGGCCTTGATCAGGGTGAATGGCGCCTTCAGCAGCGACAGCTTGCTCTTGCCCCGCAGGCCAGTGACGTTGATCAGGTGCAACGGCAGGCCAGCCTGCGGCACCAGTTCGTTTTCAATGCCGCGTGGCGTTCCCAGCCAGTGCACAGTGAAACCGCGCGCCTGGAACTCCCGGGCACAGGCCAGTGCCGGGAACACATGGCCGCCGGTCCCGCCGGCCATGATCAATACGTTCTTGCCGTCAGCGGCCATGATGATTCGGCTCCTCGGCAAAGTCGTCTTCGTCGAACTCGTGTTCCTCGCTGCCCAGGTGCGTGCGGCTCTCCCACTCGATGCGCAGCAGCAACCCCACGCAGGCACAGCAGATGACCAGCGAACTGCCCCCGTAACTGAGGAAAGGCAGGGTCAGCCCTTTGGTTGGCAGCAGGCCGATGTTCACACCAATATTGATGAGGAACTGGCCGATCCACAGGAACGCCAGCCCGAACGCCACGTAGGCGGCGAAGAATTGCTTGGCTTTCTCGGCCCACAGACCGATGTATAAGGCGCGGACGGTGACAAAGACGAACAGCGCCAGCGTCGCCAGCGAGCCCACTACGCCCAGCTCCTCGGCCAGCACCGAGAACACGAAGTCGGTATGTGCTTCCGGCAGGTAGAACTGCTTCTGCACGCTGTTACCCAGACCGACGCCGAACCACTCGCCGCGGCCGAAGGCGATCAACGCCTGGGTCAACTGATAGCCGGAACCGAACTGGTCCGCCCACGGGTCGGTGAAGGTTGTCAGACGGGCCATCCGGTAGGGCTGCGCCTGAACCAGGACGAACACCGCGCCCACTGCCAGCGCCACCATCAGACCGAAGCGGAACAAGCCGACCCCGCCGAGGAACAGCATGGCCGCGGCGGAGCCCATCATTACCACGGTGGCGCCGAAGTCCGGCTCCATGAGCAGCAGGCCGGCCATCGGCAGCAGCACGATGAAAGGCTTGAAGAAGCCCATCCAGCTCTCGCGCACTTCCTGCTGCCGACGCACCAGATAGCCCGCGAGGTAGATGACCACGAAGACCTTGGCGATTTCCGACGGCTGCACGTTGAAGAAGCTGAAACCGATCCAGCGCCACGAACCGTTCACTTCGCGACCGATGCCAGGGACCAGCACCAGTATCAGCAAGCCGAAGGCACCGATCAGCATCAGGTAGCCCATGCGTTGCCAAGTCGAGATCGGCACCATCATGGTGACGATGCATGCGCCCAGCCCGAGGGTCACGTACACCAGGTGACGAATCATGTGGTACAGCGGGTTACCCGACTGCGCCGCAGCCACTTCCGAGGACGCCGAGGTGATCATCACCAGGCCCAGACCGAGCAAGGCCAGGCAGCCGACCAGGAATGGGAAGTCCAGGTCGATGCCTCGGCCGCTGATCAGCGGCGACGGGTAGGGCTTGATGGCGCCGAAGATCATGCCAGCCCTCCCACGGCCTGGGCGAACAGGCGCCCACGCTCTTCAAAGTTCTTGAACATGTCGAGGCTGGCACAGGCCGGCGACAGCAACACCGCATCGCCCGGTTGAGCCAGTTCCGCACACTGCTGCACCGCTTCATCGAGTGTCTTCACCCGCACCAGCGGCACGCTGTCGCCCAGCGTTTCAGCCAGCCGTTCGGCATCACGACCCAGCAGCACCACCGCGCGGCAATGCTCGACAACAGGCGCGCGCAGGCCAGAGAAATCGGCACCTTTGCCATCTCCGCCAGCAATCAGTACCAGCTTGCCGTCGATATCCGCGCCCAGCCCTTCGATGGCGGCCAGAGCGGCGCCAACGTTGGTGGCTTTGGAATCGTCGTACCAGTTGACCTCGTTACGCTCGCGTACCCACTGGCAACGATGGGCGAGGCCACCGAAATTGCGCAGGCTTTCCAGCATGGCGTCGAATGGCAGGCCGACCGCATGACCCAGTGCCAACGCCGCCAGGGCATTGGACTGGTTGTGCGCACCGCGGATCTTCAACTCGCGTACCGGCATGAGGTTCTGGAACTCGAACGCCAGGTACTTCTCGCCACCCTCTTCGCGCAGACCGAAGGCCTTGAAATCAGGTTTGTTCAGGCCGAAGGTCCAGCACGGCTGGCCTTCGGTCAGCAACGGACGGCTCAGGGCATCCTGACGGTTGACCACCACTTGCCGCGCACCACGGAAGATCCGGTGCTTGGCCAGGTGATAAGCCGGCAGGCCACTGTAGCGATCCATATGGTCTTCGCTGACATTGAGCACGGTCGCCACTTCAGCGTTGAGCTGATCGGTGGTTTCCAACTGGAAGCTCGACAACTCCATCACGTACAGCTCGACGTCATCGCTGAGCAGGTCCAGGGCGGGGGTGCCGAGGTTGCCGCCGACTGCCACACGTTTGCCCGCCGCTGCGGCCATCTCGCCGACCAGGGTGGTCACGGTGCTCTTGGCGTTGGAACCACTGATGGCAATGATCGGAGCCTTGGCATTGCGGGCGAACAGTTCGATATCACCCGACAGCTTCACGCCGCGAGCGGCGGCCTGCTGCAAGGCCGGCGTAGCGAGCGCCAGGCCTGGGCTGACGTAGAGCTCGTCGGCGCGGCAGAGGAAGTCCACATCCAGCTCGCCACAGCGCACTTCGATCTGTGGGTAGTCGCGTCGCAGCGTCGCCAGCTCCGGTGGGTTCTCCCGGGTATCGGCCACCGCAAACGCAACGCCCCGGTTCGCCAGGAAGCGAACCAGGGACATGCCGCTCTTGCCGAGGCCGACAACGATGCGGAAGTGGTCAGATGCGATCAGTGACACGCGCTCTACCTCAGTTTCAGGGTGGCAAGGCCAATCAGCACCAGCACCACGGTGATGATCCAGAAGCGGACGATCACGCGCGGCTCGGGCCAGCCCTTGAGTTCAAAGTGGTGGTGAATCGGCGCCATGCGGAACACCCGCTTGCCGGTCAGCTTGAACGAAGCGACCTGGATGACGACCGACAGGGTTTCCATGACGAACACGCCGCCCATGATGAACAGGACGATTTCCTGGCGGACGATCACGGCGATGGTGCCCAGCGCCGCACCCAGTGCCAGCGCGCCGACGTCGCCCATGAAGACTTGTGCCGGATAGGTGTTGAACCAGAGGAAGCCGAGGCCGGCACCGATCAGCGCGCCGCAGAACACGATCAGCTCGCCCGCGCCCGGCACGTAAGGAATCAGCAGGTATTCGGCGAATTTCACGTTACCCGACAGGTAGCAGAAGATCCCCAGGGCGCCGCCCACCAGTACGGTCGGCAGGATGGCCAGGCCGTCGAGGCCGTCAGTCAGGTTGACCGCGTTGCTCGAACCGACAATCACGAAGTAGGTCAGGACCACGAAGCCGACGCCCAGCGGGATGGTGACATCCTTGAGCATCGGCACGATCAGGGTGGTTTCCACGCTGGTCGGTGCGGTCATGTAAAGGAAGATCGCGGCGCCGAGACCGAAGACCGACTGCCAGAAATACTTCCAGCGGCTCGGCAGGCCACGGGAGTTCTTCTCGATGACCTTGCGGTAGTCGTCGACCCAGCCGATGGCGCCGAACAACAGCGTGACGATCAGCACGACCCAGACGTAGCGGTTGCTCAGGTCAGCCCAGAGCAGCGTGCTGACGCCGATGGCGGAAAGGATCAGTGCGCCACCCATGGTCGGCGTGCCGGACTTGGACAGGTGCGATTGCGGGCCGTCATTACGGACCGACTGACCGATCTGGCGGATCTGCAGGGTGCGGATCATCCACGGGCCCAGCCAAAGGGCCAGCGACAGCGCAGTCAGTACCCCCAGAATCCCGCGCAGGGACAGGTACTGAAAGACCGCGAAGCCTTTGTAGAACTGTTGCAGGTACTCGGCCAACAGCAGCAGCATTAATGTTTCTCCCCGCTGGAACCGCACAAAGCCGCCACGACGTTCTCCATCGCAGCGCTGCGCGAACCCTTGATCAAAATAGTGGTGTTAGTGGCCTGCTCGCCGCGAATGGCGTCGATCAGGTCAGCTTGACTTGCGAAATGGCGGGCATTCTTGCCAAACGCATTGACCGCGTGGGCCATCATCGGACCTACGGCATACAGCGCGGAAACCTTGTCTTTGGCGTATTCCCCAACCTGACGATGGCCCTCTTCTGCCCACTGGCCCAACTCGCCGATATCCCCGAGCACCAGGACGGTGCGACCGGAAAAGCCGGCAAGTATATCAACGGCCGCGCACATCGAGGTGGGGTTTGCGTTGTAAGTGTCATCGATGACCCGGGTGCCCGTGTCGGTCATCTGCACCACCGTGCGCCCTTTGACCGGCTGCACCGTGTTCAGGCCCTGCGCGATACCGTCCAGCGTCAGGCCGAAGGCATGGGCGGCGGCTGCGGCGGCGAGTGCGTTGCTGATGTTGTGAGTACCCAGCAGGTTGAGCTGGATCGACACATGGCCTTGCGGGCCGTGCAGCACGAAGGCCGGGCAACCGCGCTCGTCGTTGCCGATATCGCTGGCATGGAAATCGGCAGCCGGGTTGTTCAGCGCAAAACTCAATACCGCATGTTTACCTGTGCGCCGTTTCCATATGCCAAAGGCTTTGTCGTCGAGGTTCAATACCGCGACGCCGTCCTCTCCAAGCCCTTCGAGAATCTCGCCCTTGGCTTCGACAATCTTCTCCGGCCCACCAAACTCACCGACATGAGCAGTGCCCGCGTTGTTGATCAACGCCACGCTCGGACGGGTCAGGCCCACGGTGTAGGCGATTTCGCCGATACGCGAAGCGCCCAGTTCGATCACCGCGGCGGTGTGCTCGGGCGCCAGTTCGAGCAAGGTCAGCGGCGCGCCGAGATCGTTATTCAGGTTGCCGCGGGTCGCCAGGACCGGGCCACGAGTGCGCAGGATGCTGGCAAGCATTTCCTTGACCGTGGTCTTGCCGCTGGAACCGGTGATTGCGGCTACAGGCTGCTTGAATGCACGACGGTTCAGCGCAGCCAGTTGGCCCAGCGCCAGGCGGGTATCGGCCACAACCAGTTGCGGCAGGCTCGCGCCGGCGACTTCCCGCTCGACCAGCGCCGCGACGGCGCCTCTGGCGGCGACTTCATTCAGATAGTCATGCCCGTCGAAGCGCGGCCCCGCCAGCGCGACGAACAGTTGCCCCGCGTCGATCTTGCGGCTGTCGATGCTGACACCGTCGAAACGCGCATCAGCGCCTACCAGGCGCCCCTTCAGCGGTTCGATCAACTGGGTGAGGGAAAGTGGCTCAAGCATGAGAGGCCTCCCAGACTGCCAGCGCTTTTTCGGCTTCAACCAGGTCGGAGAAGTCATGCCGCTGGCCGTTGATTTCCTGATAGTCCTCATGCCCTTTGCCAGCGAGGACAATGACGTCGTCCGCAGCAGCCGATGCGATGGCACCAGCAATTGCCTCACCGCGACCGGAGATAAAGGTGGCGGACTCAGGGTTGGTCAAGCCAGGACGAATGTCGTCGAAAATCACCAGCGGATCTTCAGTGCGCGGATTGTCATCAGTGACGATCACCCGGTCCGCCAGGCGCTCGGCCATCTCGGCCATCAGCGGGCGTTTGCCGCGATCACGATCACCGCCGCAACCGAACAGGCAGGTCAACTTGCCTTGAGCGTGAGGGCGCAAGGCCTCGAGCACTTTTTCCAGGGCATCGGGCGTGTGTGCGTAATCGACCACGACCAGCGGTTTGCTGCCGCCGCCAAGGCGCTGCATCCGACCGATCGGGCCTTCCAGCTTGGCGGTGACCTTGAGAATTTCGTCGAGCGGATGCTCCATCGCCAGCAAGGTGCCGACAGCGGCCAGCATATTGCTCAGGTTGAAGCGACCGAGCAGGCGGCTGCGCAGCATGTGCTCGCCTTGTGGCGTCACCAGCACCGCACGTACGCCGTCGTCATCGAAGGTGGCTTCGCGGCAATACAGGGTTGCGGCGGGATCCTTGAGGCTGTAGCTGATCAGGCGGGATTCGCCTTGCTGGCCGGCCAGTTCGCTACCGAAATCGTCATCCAGATTGACCACCCGGCAGCGCAGGTTCGGCCAGGAGAACAAGCGCGCCTTGGCGGCTTTGTAGGCTTCCATGGTGCCGTGATAATCGAGGTGATCGCGGGACAGGTTGGTCATCACGACGATGTCGAACGCCAAAGCAGCCACTCGGCCTTGCTCCAGCGCGTGAGACGAAACTTCCATGGCCACGGCGCGAGCCCCGGCCTTTTTCAGGTTATTCAGGGTCGCCTGCACGGCCAGCGGATCAGGCGTGGTCAGACGACCGCTTTCCAGTGCGCCGTAGAAGCCAGTGCCCAACGTACCGATCAAGCCGCAGTGCTGACCCAGCAGGTCCAGCGCCTGGGCGACCAGTTGCGTGACGCTGGTCTTGCCGTTGGTGCCGGTGACACCAACCAGATCCAGCAAACGGCTTGGTTCACCATAGAAGCGACCGGCGATTTCCGACAACTGAGCGATCAGACCCTTTACCGGGATCAGCGGCACGCTGGTGATCGGCAGGACCGTAGCACCTTGCACTTCATAAGCCACGGCGGCTGCACCGCGCTTCAACGCATCGGCGATATGGTCGCGACCATCGACCTTGGCCCCGGGCACCGCCAGGAACAGGTCACCTGCCCGCACGTTGCGGCTGTCCAGGGTCAGTTCGCGAATCAGGGGATCGCTGCTGGCGTTGGCGAACAATTTACTCAATGGCATCGTCATCAACCACGCCCTCCTTTGGCGGACGCAGCATCGGCTTGCTGCTGAGGTGTCGGGGCGGGCAGGTTATCTGGCGGCACGTTCATCAGACGCAGGGTGCCAGACATGACCTTGCTGAAGACCGGCGCGGATACAAGGCCACCGAAGTAACCGCCTTTGCTCGGCTCGTCGATCACCACGACCACGGCGTAGCGCGGGTCACTCATGGGGCCGAAGCCTGCGAACAGCGAGCGGTAGGCGTTTTCGGTGTAGCCCTTCGAACCGATGGTCGCCTTACGCGCAGTACCACTCTTGCCGGCAACGTGGTACGACGGCACCTGAGCGCGGAAAACGCCTCGCGGCGCCTCGATAACCTGTTGCAACATTTGCTGAATGGTCTCGGCAGTCTCTTTCGGCACCACCTGGGTTTCTTCCGGCGCCTTGTCCGTTTTCAGAATGCTCAGCGGAACCATCTTGCCGTCGTTGGCCAAGGCCGCGTAGGCATGCACCAGTTGCAGCGCGGTAACCGACAGGCCGTAGCCGTAGGACAGGGTCGCGGTTTCGGCCTTGCGCCACTCGCGGTGGTTTGGCAGGTTGCCGACCCGCTCGCCCGGGAAACCAAGTCCGGTGTACTGACCCAGGCCGAGTTGCGACATGACGCGGTAGATCGCTTCGCCACCGATATCGAAGGCGACTTTGGACATGCCCACGTTACTGGAGTTGATCAGGATGCCGGTCAGGTCGAGAACCGGGCCTTCACTCTTGGAAACGTCACGAATGGTGTAGCGCCCCAACTGGAGGGTGCCCGGATACACTTCAACCTTGTCGGTCGGCTTCCAGCGGCCGCTTTGAAGCGCAGCACTCATGGACAGCGGCTTCACTGTAGAACCTGGCTCGAACACGTCGATGATGGCGCGGTTACGCATCGCTGCCGGGAACATGCTGCGACGGTTGTTCGGGTTGTAAGTCGGCTGGTTGACCATGGCCAGCACTTCGCCGGTTTTCACATCCATGATGACCAAGCTACCGGCCTTGGCTTCCTGCTCGGCAATCGCGTTGCGCAGTTCGCGGGTGGCCAGGTATTGCAGGCGCAGGTCGATCGACAACGCCAAGGTCTTTCCGGCCTTGGCGTTTTTGGTGACCTGGACATCCTTGATCAAGCGACCGCGTCGGTCCTTGATGACTTGCCGCTTGCCGGGCACGCCGGCCAGCCACTCATCGTAGGCCAGCTCGACCCCCTCGCGACCATGGTCGTCGAGGTCGGTAAAGCCAACCATGTGAGCGGCGACATCCCCAGCGGGATAGAAACGACGGAATTCCTCGATGCCATAGACACCGGGAACCTTCAGGTCGAGTACGACCTGGCCCTGCTCCGGGGTCAGGCCACGGACCAGGTAAATGAATTCTTTATTGGCCTGTTGCTCGAGACGCTCGGCCAGTTGCTTCGGATTCTGGTTGATGGCAACGGCCAGCGCTGGCCAGCGATCCTTGGCAGCCTGCATTTCCTTGGGGTTGGCCCACAAGGTGGTCACCGGGGTACTGACAGCCAAAGGCTCGCCGTTGCGGTCGGTAATCAGGCCACGGTGCGCAGGAATGGGGATGTGCCGCATGCTGCGGGCATCGCCCTGGCTTTTCAGGAAGTCACGGTCGACTACCTGCAAGTCGATGATCTGCCAAGCGATGGCACCGACCATCAACGCCAGCAAACCGAGCACTACCCGGAAGCGCCAGGGGTAGAGGGCGCCCTCGAGCTTCATCATGGCGCCACCATCCGCACTTCATCTGCGGCAGGGATGCGCATTTTCAGTTGCTCACTGGCCAGGGTTTCGATGCGGCTATGGGCGGTCCAGGTGCTTTGTTCAAGAATCAGACGGCCCCACTCGGCCTGTGCTTTGTCGCGCTCGTTGAGCTCGCCGTACAGGGTATTGAGCAGTTGCCGGTTCCAGTGGGCGCTGTAGGACACCGCGACCGAGGAAACGAGCACGCCAATGAACAGCAGGAGCATCAGGAAGCTCCCGCCGGGCAAAGGCTTGGCATATAGCCTGCTCACCGCAGCTTCTCCGCCACACGCATGACGGCGCTGCGCGACCGCGGATTGGCCTTGAGTTCAGCGTCGGAAGCAAACTGTGCCTTGCCGATGGTCCTGATCTTCGGCTCGAACGGTTTGTGCTGGACCGGCAGGTTGCGCGGCAGGTTGTCCGCCTCGCCCTTGGCCAGCTTGCGCATGAACAGTTTGACGATGCGGTCTTCCAGGGAGTGGAAGCTGATCACCACCAGACGACCACCTATCTCCAGGGCATCGAGTGCAGCCTGCAAACCGACTTCAAGGTCGCCCAGCTCATTGTTTACATGGATGCGCAGCCCCTGGAACGCCCGAGTTGCCGGGTTCTTGCCTTTCTCCCAGGCGGGATTGGCGACCTTGAGCACTTCGGCCAGGTCGGCGGTGCGGGTGAAGGGTTGTTCCGCACGGCGCAGGACTACGGCGCGGGCCATGCGCCTGGCGAAACGCTCTTCGCCGTATTCCTTGAATACCCGGGCAATTTCTTCTTCAGGCGCGGAAGCGATGAAGTCGGCGGCGCTGACACCCCGGGACGGGTCCATACGCATGTCCAGCGGGCCATCGTTGAGGAAGCTGAAGCCGCGCTCCGGGTCATCGAGTTGCGGCGAGGACACGCCCAGATCGAACAGCACACCGCTGACCTTGTCCGAGAGGCCGCGCTCGGCCACTTCCGAACCCAGCTCGGCAAAGCTGCGCTGCACAATGACAAAGCGGCCGTCTTCGGCCGCCAGCGCTTGCCCGGTGGCAATCGCTTGAGGGTCCTTGTCGAAACCCAGCAAACGGCCATCAGGCCCAAGGTGTTTGAGAATCAGTCGGCTGTGACCGCCACGTCCGAAGGTACCATCGAGATAGCAACCATCGGCGCGCACGGCGAGAGCCTCTACGGCTTCGTCCAGTAGCACAGTGATGTGGTTAAAGCCGCTATCTATAGTCACAGGATCAAATCACGCAGTTCATCAGGCATGGCGCCCGGTTGTTGAATGGCTGCCAGATCCGCTGCGGAAACAGCGTTCCAGGCATCCTCGTCCCACAGTTGGAATTTGTTCAGTTGCCCCACCAGCATCGCCCGCTTGTCGAGCTTGGCGTATTCGCGCAAACGCGGCGGAACGAGAAAACGGCCGCTGCCGTCGAGCTCCAGATCCACCGCATTGCCAATCAGCAAACGCTGCAGGCGACGGTTCTCTTCGCGTAACGACGGCAAGGCGCGCAACTTGGCTTCTATCAGTTCCCACTCATCGAGCGGATACACACACAAGCAGGGGTCGACCGCATCGATCGTCACAATCAACTGTCCCGAGCTACGCGATTCAAGCTCGTCACGGTACCGGCTCGGCATCGCGAGACGGCCCTTGGCGTCGAGGTTGATGGCGTTTGCTCCGCGGAACACGGCTGCGATTCCCTAATTGTTAGCTTTTTGGTGTCTGAAAACCCACTTCATGCCACTTTCTGCCACTTGCGCACACTATAGGAATCCGCCTACCGCACCGTCAAGGCGCGCATATAAGGAAAACCCTTACAGATCGGCGATTTAGCGTAGCAAGGACAGACAACAGGGTAATTCGGAGGGGTTTTCGAGGACGAAATGCAAATTCACTCAAATGAATAGAGTGCGAAGTTAAAGTGATTTATTAAGAGTAAGACTTTTTCGGTATTACCAGAGCGCGTCTGCTATCGAATCAAGCAGGAAGGGAAAGAGGTGGAGAGTCGATCTGTAAGCCGGGTTCTGTCGAGGACAGTCATTCCTCTACGACGGCCATCACTGGACGTCTTTAGCAACCTACCCGGTTCCAACGCGGGCCGCGCCATATGGAACCCTATTTGGTCTTGCTCCGAGTGGGGTTTACCTAGCCACGAACTGTTACCAGACGTGCGGTGCGCTCTTACCGCACCTTTTCACCCTTACCGTCACCGAAGTGCTTAGGCGGTTATTTTCTGTGGCACTTTCCGTAGGCTCGCGCCCCCCAGGCATTACCTGGCACTCTGCCCTATGGAGCCCGGACTTTCCTCCCCCCTCTTTTGCGGAACAAAAGAAGGCAGCGACTGTCCAATCGACTCTCCGCCGCAAAGAGTAACGGGAGAGCGATCCGAGAACAAGTGAACAATACAAATAATGTCACAGTGACATCACTTGTTTTTCTGTTTTTCCAGCGCGACTTGATACAAAACATTCTTGCGCACACCGGTAATTTCCGCAGCCAATGCAGCAGCTCGCTTGAGCGGCATCTCGGCCAACAACAAATCAAGTACGCGCAATACTTCACTACTGACGGCCTCTTCGTCTTCCGGAGCCGTCCAGCCTGCAACCAGAACTACGCACTCCCCACGCTGCTGATTGCTGTCTCCCTCTACAAACGCTCGCAACTGCGCCAAAGGCAGCCCCTTGAGGGTCTCGAACGTCTTGGTCAACTCACGCCCCAGCACCGCCGGGCGCTCAGCACCGAAAATCGCTTCCATGTCCTGCAGGCATTCGAGGATCCGATGTGGTGCCTCATAGAAAATCAGTGTGCGCGGCTCTTCCTTGAGCAAGTTCAGGCGAGCCTGTCGCCCAACGGCCTTGGCAGGCAGGAAACCTTCGAAGATGAAGCGGTCCGAGGGCAGGCCGGCCGCAGAAAGTGCGGCGATCAATGCGCAGGCACCGGGCACCGGCACCACATCGACACCTGCCGCACGCGCCTGGCGCACCAGGTGATAACCCGGATCGGAGATCAGTGGCGTTCCCGCATCGGAGATCAGCGCAACGTTGTCACCCGCCAGTAGCCGGGTCAGGAAACGGCTGCCCTCATCACGCTCATTGTGCTCATGACAGGCCGCGAGAGGAGTATTGATACCGAAATGTTGCAGCAGGCGGATCGAGTGCCGGGTGTCCTCGGCAGCGATCAGTGCGACCTCGCCCAGCACCTTCAGCGCACGGGCACTGATGTCATCCAGGTTTCCGATTGGCGTGGCCACCACATAAAGGGTTCCGGCGGCGGGATTGGAAACACCTGGAGCATCGGTCACAGCACATACCTGTCATCTGGATAAAGCCGCCATTGTAGCGTGATCGCCGAAAACAATGCCTCCCCACACTGCCGGCAACCCCGTGCTACGACTTGTATCGAAGGATTCACGCCAGCAAGATCGCGCCGGGGCCAGCGCTTGGGTACAATCGCAGGTTAATTTGATCGAGTAACAGGACCCTTACATGATCGCATGCCTGCGGCTGTTCTCAGCCCTCTGCCTCGCTACCCTGCTGGCAGCCTGCGCCAGTTCGCCTTCGTCCAGCCTGGGCGACCTGCCGCGCACTCCGGACGCCAGCATCGAGCAACTGCTCGAACAGGCCGCCGCCAGCAAGACGCCAGAGAAAGCTGCGCTGCTGCGACTGAGCGCCGCCGATCAGGCTTACCGGCAAAAAGACACTGCGCGTGCCGCCCGGATTCTCGAGCAGGTCCAACTGGATTCGCTGAAACCGGCCCAGCAGGTTTTCGCCAGCACCCTGGCCGCCGAACTGGCACTGAGCCGCAACCAACCCAAGGCCGCGCTGACCGCCCTGAGCCACCCGAGCCTGGCGCGACTGAACGAGCTGCCGCAAGACCAGCAGGCCCGCACCCGCAGCGTGCACGCTGCGGCGTTCGAAGCCGACGGCCAGGCCCTTGCCGCTGCACAGGAACGCATTGCCCTGGCGCCCCTGTTGAGTGGCAATGCCGCCAACGCCAACAATGACGCCATCTGGAGCCTGGTCTCGGCACTGCCCGCAGAGCAACTGCAGAGCGCGGGCAGCGACACCCTTGCCGGCTGGACCAGCCTGGCCCTGGCAGTCAAAAGCGCAGGCACGCTTGAACAACAGCAAGCCGCCATCGACACCTGGAAAGCACAACACCCCGATCACCCAGCCGCACTGCAACTGCCATCGCCACTGGTCAAACTCAAAAGCCTGACCAGCCAGCCGCTGACCAAGATCGCCCTGCTGCTGCCACAGGAAGGCCAACTGGCCGGTGTTGCCCGGGCCCTGCGTGACGGCTTCATGGCCGCACATTTCCAGGCCCAGCAGGCGGGACAGAACCCGCCCGCCATCCAGGTTTTCGACAGCTCTCGCCTGACCTCCCTCGACGATTTCTACCGCCAGGCACAGGCCGCCGGCGTCCAACTGGTGGTTGGTCCGCTGGAAAAACCGCTGGTCAAGCAACTCGCCAGCTACCCGCAACTGCCGATCACCACGCTGGCGCTGAACTACAGCGATTCCGGCCAGGGCAGCCCGCCACAGCTGTTCCAGTTCGGCCTCGCCGCCGAAGACGAAGCACGCGAAGTGTCCCGTCGCGCCTACGCCGACGGCATGCGCCGTGCCGTAGCACTGGTCCCGAGCGGCGAATGGGGCGATCGCGTACTCAAGGCATTCCGCCAGGACTGGGAAGCCAAAGGCGGCACCCTGCTGGCTGCCGAACGCGTCGCACAACCGGTCGCGCTGGCCCAGCAGATCGCTGATCTGTTCCAACTGCGCCAGAGCGAAGGCCGCGCCAAGAGCCTGCAGAGCACCGTTGGCGGCAACATTTCCGCACAACCGTCGCGTCGCCAGGACATCGACTTCATCTTCCTCGCCGCAACGCCGCAGCAGGCCCAGCAGATCAAGCCGACGCTGAACTTCCAATACGCCGGCGACGTGCCGGTCTATGCGACCTCCAACGTCTACAGCGCCAGTGGCGACGTCAACCAGTACAACGACATGACCGGCATTCGCTTCTGCGAAACGCCATGGCTGCTCGACAGCAGCAACGGCCTGCGTCAGCAGGTGGTTCGCCAGTGGCCACAAGCAGCTGGCAGCCTGGGTCGGCTGTACGCCATGGGTGTCGACGCCTACAGCCTGGCGCCACGCCTCACCCAGCTGAAGGCCCTGCCGGATAACCGCATCGAAGGCCTCTCCGGCAGCTTGAGCATGAACCCGTCACAGCGCATCGAGCGGCAACTGCCGTGGGCCGAGTTCTCCGGCGGCCAGGTCAAACGCCTGCCTGATACGCCTCGTTGATGCCCACACCTTCGCGCCAGGCCGCCGGAATGGCGGCCGAGCAACAGGCCCTGGATTACCTTCTAACCCAGGGCCTTTCGCTTCTGACGCGAAACTGGCGATGCAAACGCGGCGAGCTTGATCTGGTCATGCTCGACCGCGATACAGTAGTATTCGTCGAAGTTCGTTATCGCCTGCACGCAGGCTTTGGCGGCGCCCTCGGCAGCATCGATGCCCGCAAGCAGGAAAAACTGACGCTCGCCGCGCAGCATTTCCTGCAAGAGGAATCACGCTGGGCCAGTCACCCCTGCCGTTTCGATGTGATCGCCCTGCAAGGGAGCGGTCATTCAGGACAACCGCTCGACTGGCTGCAAAATGCCTTCGACAGCTGACTCCACTGCGACGAACGCGCCTTTACCTATTCAACTTTTTGCTCTTTGCTTCGCGGGCTGCACAGTCATGTGCCGGGAGCCTCTCAATCCCCGCCCGGCCAGCCCCATTTAAGGTCACACTGATGGACATGCAATCCCGAATTCGCCAGCTCTTCCAGGCCAGCATCAACACCAAGCAACAGGCCATGGAAGTCCTTGCACCCCACATTGAGCAAGCCAGCCAGATCATGGTCAATGCCTTGCTGAACGAGGGCAAGATGCTCGCTTGCGGCAATGGCGGATCGGCCGGCGACGCACAGCACTTTTCCTCCGAGCTGCTCAACCGCTTCGAGCGCGAGCGCCCGAGCCTGCCGGCCATCGCCTTGACCACCGACAGCTCGACCATCACCTCGATCGCAAACGACTACAGCTACAACGAAATATTCTCCAAGCAGATCCGCGCGCTCGGGCAGCCGGGCGACGTACTGCTGGCCATTTCCACCAGCGGCAACTCGGCGAACATAATTCAGGCGATCCAGGCCGCACATGATCGCGAAATGATTGTCGTAGCTTTGACCGGACGCGATGGCGGTGGCATGGCTTCGCTATTGCTGCCTGAAGACGTCGAAATCCGCGTACCGGCCAACGTCACCGCACGTATCCAGGAAGTCCACCTGCTGGCGATCCACTGCCTCTGCGACCTGATCGACAGCCAACTGTTCGGGAGTGAAGAATGACCCCAAATCGCCTCGGCCTGATGGCCCTGACCCTGTGCCTGAGCCTGACCGGCTGCAGCTCGGTGATCAATGCCAGCCGCGAGTCTCCGATCGAGGACGACCGCGGCACCCGCACCCTCGGCAGCAAAATCGACGACTCACTGATCGAAACCAAGGTGGCGGTCAACGTCGCCAAGGCCAGCCCTGACCTGGACCAGAACTCACACATCGTCGTCAGCAGCTTCAACGGCGTCGTCCTGCTCGCCGGCCAGACACCCCGTGCCGACCTGAAGAGCTTGGCCGAACAGGCCGCGAGTCAGGTGCAGAAGGTCAAGAAGGTGCACAACGAGTTGCAGGTGCTACAGCCCTCCTCCCTGCTCGCCCGCAACAACGACGCCTGGCTGACCACCAAGATCAAGACCCAGATGCTTACCGACGCCAGCATTCCCGGCTCGCGGATCAAGATCATCACCGAGAACGGCATCGTTTACCTGCTGGGCCTGCTGACCCAGGCGGAAGCCGGCCGTGCCACCAACCTGGTCCAGGGTGTGTCCGGCGTGCAGAAGATCGTCAAGCTGTTCGAATACATCGACTGAACAACGAACGCTCTGCAGCAAAAAGGCGACCCTAAGGTCGCCTTTTTTCATTTCACTACTTTCAGACTTGGCCGACCACTCGGGCGAGGCGGCTGTCCACCGTCCGGCGGACCGTCGTCATCCGGCTCGACCGGCTCGACATCATCTTCATCATCAATCACCGGCGGCTCCAGCTCGAAGACCATGCCTTGGCCGTTCTCACGAGCATAGATTCCGAGAATGGCACTGATGGGCACGAACAAGCTGTGCGCAACACCACCAAACCGGCCTTCGAAACTCACCGCGTCATTGTCCATGTGCAAGCTGCGCACAGCACTGGGCGATACGTTCAGAACAATCTGACCGTCGCTGGCGAAACCTTGGGGAACCTGGACGGCCGGGTATTCGGCATTCACCAGGATGTGAGGCGTGCAATCGTTGTCCACGATCCACTCATACAGTGCACGCACCAGGTAGGGGCGACTGGAGTTCATCAACAGCTCCTTAAAGCTTGCGCATTTCTCGTTCTGTAGAGGACAGGCTTGCCTGGAAAGCTTCGCGGGCAAACTGCCGCTCCATATAGTCCAGCAACGGCTTGGCCTGCCGTGGCAGCTCGATACCCAGTATCGGCAAACGCCACAGTATGGGCAGTAGACAGCAATCCACCAGACTTTGATCCTCACTCAGGAAACATGGCTTGTCCCCGAATAGCGGGGACACACCCGTGAGGCTCTCGCGCAACTCCTTGCGCGCCTGGACGCGGGCCGCATCCTTGCTACGAGCATCGAGGATCAGGTCCACCAGCGAGCACCAGTCACGCTGGATACGGTGAATCAACAACCGGCTGTTCGCCCTCGCTACCGGATACACCGGCAACAGCGGCGGATGGGGATAACGCTCATCGAGGTATTCCATTACGACCGTCGATTCGTACAACGCCAGATCGCGATCGACCAGGGTCGGCAGCGTGCCGTACGGATTGGCCTCAAGCAGTTTGGCCGGCTGATTTCCCGCCGCGACGTTGATGATTTCGACGCTGACACCCTTCTCGGCGAGAACGATGCGCACCCGATGAGAATAGTGATCAGCGGGGTCGGAGTAGCAGGCTAACCGGTTGGTCACGCCCATATGGGTCCTCCTCGCGTGTTGGAATAATAAAGATACAAATGCAAACGCGCCCTGCGGCCACCTCCGTATTCCGGAGGCGCCCCAGGGCGCGCGTTCAACTACCAGAAATTACTGCGTGATCAGTGCACGTCCTTCCAGTATTCGCGCTTGAGCAGGTAGGCGAATACGAAGAAGAAGGCCAGGTACAGCAGCACGTAAGTACCGATGCGCTGACTTTCCAGTTTGACCGGGTTGGCCGAATAGGCCAGGAAGGTCACCAGGTTCTTGACCTTCTCGTCGAACTGCTCGTCGGTCAGGGTACCGGATTTCGGCACGATGGTCAGCTGATCACATGCTTCATGGGTCAGAGGAGCACCGGTCAGCGGGTCGAATTGCTTCTTGCCTTCGACGACGGTCTGGATCTGCTTGCAACCCACGACCTGACGACCCTGCAGACCAACCAGCACGTTCGGCATGCCGACGTTCGGGAAGATCTTGTTGTTCACACCCCATGGGCGCGATGGATCTTCGTAGAACGCCCGCAGGTAGCTGTACAGCCAGTCAGTACCACGAACACGGGCAACCAGGGTCAGGTCGGGCGGCGCCGCACCGAACCAGGTCTTCGCGTCGTTCGGCTGCATGCCGACATTCATGTGATCACCGATCTTGGCACCGGTGAGGACCAGCTTCTCGAGCATGATCTCATGCGGAATGCCGAGGTCATCAGCAACACGCTCATAGCGCTGGAACTTGGCGCTGTGGCAACCCATGCAATAGTTGGCAAAGGTACGGGCGCCGTCCTGCATGGCCGCCTTGTCGGTCAGGTCGATATTGACCTTGTCCAGTTCGACTTCATGCCCACCGGCAGCGAAGGTCAGGGTCGGCATCACTGCCAGCATCAATACTGCAAATAGCTTTTTCATCAGCCAGTCACCCTTTCCGGAACCGGTTTGGTCTTCTCAAGCCTGGTGTAGAACGGCATCAGAATGAAGTAGGCGAAATACAGGAAGGTACATACCTGCGACAACAGCGTACGGCCCGGGGTTGGTGCCAGCACACCCAGCACACCCAGGATCACGAAGGAGATGCAGAACACCAGCAGCCACACTTTGCTCAGCCAGCCTTTGTAGCGCATGGAGCGAACCGGACTGCGGTCCAGCCAGGGCAGGACGAACAGCACCGCGATCGCAGCACCCATGGCAATGACACCCATGAGCTTGTCTGGAATCGCCCGCAAAATTGCGTAGAACGGCGTGAAGTACCAAACCGGCGCAATGTGCTCAGGCGTCTTGAAGGCGTTGGCCTGTTCGAAGTTCGGTTTCTCCAGGAAGTAACCGCCCATTTCCGGGAAGAAGAACACCACGGCACAGAACACGAACAGGAAGACCACAACACCGGCGATGTCTTTCACGGTGTAGTAAGGGTGGAATGGAATGCCGTCCAGCGGAATGCCGTTCTCGTCTTTTTTCTTCTTGATGTCGACACCATCAGGGTTGTTCGAACCCACTTCGTGCAACGCCAGGATGTGCAGAACCACCAGGCCGAGGATCACGATTGGCAGTGCGATCACGTGCAGCGCAAAGAAGCGGTTCAGGGTAATGCCCGAAATCAAGTAGTCACCGCGGATCCACTGCGTCAGGTCATCGCCGATCACAGGGATGGCACCGAACAGCGAGATGATCACCTGGGCACCCCAGTAGGACATCTGGCCCCAAGGCAGCAGGTAACCCATGAAGGCTTCCGCCATCAGCGCCAGGTAGATCAGCATGCCGAAGATCCACACCAGCTCGCGTGGCTTCTGGTAGGAACCGTACAGCAGGCCGCGGAACATGTGCAGGTAGACGACGATGAAGAACGCCGACGCACCGGTAGAGTGCAGGTAGCGCAGGATCCAGCCGTACTCGACATCACGCATGATGTATTCGACCGAGGCGAACGCCTCTTCGGCCGAAGGGGTGAAGCTCATGGTCAGCCAGACACCGGTAACGATCTGGTTGACCAGGACCAGCAGCGCCAGGGAGCCGAAGAAATACAGGAAGTTGAAGTTCTTCGGAGCGTAATACTTGCTCAGATGGTCTTCCCACATCTTGGTGGCGGGGAAGCGGGCGTCAACCCATTCCATGAACTTACTCATCACGCTTTCTCCTGATCGATGCCGACGATGATGATCTCATCCGACTCGTACGAATGCGGTGGCACCGGTAGATTGAGCGGCGCAGGCTGGGACTTGTAGACGCGGCCGGCGAGGTCGTAGTGAGAACCGTGGCATGGGCAGAAATAGCCACCCACCCATTTTGGCCCGAGGTCGACGGGCGCCACTTCCGGACGGAAAGTCGGCGAGCAGCCCAAGTGGGTGCACAGGCCAACCAGCACGAGGATCTCCGGCTTGATCGAGCGGTTCGATGGGTCAACGTAAGTCGGCTGGACCGACGCCTTGGACTCCGGATCGGAAAGGTCGCCAGTGATCTTCTTGAGGTTACCGAGGATCTCTTCAGTGCGACGGACAATGAAAACCGGCTGGCCACGCCATTCGGCCACCAACTGCTGCCCAGGCTCCACCTTGGCAATATTGACCTTCACCGGTGCACCGGCAGCTTTCGCCTTGGCACTGGGGAACCATGACCCTACGAACGGGACCGCAGCCCCCACCGCTCCTGCTGCACCCACTACAGACGTGGCTGCTACCAGGAAGCGACGCCGGCCTGCGTTGACGCCGTCATTGCTCATTCAGTCCTCTCCCATCAGCTTTGTGGCCTGTTGAAACAGGCATCTACTAAGTAACTTCCGAACCGCTAAAAATTTGCCGCATGGTAAAGAAAAGACCCATGTCTGACAAGGTTATTACCCTGGCCAAAGGCCTGCATCCCGCGCTGGCCTTGACCTGCGTCTATGCGGCAAGTTGTCACACGGATGATCAACCCCCATTATTCAAGACATAAAAAAAGCCCGGTTCCACCTGGAACCGGGCTTTTTTTGAAACTCGGGCGAATTAACGCTTCGAGTACTGTGGACGCTTACGTGCTTTACGCAGACCCACTTTCTTACGCTCGACTTCACGAGCGTCGCGGGTAACGAAGCCAGCACGGCGCAGAGCGCCACGCAGGGACTCGTCGTAGTCCATCAGAGCGCGAGTGATACCGTGACGGATAGCACCGGCTTGACCGCTGACACCACCACCGATAACGGTGACGTAGATGTCGAACTTCTGGGTGGTTTCAGTCAGTTCCAGCGGCTGGCGAACGACCATGCGCGCGGTTTCACGACCGAAGAACACGTCCAGAGAACGGTTGTTGATGGAGATGTTGCCAGTGCCCGGACGCAGGAAAACGCGTGCGGTTGCAGTCTTGCGACGGCCAGTGCCGTAATTTTGAGTCGCCGACATAATGAACTATTCCGTTAAATCTTCAGTTCTTGGGGCTGCTGAGCAGTATGAGGGTGAGCAGCGCCCGCATAGACTTTCAGCTTACGGTACATGTCACGACCCAGCGGGTTCTTAGGCAGCATGCCTTTGACCGCGGTCTCGATCACACGCTCAGGGGCCTTGGCAATCAGCTTCTCGAAGCTGATTTCCTTGATGC
This sequence comes from Pseudomonas sp. 5P_5.1_Bac1, assembly GCF_025466015.1. Classification (NCBI taxonomy): domain Bacteria; kingdom Pseudomonadati; phylum Pseudomonadota; class Gammaproteobacteria; order Pseudomonadales; family Pseudomonadaceae; genus Pseudomonas; species Pseudomonas sp. 5P_5.1_Bac1. The sequence continues at coordinate 189,206 of NZ_JANLNX010000037.1, read as the reverse complement.
CGCCCGGGAAACCGGAGTGGGAGTAGTACATTTTGTCCGAACTCTTGGCACCAGTAACACGTACCTGCTCGGCGTTGATTACGACGATGTAGTCGCCGGTGTCAACGTGAGGGGTGTATTCAGGTTTGTGCTTGCCACGCAGACGGCTCGCGATTTCAGTGGCCAGACGACCCAGGGTCTGACCAGCAGCATCAACGACGAACCACTCGCGTTTTACTGTTTCCGGTTTAGCAGTAAAAGTTTTCATTCTTTATAAGCCTCAGGGGCCGCCCTGCGAAAATAAGACGGCAAATCTTACTGAATAGTGCTTACTTTGACAAGGTCAAAGGCAGCCGCATACGAACGCTATCGGGGGCTCGGGTCAGCGCGTCCAATATACGGCAGGGATTCCGTTCGACGGCGGGGCATCACTTCCACCGAAGAAAGAGCAGCAGGATTATCCAGATTACCGGGAAAATATCAACCTGATTTTGCGGAAACCGCGCTCTGGCGAGCGATTCCCAGGCCTTTGCCTGCGCCCTGGGCAATGTTTGAAGAACGTGTACACAACACAGGGACGCGAGACTGGACACAATCGCCAAAAAATAAGACGATCCAGCCGGTGATTGACCACTCTCCCCTATAAGAATAAAGAACATGATGTTTACCCAACCCAACGCGCCCCTGCGCCGCGTCAGCATCCTGGCCATCGACAAAGTCTTCGCTTCGACCCTGATGCAGGCCAAGGACTTTTTCCATCTGGCCAGCCTGCGCTACGCCAAGCAACTGGGCCTGAGTCTCCAACCCATGTTCGAGACCCGCCTGGTGAGCCCTGACGGCGAGCCGGTCAACAGCTTCAGCGACGTCCAGGTGCCGGTCGACGGCGGCCTGGAAGAAGCCGACGTGATCATCCTTCCCGCCTTCTGGGAGGATTTCTCCTCGCTCTGCGAGCGTTACCCCCAGATTCTGCCCTGGCTACGCGAGCAGCATGCCCGTGGAGCAGTGCTCTGTGGCGAGGCCAGCGGCGTGTTCTGGCTGGCCGAAGCCGGCCTGCTGGATGGCAAGGAAGCAACCACCTACTGGCGCTTCTTCAACCAGTTCGCCGAGCGCTTCCCCAAGGTCCAGCTGAATCAGGACAAGCACCTGACCGACGCCGACAATCTCTACTGCGCCGCAGGCACCACATCGGCCTGCGACCTCTATATCTACTTGATCGAGCGTTTCTGCGGCGCCAATGTCGCCCAGGCCGTTGCCCGCGACATCCTCTATGAAGTGCAACGCAACTACACCCCGGGCCGCATGGGCTTCGGCGGGCAGAAGTTGCATCAGGACGTGATCATCCTGCAGATCCAGCACTGGCTCGAAGAGCACTTCGCCGACAAGTTCCGCTTTGAGGATGTAGCCCGCAACCACGGCATGAGCATCCGCAACTTCATGCGCCGGTTCCAGAGCGCCACGGGCGACAAGCCGCTGCATTACCTGCAACGGCTGCGGATCGAAACGGCAAAAGGGTTGCTGTCCGGCACACGCAAGAGCATCAAGACCATCAGCTACGAAGTCGGCTACGACGATGCCAGCTTCTTCGCACGACTCTTCAGGCAGCACACCGCGCTGTCGCCGAATCAGTATCGGCAGCAGTTCATGCAGGAAGCTTGACGGCAGTTGAAAGCGGCAAGCGGCAAGCTACAAGAAGAGCGCGCGCTCGACTTGTCGCTTACCGCTAGTAGCTGCTTTTAAGGCTTGTGCGCGCGAGCCAGGAATTCGTGGGATTGCATTTCCAGCAGGCGGCTCAGGGTGCGCTGGAATTCGAACGTCAGGCGTCCGCCGGTGTACAGGTCCTTCAATTCCACTTCCGCCGAGATGATCAGCTTGACGTTGCGGTCATAGAATTCGTCGACCATGTTGATGAAGCGCCGCGCGATATCGTCGGTCGCCACACCCATCTGCTCCACACCGCTCAACAACACCGCATGGAAGATCTTGCCCAGCTCGATGTAGTCGTTCTGGCTGCGCGGGCCGTCGCACAGTTCGCGGAATTCGAACCAGGCCACGTCGTCGCAGGTGCGCAGAGCGCGGATTTCGCGGTTTTCGATGATCAGCACATCGTTTTCCACTGCCTGGGTGCATTCCGGCGTCAGCGCGCGGAAGCTCTTGCGCAGGCTTTCGTGGGCAGCTTCGTCCAGCGGGAAGTGGAACAGTTCGGCCTGTTCCAGGTGGCGCAGACGATAGTCCACGCCGCTGTCGACGTTGACGATCTCGGTGTTCTGCTTGATCAGGGCGATAGCCGGGAGGAAGCGCGCCCGCTGCAGGCCATCCTTGTACAGACCGTCCGGAACGATGTTGGAGGTGGCCACCAGGGTCACGCCGTTCTTGAACAGCTCTTCCATCAGGGTGCCAAGGATCATGGCGTCGGTGATGTCGGAGACGAAGAATTCATCGAAGCAGATGACCCGCGCTTCGTCGGAGAAACGCTTGGCAATCAGGGTCAGCGGGTTCTTCTCACCCTTGAGCCCTTTCATTTCCTCGTGGACCCGCTTCATGAAGCGGTGGAAGTGCGTGCGGGACTTTTCCTTGAATGGCAGCGCTTCAAAGAAGGTGTCGACCAGATAAGTCTTGCCCCGGCCAACGCCACCCCAGAAGTACAAGCCCTTGACCGGCACCTGCTCTTTCTTGCCGAACAGTTTGCCGAACACGCCCGGCTTGCTGTTCTGCGCCGCGATCAAATCGTCGTACAGGCGCTGCAAATGGCGCACTGCCGTTTCCTGGGCCGCGTCATGGAAGAAATCGGGACGTTTCAGATCTGCTTGATATCGTTCTAGGGGCGTCATAATTCGTTAGCAAGGCAACAAAAGCGGGCCGTCACTGTAGCGACGGCCCCGGGTAATGGCAATCAGACTTCCGATAAGCCGTCAGTCCTGTTGAGGCGCCAGCGCCGCGCGCAGAGCTTCGATGGCGCTGTCACGGGCCGCGGCATCGTCGAACTGCGGGCCATCGGCCACGCTCTCGCCTTCCAGCCACAGGCTGAAGCCCAAACCTTCCTCACGGACGTCCAGCGCCTGACCTTGCTGCAGTTGCTTGGTCACGGCACCGGCGGTCTTGCCATCGGCGAAGCTGCGGGAAAGCAGCAGTTGCTCGCCATCAGCGCCCAGCAGGCGGAAGCGGAAGCTGCCGTCTTCATCACGGAAGCTGACGAAACGCGCGGCTTTCGCGGCCTTTTTCTTCACTTCGGCCGGGCCCTGATCGAGGGCGCGGAACGAGCGCAGGCCCACCGCTTCACGCAGTTGCTCGAGGAACGGGGTCGCGACCTTGCGGGCTTTCTGCGCGCCGGCCAGGAGGATGTCCTCCAGGTCCGCCGGGCGGGTAATCAGTTGGTGGTAACGCTCGCGGGCTTCGCCCAGTTGGCCGTCGAGCAACTGGAACAGTTGCTGCTTGGCATCGCCCCAGCCCAGGCCCTGCAGCAGCTCGCTGCGGAAGGCGTCGGCCTGTGCTGGCGTGGAGAAGGCTTGATAGAGCGTGAACAGGTGCGAATTGTCCGGATCCTTCGCCTCACCCGGTGCGCGGGAGTCGGTGACGATGCGGGAGATCGCGTCCTTCATGTCCTTCGCGCTGCTGAACAGCGGGATGGTGTTGTCGTAGCTCTTGGACATCTTGCGACCGTCCAGGCCCGGCAGGGTCGCCACGCTTTCCTCGATCGCCGCTTCCGGCAGGACGAAGAAGTCCTTGCCCTGGCCGAACAGGTGGTTGAAGCGCTGGCCGATATCCCGGGCCATTTCCACGTGCTGGATCTGGTCACGGCCCACCGGCACCTTGTGCGCGTTGAACATCAGGATGTCCGCAGCCATCAGCACCGGATAGCTGTACAGGCCCATGCTCACGCCGGCATCCGGGTCTTCGCCGTTTTCCAGGTTCTTGTCCACCGACGCCTTGTAGGCATGCGCGCGGTTGAGCAGGCCCTTGGCAGCGACACAGGTCAGCAGCCAGGTCAGCTCGGGAATCTCGGGAATGTCGGACTGGCGATAAAAGGTCACCTTCTCGGGGTCCAGGCCACCGGCCAGCCAGGTCGCGGCGATTTCCAGACGCGAGCGCTGGATGCGCTGCGGGTCATCGCATTTGATCAGGGCGTGGTAGTCGGCGAGGAAGTAGAACGAGTCGGCACCCGGCTGCTGGCTGGCGAGGATCGCCGGGCGGATGGCACCGGCATAGTTGCCCAGGTGCGGGGTGCCGGTGGTGGTGATACCGGTGAGAATGCGCGTAGTCATGGGTTATCGCTTATTCAGGCTTGGCTCAGTTCGAAAGACGCGGCAGCACCAGATCCTTGAGGTCGGTCAGCTTGCCATGAAAAAAGTGTCCGCATTCTGCCACTTTCAGCAGCTCATGGGGGCGCGGCAGTTCAGCGGACCAGTCGTAGACGACGCGAGGCTCGATCACTTCGTCGGCGTCCGGCTGGATGACGGTCAGCGGGCAGTGCTGCGGGATCGCATGGCTGTCTCCCAGGCGCATCACCGCGGGTGCGATCATGAACAACTGCTTCAGCGCTGCACCTTCGGCCTCCAGACGGCCGCCGAGCACAGCGGCGACGAAACCGCCGAAGGAGAAACCGAGCAGGGTCAACGACAAGTCCGGGTGCTTTTCCCGCAGCCAGGCGGCGGCGGCCTGGGCATCATCCACTTCACCGCCGCTCATGTCGTGGCTGCCCTCGCTGGCACCAACGCCACGATAATTGAAGCGCAGGGTGATCAGCCCGGCGTCCCGCGCGGTACGCTGCAGCGTCGAAACCACCTTGTTCAGCATGGTTCCGCCCTGGACCGGATTGGGGTGGCAGATCAGCACCGCGCCAGGGGCGTCGGCCGCCTCCTGATAAAGCGCTTCCAGTTGGCCGACCGGGCCGTCGATGAATACGGGGGTTTCGCGGGTAAGCAAGGAATTAAACTCCGTGACCCCGGCAAGGGTCGACTCGTCTAGCTGAATGATTCTGTTCTGAGATATTTGCGATGCTTCGCGGTATACAGCGCAGGTCCGAGCCGTTAACGTAAAGCAAAGCCGTTTATAGAGGAAGGACTCGTGGAACTCTCGCTCTTAGTTTGGTTGTTGCCGACCCTGGCCCTGGCAGTGGGTGTCGTCGTTGGTTTCCTGGTTGCCCGCCTTCTGCCCAATGCCGCACCGAGCAGCACCCAGCGGCAGTTGGACGATATCCAGGAACGCTTCGACAGCTACCAGAATGAAGTGGTGACCCACTTCAACAGCACCGCGGCTCTGGTCAAGAAACTTACCCAAAGCTACCAGGAAGTGCAGGATCACCTGGCCGATGGCGCCAACCGCCTGGCACTGGATGAACTGACCCGTCAGCGCCTGCTGGCTGCCCTACACTCCGACGCGCCACAAGGTCCGCGTGATCGCCTGACTCCGCCAAAGGACACCGAAGTCCCGCGTGACTACGCGCCCAAAGCGCCGAATACACCGGGCATGCTCGACGAGCATTACGGACTCAAGCGCAACTGACCCCCGAAGCCCCGCACCCGCGGGGCTTTTTATTAGGCCCGTTATTCGACACGCCCGTCAGGCACTGACCGCGAGCGTCGGTTGCCACGCCAACGCCTGATCTCCCCTTGGGAAGAACCCTGCCGAAGACGGCGGTGCAAATGCCGCCATCGAGTCGATTAGGTTTCCGATGTCGGGGTACTGGTCGTGACTGCCGTGCAGAGAGACCAGATTGACCCCACCCGCGCCGTCAATCTGCGCATCACCTCGACCGGCTTCGATCACATCGTCGGCGGGACCGCCCTGGATCCGGTCCATCCCTCCTCCGGCGTAAATGCCCTGCGATAGAGTCGACCTTCACCACACCGTTCGCAAGAACTGCGTAACGGTCACCTTGAGCAGCCAGATAGTCATACATCGCAGCCGGGCCTTCACTATGGAGAAGCGCCCTAGCACTTTCAATATTTTGCATAGTCAACTTAGCCATCATTCACTCCCAATCAAGCCATCATTAAAAAACAACGTTGAAGACTCAACAAACTCTCGCCATAATTTTATTTTTTCTGGCGGAAAGCGAGCTTCCGACAAAGCCTCAAGCTCCGGAATCATAAATCTTGCTTCGCATGTAGAATTTCTTTGTTGCATCAACAACCAACGACAGGAAATAACATACTCTATCTGCCCATCTTGCCCTCCCCAGTAAAAATCCGAATAACTATTACGCGATGTATTGTTGTAGCCTCTTACATGATGCAAACCTAAGTCATCTCGGTATTCAGCACTGTTACGCTGATCAGGCGTCAAAAACCTAAGGGATACTTCCGAAACTCGGGACATGCCTTTGAATATAGGTAGCACGGGCACAATCGTGACCGTCAACCCTTTAAAATCCGAAGAACCACCAACAATAAGACTTACCGGTTTCATCTCCGGCCAAGACATCATCATTGTTAATGACCTCAAGTTCGCACCGCACCCCTTTTTATTGTGGATAAATCCGGGCTCCCATGAGCTTTTCCCTTCATACTCCGGCCAATACTTCACATACGCCTTGGGATACCTGAGCACATACCCGGAAATTTTTCCGCACGTATAGGGATCATAAAAAACTGGAACAGCGGGAGGGCTAACAGCCCACTCAAAAATCAGCTTAAGAAATAGAAGTCCCCACAAAAAAACCAACGACACCGCTAAAAACCTGAGCAACTTCCATACAAATTTAAATGCAGAACCCCCCCAACCCCGAATAAACACCTCGCACCCCTCCAGGCCTGACACTCGTTAATTGTGGATTATTTTCATCGAACTCACCGCATCCCCAAACTCTCCCGCACATGCCGCTGCAACAGACTCAAAAAAATGACTGAGCACCTTGCGCCTATCCGTTATCACTTCCGCGCGCACAGCCATACCCGCAGATAACGGAATGCCCCACTCATTCACTCAAATATGGCTTTGTTCCAATTACGCCGCAGCCATATTCTTCACAATTTCAGAAGTTACCTTTTCAGCAAGCGGAATTCGAACTTCCCCTGCAACCGATTTCATACAGCTAATTGCTGCGACCCCGCAACAGAGTCAGCACTTACTACACCACTCGCAAGAATCGCGTATCGATCCCCCCTCGCCGCCAAGTACTTATACATGACGACAGGTCCCTCTCCGTCGAGAACTGCTCTAGCGTGATCCAAGTCCTGCGCCGTCAATTTATTCATCACTCACTCCCAATCAAACCATCATTAAAAAAACTTACTGAATCGGTTAAAATCTCGCGCCATAATTTTATATCTTCTGACGGAAATTCAACTTCCGCGAAAGCATCAAGCTCCGGAATTAAAAACCTCGCCATGCATCTATAGTTTTTGTTCTGGATTGGTAACCAGAGGCAATAAATCAAGTGTTCTACCGCCCCATCTCGCTCGCTCCAATAAAAATCAGAATAACTATCTCTCCAGACAGGACCGTAACCTCTGACGTGATACAACCCGAGACCATTTTTATACTTTGCCCCGCACATTTGTTCAGGTGTAACAAAGTCAAGCGAAGTCTCCAACACCTTCGACATACCTTTAAATACTGGCAACAAAGGCATAATCGTAATGATCACCCCGGTAAACTCCGATGAAGCCCCAACGCTAAAACTAACTGGTTTCATATCCGGCCAAGACATCATCATCGTTAACGATCTAAAATTCGCACCACACCCTTTTTTATTTTTGATAAATCCGGGACCCCATGAACTTTCCCCCTCATACTCCGGCCAAAATTTCACGTACGCCTTGGGATACCTGAGCACATACCCAGAAATTTTTCCGCACGCATAGGGATCATAAAAAACCGGGACAACGGGAGGGCTAACAACCCAGTCAAATATCACCTTCAAACATATAACCCCCAATAAAAAAATTAGTGAAGCCGCAAGAACCCTGAGCAAATTCCACGTAAATGTAAATACAGAAAAAAACCACCTCAGAATTAACACCTAGCATCCTCCAGGTCTGACACTCGTTAATTGGGGATTATTTTCATCGAACTCACCGCTCCCCCAAGCTCTCCCGCACATGCCGCTGCAACGGACTCAAGAAATAACTGATCACCTTGCGCCTATCCGTTATCACTTCCGCACGCACAGCCATACCCGCAGATAACGGAATGTCCCGCTCATTCACTCGAATATGGCTTTGTTCCAGTTTCACCCTGGCGCTGTACATCAACCCGCGCCGTTCATCCTCGATGGCGTCGCTCGAAATACTTTGAACAACACCGGGAATCACGCCGAACTTGGTAAACGTGAACGTCTCAATCTTTATTTCTACCGGCTGACCAGGAAAAACAAAGCCGATGTCCTTGTTCTCGAATTGCACTTCCACTTCAACGGGCTACTTGACCGGAACAATCACCATCAGCGTCTGCGCTTCGGTAACAACACCCCCACGTGTGTGAATCGCCAATTGCTGGACAGTGCCATCGACCGGCGATGTGAGGGTCTTCAGACGATGCCGTTGTTCGGCCTTGCTCACCTCAAGCGTCAGGGCTGCAACCCGCTGTCCGGCTTCGCCGTAGAGGTCGAGCATTGCCCTTCGGGTTTGCGCGATGACACCGGCATGACGGTGGCTGGCGGCGTTTTTCGCCGCGGTCAGTTCCTCCACCCGCAAACGCTGCGTCGTCAGTTCCCGCTCCTGGTCGAGGCGAATCTGTTCCTTTTCCAGGTACAGGTGCTTGGCCATGGCCGACTCCCGCCACAGCAGTTTGTAGTCAGCGGCCAGTTGCCGGGTGATGACCAACATCTGCTGCAGCGACTCGACCCGGGCACTGGCGGAGCGGATCTCGGCGCTGCGCTGTTCGATTTCAGCCGTCACCTGATCGAGGGCCGCACGCAATTCCAGGTACTGCCCCTGCAACCAACGTTGCGCGGCCTGTTTTTGCACGGCGGGTGCGTCGGGTATAAGCGCTGCCAGCGGTTCCGGTTCGCGCTGTCGCTCGATGGCTGACAACAACGCCTGCGCCCTGGCCTTGTCGATACGGGCTGCCAGCAGCTCACTGCCCAGTCGCTCGACCTCGGCGGCCGTTATCCGGTCTTCCAGTTCCACCAGAAGATCACCGGCCTTGACGACTTGCCCGTCGCTGACGTGGATAACACGGATAACGGCGCCCTCACTGGCCTGGATCAACTTGCTCCGACCACTGGGAACGATCTTTCCCGCGGCACTGGCGACAACATCGATTTCGCCGATGCAGGCCCAGGCGAGGGTCAGGGCCGCGAAGAGCAGCAAGGTCCGCTGCAGGTAACGCGGCGCGGGATGCACGGGTGTTTCCTGCAAGGCGAGCGCGGCAGGCAGGAACTCAAGTTCGTGTCGCGTTCGCTGCGGCCCGTCCATCGAGCGGCGCTGACGCCAGGCTTCACGCCAAACCTCGCGATAACGCTCCATCAACATCCTGAGGGCAGTCATTCGCCGCCCCCCTGCTGCAATCGGTGCAGGTGGGCATAGACACCATCAGGTTTGCGGAGCAACTGCTCATGAGAGCCTTGCTCGACAATCTGCCCGCGCTCCATCACCAGAATGCGGTTGGCATGGCGCACGGCAGACAACCGGTGAGCAATGATGATGACCGTGCGCTCGCGACAGATATGCGCCATGTTCTGCTGGATGATCCGCTCCGACTCGTAGTCGAGGGCACTGGTGGCCTCGTCGAGAATCAGGATCCGCGGATTGCTCAGCAAGGCCCGGGCAATGGCGAGGCGCTGCCGCTGCCCGCCCGACAACGAGGCGCCATGCTCCCCCACCATCGTGTCGTAGCCCTCGGGCAATTCGAGGATGAAATCATGGGCGCCCGCCAGCTTCGCCACCCGCACGATGTCCTCGATCGGCGCGCCAGGGTCGCTGAGGGCGATGTTGTCGCGGACACTGCGGCGAAACAGCATGTTGTCCTGCAGTACGACACCGATCTGCCGGCGCAGGGAGGAGACATCCGCGATCGCCAGGTCCATGCCGTCGAGCAGCACCCGGCCGCGCTCCGGCGAATAGAGGCGCTGGATCAGCCGGGTCAGAGTGCTTTTGCCGGAGCCAGAGCGGCCCACGACGCCAATCAGCTCGCCGGCCTCGATCTGAAGGCTAACCGCACGCAATGCTTCACTGGCATCGGGCCGGTAACGAAAGCTCACCTGGTCGAGCTCGATACGCCCGACCAGTTTCGGCAACACGCTGCCGTTGCCATGGTTCGCTTCGGTCCGGGTATTGAGAATGTCGCCCAGTCGCTGAATAGACAGACCAACCTGCTGGAAACCGCTCCACAGTTGAGCCAGGCGCATGATCGGTTGCGACACGCGGCCAGCAAGCATGTTGAAGGCAATCAACTGGCCGACTGTCAGTTCTCCATCGATGACCAGCCGCGCGCCCAGCCACAGGGTGATGACGGTGACCAGCTTGCCGATCAACGCAGCGCTCTCATGGGCGAGGGTGGAAAGGTTCTGCGTCTTGAAACTGGCCGATACATAGGCGGCCAGTTGGTCGTCCCAGCGCCGCGTGACCTGCGGTTCCACCGCCATCGACTTGAGGGTGTCGATGCCATTGATGGTCTCGACCAGAAATGCCTGGTTTTCGGCGCCGCGGTTGAAACTCTGTTCCAGCCGGGCACGCAGTATCGGGGTGAGCAGCAGGGAGATCAGGACATACAGCGGCAGCGATGCCACCACCACGAGGGTCAGCCATCCGCTGTAGGCGAACATGACCGCGATGAACACGATGGAAAACAGCACATCCAGCACCAGGGTGATGCTGTTCCCGGTGAGAAAACTGCGGATGTTTTCAAGCTCTCTCACACGGGCGATGGAGTCACCCACCCGGCGCGACCGAAAATACGCCAGTGGCAATTCCACCAGGTGTTGAAACAGCCGCTTTCCCAACTCCACGTCCATGCGGCTGGCCGTGTGGGCAAAAACATAGGTGCGCAACAGGCTGAGCAGGCTTTCGAACAGGGTAATCGCGAGCAACCCGACCACGATTACGTCAAGCGTGGTCAGCCCCCGGTGCACCAGAACCTTGTCCATCACCACCTGGAAAAACAGCGGTGTCACCAGGGCAAACAGCTGCAGGACGAACGACACGAACAGCGTTTCAGCCAGTAGCTTTCGGTGCTTCACCACGGCGGGGATGAACCAGGTGAAGTCGAATCGCGCCGCTACGCCGGGCAGGAGCGCCTGCGAACGCACAAGGATCACCTCACCACTCCAGCGTTTGCCCAGGGCGTCGAGCGTCAGTACTTGCGGGGTCGCTGTACGGGGATCCTGAACCAGCGCCTGACTGCCCTCGAGCCGGGCAAGGATGAAGTACTCACCGTCGCGGTCAATGGCAATGGCCGGTAGCGCCAACCGGGGAAGACGCTCAACCGTGCACGTGGACAGCGTGACCTTGAGGTCGAGCTGCTTGAACGCCTGAAGTAACTGAGGGGTGGAAAAGCGCGCCCTGCCGGCCGCGAAGCGGTGAACAAGTTGCTCTGCGCTAGCCACCGTATTGTGATAACGCGCCAGCATGACGAGGCATGCCAGACCAGAGTCCAGCCACTCGCCTTGTTGATTCCGATTGTCTGTCGCCACCGCGAGTGCCTCATGTCCGGGAAAAGCATCCCCGAAAACTAGGCTCATTCACTGGTGAGAAAAATCATGCTGGATCCTGCAATGGCGACAGAAATTTCGGTAACAAAATCGAGGTCTTGTAAGGGGACTACAGGAAGTCAGGTAACTAGTTGTAATCCCCTTCTACTCAATCTTGCGCCCGCAACGCGTGTTTGATATCCGCCAACAAGTCCTCGACATCCTCCAGCCCCACCGACAACCGCACCAGCCCTTCGGAAATCCCGTAGCGGGCCCGCTCCTCCGGCGTGTAGCTGGAATGGGTCATGCTCGCCGGATGCTGCGCCAGCGACTCGGCATCCCCCAGGCTGACCGCGCGGCTGAACAATTGCAGGGCATTCATGAAGCGGCGGCCGGCAGTAATGCCGCCCTTTAGCTCGAACGCCAGCATGCCGCCCGGCAGCGCCATTTGCCGCTTCGCCAGGGCGTACTGCGGGAAGGACGGCAAGCCGGGGTAATGCAGTAGCTCGACTTCCGGCTGTTGCTGGAGGAATTCGGCCACGGCCATTGCATTGGAACAGTGGCGGTCCATGCGCAGGTTGAGGGTCTTCAGGCCACGCATCAGCAACGACGCATCGTGAGGCGAGAGCACCGCACCGGTCATGTCCTTGAGCCCTTCCAGGCGGATGCGGTCCACCAGCGCCTTGCGCCCGACCACCAGCCCCGCAGTGATGTCGCCATGACCGCTGAGGTACTTGGTCGCCGAATGCACCACCAGGTCCGCGCCCAGCTCCAGCGGGCGTTGCAGGTAGGGCGTGCAATAGGTGTTGTCGACGACCAGTGTCGCGCCGTGGCGATGGGCGATCTTCGCGACACCGGCGATGTCGGCCAGGTGCATGTTGGGGTTGGCGGGCGACTCGAAATAGATCAGCCGCGTTGCCGGTGTGATGGCAGCCTCGACCGCTTTCAGGTCGGCCATATCGACATGCTTGAGCTTGACCCCGAACTCGCCGATGCCGTGGTGCAGAAAGGCGAAGGTGCAGCCATACAACGTGCTGCCCAGCAGCACTTCGTCGCCGGGGCGCAGCAGCGTCCACAAGGTGGCGGTAATGGCGCCCATGCCGGAGGCCAGGGCCAGACCTGCCTCGCCACCTTCCAGTGAGGCCATTCGCGCCTCCAGCAACGCCAAGGTGGGGTTGGAGATACGGCTGTAGAAATGCCCGGCTTCTTCGCCGGCAAAACAGGCCGCGCCGTATTCGACAGTGGGAAAAGCGAATGTGGCCGTCTGGTAGATCGGCGGCACCAGCGCCCCTCCGTGGGCCTGTGGGTCGTAGCCATGGTGAATGGCACGGGTGGCGAATCCTGGGTTTCTGGTCGAGCCGCTCATGACAACAGCCTCTTGTGGTTTGTAATAAGCTTATGCCACTGACCGACTAATATTTTTCCAAATGTGACCACCGCTTTGGGGTATTGCAGGCATGAAAGCTCATGATTCGGCGAAGACAGGGCAAATTTTGCCCAACGCCATTGACCGCACCGACCGCGCCCTCCTCGCCGCCCTTCAGGACAACGCCCGACTGACCATTTCGGAATTGGCCGACAACGTCGCCCTGACCACCTCGCCCTGCTGGCGGCGGGTCAAGCTGCTGGAGGAAAGCGGCTATATCAATGGTTACCAGGCGATCCTGTCACCCAAGGCCCTGGGTTTCGGCGTTACCGCGTTCGTCAGCATCATGATGGACTCACACACCAAGGACATGGCCCGCGCCTTCGAACAGCGGCTGATGGAAATCCCCGAAATCGTCGCCTGCCACAATATTTCCGGGCGCTATGACTTCCTGTTGGAAGTGCTGGCGCGGGACCTGGAGTCCTTCGGCGAATTCGCCCGCGAGGTGCTGCAATCGTTACCGGGTGTGAAAGAAATCTATTCGAGCTTTTCCTATAAGGCGGTGAAGGAAAAACGGGTGATCCCGGTGTCGGAGAAGCACATCTGAGGCCACCTTCGCCAAGCACAAAAAAACCCGCGATGGTTTTCACCATCGCGGGTTTCTTGTTTTTCAGCGTCGACGCTTAGATCGCGCCACGCTCACGCAGCACGTCCAGCACCTGCTTGACGCCCTCTTCCACGCTGGTGGACTGGGTGTCGATGACCAGGTCGGCGTTCAGCGGCACATCGTACGGGAAGCTCTCGCCCGGGATGTTGTCGCCGCCAGCGGCGTACAGGCCTTGCGGGTCACGCTCGCGACAGGCTTGCGGGGACGCCTGGACGTAAACGGTCACCAGACGCTCCTTGCCGATCAGCGCCTTGGCCTGTTCGCGGCCTTCGGCATCCGGTGCAACGAATGCGGCCAGGGTCAGCAGGCCGGCTTCGTTGAACTGACGCGCCACGTGGGCGGCACGACGCCAGTTCTCGGTGCGACCGGCGCGGTCCTGTGGCAGACCCTTGTTCAGGTCATGACGCAGGTTCTGGCCGTCGAGGACGTAGACCGCACGGCCCATGTCGAACAGCTTGCGCTCCACGGCATAGGCCAGGGTGCTCTTGCCAGCGCCGGACAGGCCGCTGAACAGCACGGTGGCCGGCTGCTGGCCGAAGCGCAGCGCGCGCTCTTCGGTCGCGACGTGGGCCAGCTTGCCATGCTGACCGGTGCTGCCGTGTGGCAGGACCGGAGGCGCGATGATCATGCCTGCACCGACGGTGCCGTTGGTCAGGCGGTCGATAACGATGAACGCGCCGGTGGTGCGGTTGCTGTCGTAACCGTCCAGGGCGATGGCGGTATCGAGGCTGACCTTGACCCGGCCGATCTCGTTCAGTTGCAGTGCGCTCGCGGCACCCTGCTCCAGGGTGTTCACATCGACCTTGTGGGTGATGCTGGCAACCGAGCCCGGCACATAGCTGGTGGCGCGCTTGATGTCGTATTTCTTGCCCGGCAGCAGTGGCTCTTCGGACATCCACACCAGCATCGCGTCGAACTGGTCGGTCACCGGCGGTACGTTGTCGGCGTGAACCAGCAGGTCGCCACGGGAGATGTCGATCTCGTCTTCCATGGTCAGGGTTACGGCCTGGCCTGGGCCTGCGTTCTCCAGCTCACCTTCGTAGGTGACGATGGATTTGACGCGGCTGCTCTTGCCCGACGGCAGCACTACCACGTCGTCACCCTTGTGCACCACGCCGCTGGCGATGGTGCCGGCGAAGCCGCGGAAGTTCAGGTTCGGACGGTTGACGTACTGCACCGGGAAGCGCAGGTCGGTGAAATTGCGGTCGGCGGCGACTTCAACGGTCTCGAGGATTTCCATCAGCGCGGGGCCGGTGTACCACGGCGAACGCTCGCTGCGGTTGACCACGTTATCGCCCTTGAGCGCGGACATCGGCACGAAGTGCAGGCTGCTCGGCTGAAGGTTGATGCCCTCGGCGAACTTCAGGTAGTCGGCCTTGATCGACTCGAAGACCTGCTCATCGAAGCCCTTGAGGTCCATCTTGTTGATGGCGACGACGATGTGCTTGATGCCCAGCAACGACGCGATGTAGCTGTGGCGGCGAGTCTGGGTCTGCACGCCGTAACGGGCATCGACCAGGATGATCGCCAGGTCACAGGTGGACGCACCGGTGGCCATGTTACGGGTGTACTGCTCATGGCCGGGGGTGTCGGCAATGATGAACTTGCGCTTGGCGGTGGAGAAATAGCGGTAGGCCACATCGATGGTGATGCCCTGCTCACGCTCGGCCTGCAGGCCGTCGACCAGCAGTGCCAGGTCGATGTCTTCGCCGGTGGTGCCGACTTTCTTCGAATCACGGGTGATGGCCTCGAGGTGGTCCTCGTAGATCATCTTGGAATCGTGCAGCAGGCGCCCGATCAGGGTGCTCTTGCCATCGTCGACGTTGCCGCAGGTCAGGAAACGCAGCAGTTCCTTGCGCTCGTGCTGGGCCAGGTAGGCGAGGATGTCCTCGCTGATCAGATCAGATTGGTGCGACATGGAGTAACCCTGAAATTAGAAGTAGCCTTGGCGTTTCTTGTCTTCCATGGAGCCGGCGCCATCGTGGTCGATGACACGGCCCTGGCGTTCGGACGTACGGGTCAGGAGCATTTCCTGAATGATGTCCGTCAGGGTCTCGGCCTCCGACTCGACGGCGCCCGTCAGCGGGTAGCAGCCGAGGGTACGGAAACGCACCTTCTTCTTGACGATACGGGCCTTTTCCTCGTCGCTGAGGTGCTCGAGGATGCGATCGTCGTCGATCATGATCAGGGTGCCGTTCTTCTCGATGACTTCACGCTCGGCGGCGAAGTACAGCGGGACGATCGGGATGCCTTCGAGGTAGATGTACTGCCAGATGTCCAGCTCGGTCCAGTTGGACAGCGGGAAGACGCGAATCGACTCGCCTTTGTTGACCTTGCCGTTGTAGACGTTCCACAGCTCGGGACGCTGGTTCTTCGGGTCCCAGCGGTGCTTGCTGTCGCGGAAGGAATAGACGCGCTCCTTGGCGCGGGACTTCTCTTCGTCGCGGCGCGCGCCACCGAAGGCGGCGTCGAAACCATGCTTGTCCAGCGCCTGTTTCAGGCCCTGGGTCTTCATGATGTCAGTGTGCTTGGAGCTGCCATGGGTGAACGGGTTGATGCCCTGCGCCACACCTTCCGGGTTGACGTGGGTGATCAGTTCAAGGCCCATTTCCTCGACCATCTTGTCGCGGAAGCTGTACATCTCCTGGAATTTCCACTGGGTGTCGACATGCATCACTGGAAACGGCAGCTTGCCAGGGAAGAAGGCCTTGCGTGCCAGATGCAGCATCACGGCCGAATCCTTGCCAATGGAATACAGCATCACCGGGTTATCGAACTCGGCGGCCACCTCACGAATGATGTGGATGCTTTCCGCCTCCAACTGTTTCAAATGCGTCAGTTTGTCGACCATGGCTACTCACGGGAAAACGATCTTATGGACGGCCAAGCGGGCCGTGTTCGAGCGGGCAACTTTATCACAGCGCCCGATTCTATTTAGGAAGGCAGCTAGAACGAAACAGTATATGGATATGCCCAGTCGTTTTAGGATTCAGACCGGATTGGGGCAATCGATGAACAGATGTTCCAGGGCGAAACGCCGCGCCAGGTAGTCGCCCAGCGCCTGTACACCGTAGCGCTCGGTGGCGTGGTGGCCGGCGGCGATGAAGCTGACGCCGTTTTCCCGGGCACTGTGGAATGTCTGCTCGGAGGCTTCGCCACTGATGAACAGGTCGACGCCGGCGGCGATCGCCTGATCGATATAGCCTTGGCCGCCGCCGGTGCACCAGCCGACCCGACGGATAATCTCCTCGCCCTCGATCAGCAACGGCTCGCGCCCCATCACTTCACTGACGCGGCGGGCAAAATCCCGCGCCGACACGGGTTCGGCCAGGGAGCCGACCAGGCCCACCACCCGTGGGTTGTTCGGGTCTAGCGGGCCTTCCACGGTAATGTCCAGTTGCCGCGCCAGTTGCACGTTGTTGCCCACTTCCGGGTGGACATCCAGCGGCAGGTGGTACGCCAGCAAACTCAGGTCGTTTTTCAACAGGGTTTTCAGGCGGCGCTGCTTCATGCCGGTGATGCAGGGGTTCTCGCCCTTCCAGAAATAGCCGTGGTGCACCAGCACCAGATCGGCCCCGGCCTCGACGGCAGCATCCAGCAACGCCTGGCTGGCGGTCACGCCGCTGACGATGCGGGTGACCTGCGGCCGGCCTTCGACCTGCAGGCCGTTGGGGCAGTAATCCTGGATTTTCGCGCTACCGAGGTAGCGGTCGGCTTCCTCGACCAGGGTAGTCAGGGCAACAGCCATGGAAAGACTCCTCAATTCAGCAGTTCAGCGCGGCGCAAGGCCCCGTATAATGCCCGCCATTATGGGCCGTCGACTGTGTTGGGGAAACCGGCGGCAACAACCTGGGGGCATTCGGCCAACGTCGTCACAGGCCGAATGATTTAGCTGTTCCTGCACAGGTCTTGCCGAAGTATGATCGCGCGCGTTCATTAACTCCCCACTGCGTCATCGGCTCGGGCCAACCCCCCAGGATCCATTCAATGTTCAAGGCTTTGCGTTACTTCGGCTGGCCACTGTTCACCGGCGTGCTGATCGCGCTGCTGGTCATCCAGCGTTTTCCCCAATGGGTCGGCCTGCCCAGCCAGGACGTCAACCTGCAACAAGCGCCGCAGACCACCAGCATCGTCCAGGGCCCGGTGTCCTACGCCGATGCGGTCAGCCACGCGGCGCCCGCGGTAGCCAACCTGTACACCACCAAAGTGGTCAACAAGTCCGCGCACCCGCTGTTCGAAGACCCGCAGTTCCGGCGTTTCTTCGGTGACAACCTGCCCAAGCAGCGACGCTGGGAATCGAGCCTGGGTTCGGCGGTGATCATGAGCCCGGAAGGCTACCTGCTGACCAACAACCACGTGACCGCCGGCGCCGACCAGATCGTGGTGGCGCTCAAGGATGGCCGCGAAACGCTGGCCCGGGTCATCGGCAGCGACCCGGAAACCGACCTCGCGGTCCTCAAGATCGACCTGAAGAACCTGCCGGCCATCACCATCGGCCGCTCCGACAATATCCATATCGGCGATGTCGCCCTGGCCATCGGCAACCCGTTCGGGGTCGGCCAGACCGTCACCATGGGCATCATCAGCGCCACCGGGCGCAATCAGTTGGGCCTGAACAACTACGAAGACTTCATCCAGACCGACGCGGCGATCAACCCCGGCAACTCCGGCGGCGCGCTGGTGGATGCCAGCGGCAACCTGACCGGTATCAACACGGCGATCTTCTCCAAGTCCGGCGGCTCGCAAGGGATCGGCTTCGCCATTCCGACCAAGCTGGCGCTGGAGGTGATGAAGTCGATCATCGAGCATGGCCAGGTGATTCGTGGCTGGCTGGGTATCGAGGTGCAGCCGCTGAGCCAGGAACTGGCCGAGTCGTTCGGCATGCAGGGCCGACCAGGCATCGTGGTAGCGGGGATTTTCCGCGATGGCCCGGCACAGAAAGCCGGTCTGCAACTGGGTGACGTAATCCTCAGCATCAATGGCGAACCGGCCGGCGATGGCCGTCGCTCGATGAACCAGGTGGCGCGGATCAAGCCCAATGAGAAGGTTGCGATCGAAGTGGTGCGCAATGGCAAGCCGCTGAAACTGGTTGCCGAGGTAGGTCTGCGACCGCCGCCAGCGCCGGCGGTGCAGGAAGAGAACTGATTTCGGGGCCGCTTGCGGCCCCTTTTCATTAGTGCAGGATCTGGCTCAGGAACAGCTTGGTTCGCTCGTTCTGCGGCCGGTCGAAGAAGTCATCCGGCGCAGCCTGCTCGACGATTTCCCCTTTGTCCATGAAGATCACCCGGTTCGCCACGGTGCGGGCGAAGCCCATTTCGTGGGTCACGCAGAGCATGGTCATGCCGTCTTCCGCCAGGCCGACCATGGTGTCGAGCACTTCCTTGACCATTTCCGGGTCGAGTGCCGAGGTCGGCTCGTCGAACAGCATGATCTTCGGCTTCATGCACAGCGCCCGGGCAATCGCCACACGCTGTTGCTGACCACCGGACAACTGACCGGGAAACTTGTTGGCCTGCTCCGGAATCCGCACCCGCTCCAGGTAGTGCATGGCGATTTCCTCGGCCTTGCGCTTGGGCATCTTGCGCACCCACATCGGCGCCAGGGTGCAGTTCTGCAGGATGGTCAGGTGCGGGAACAGGTTGAAGTGCTGGAACACCATGCCGACTTCGCGGCGGATCGCCTCGATCTGCTTGAGGTCGTTGGTCAGCTCAACACCATCGACCACGATGCGACCTTGCTGGTGTTCTTCCAGGCGGTTGAGGCAACGGATGGTGGTGGACTTGCCCGAGCCCGAAGGCCCGCACAGCACGATGCGCTCGCCCTGGCGCACGTTCAGGTTGATGTCCTTGAGCACGTGGAACTGGCCGTACCACTTGTTCACGCCCTGCATCTGGATAATGCCTTCAGGGCCAACAGGCTGTTTGATCGCTTCGCTCATCAAAATCTCTCCTAACGCTTGTGGCCTGTGTCCAGCTTGCGCTCCAGATGCATGGAGTAGCGGGACATACCGAAACAGAAAATCCAGAACACCAGGGCCGCGAACACGTAGCCCTCGGTCGCCATGCCCAGCCAGGCCGGGTCGGCGGCCGCCTGCTTGACGCTGTTGAGCAGGTCGAACAGGCCGATGATGATCACCAGGCTGGTGTCCTTGAACAGGGCAATGAAGGTGTTGACGATGCCGGGAATCACCAGCTTCAGGGCTTGCGGCAGGATCACCAGGCCCATCGAGCGCCAGTAGCCGAGGCCCATGGCCGCGGCGGCTTCGTATTGGCCCTTGGGAATGGCCTGCAGACCACCGCGCACCACTTCGGCGATGTACGCCGACTGGAACAGGATGACGCCGATCATCGCCCGCAGCAGCTTGTCGAAGCTCATGCCTTCAGGCAGGAACAGCGGCAGCATCACCGAGGACATGAACAGCACGGTGATCAGCGGCACGCCGCGCCAGAACTCGATGAAGGTCACGCAGACCACTTTCACCGCCGGCATTTTCGAGCGCCGGCCCAGGGCCAGCAGAATGCCCAGCGGCAAGGCGCCAACAATGCCCACGGTGGCGATGACCAGGGTCAGCATCAGGCCGCCCCATTGGCTGGTCGGTACCGTGGCAAGACCAAGAGTCCCGCCGTGCAGCAGGGTGTAGGCGACGATCGGGTACGCAACGAGGAAGCACAGGCCGTAGATCGTCTTGCGCGGGAAGCGCGAAATGAACAATGGCGCGGCGCCAATCACGGCCAGCCAGACCGTCAGGTCGACCCGCCAGCGCAACTCGGTGGGGTAATAGCCGTACATGAACTGGCCGAAGCGCTGCTGGATGAACACCCAGCAGGCGCCCTCCTTGGTGCAATCGGCGCGGGTGGTGCCGACCCAGTTGGCATCGAAGATCGACCACTGCAGCAGCGGCGGCACGATCAGCCAGACCAGGTAGATGGCGAACAGCGTCAACAGGGTGTTCATCCAGCTGGAGAACAGGTTGGCGCGCATCCAGGCGAGTACGCCGACGGTTTTCACCGGTGGCGGCATATCGGGTTTGAAAACATGGGAAGTCATGCGCGTCTCCTTACCGCTCGATCAGCGCGATGCGCTTGTTGTACCAGTTCATCAACAGCGAAATGCTGATGCTGATGGCCAGGTAAACGCTCATGGTGATGGCGATGACCTCGATGGCCTGGCCGGTCTGGTTGAGCACGGTGCCGGCGAACAGCGAAACCATTTCCGGGTAACCGATACCGGCCGCCAGCGAGGAGTTTTTCGCCAGGTTCAGGTATTGGCTGGTCAGCGGCGGAATGATTACCCGCAGCGCCTGGGGAATGATCACCTTGCGCAGCGTCGGGCCTTCACGCAGGCCCAGCGAACGTGCCGCCTCGGTCTGGCCGTGGCTCACCGAACGGATGCCGGAGCGCACGATCTCGGCGATGAACGCCGCGGTGTAGATGGTCAGTGCCAGGGTCAGCGCCAGCAGCTCGGGGATCAGTACCCAGCCACCGGTGAAGTTGAATCCTTTCAATTGCGGCAGTTCCCAGCTCAGCGGGTTGCCGAACAACAGCACGCTCAGCCCAGGGATCACCAGCAACAGGGCCAGTCCGGCCCAGAACTTGTGGAATGGCACGCCGGTCGCTTCGAAACGCCGGTTGGCCCAGCGCACCATCAGCACCACGGCGACGATTGCCACCACCAGGCAGATCACGAACGGCCAGAAGCCGTCGGCCAGCGAAGCCCCGGGCATGTTCAGCCCACGGTTGCTGATGAAGAAGGTGTCGTTGAGGTTGATGCTACCCCGCGGTCCCGGCAGGGTCAGGAACACCGCGAAGTACCAGAAGAGGATCTGCAGTAGCGGCGGGATGTTACGGAAAGTCTCGACATACACCGTGGCCAGCTTGTTGATCATCCAGTTCGGTGACAGTCGTGCCACGCCGATGATGAACCCCAGCAGGGTCGCCAGGATGATGCCGATAACGGTCACCAGCAGGGTGTTGAGCAGGCCGATGACGAATACCCGGGCGTACGTGTCGGATTCCGTGTACGGAATGAGGTGCTGGGCGATGCCGAAACCGGCACTGCGCTCGAGGAAGTCGAAGCCCGAGGTGATGCCCCGGTGTTGCAGGTTGGTCTGGGTGTTGTGGAACAGGTACCAGCCCAGACCGACCACCACGACAATGGTGAGGATCTGGAACAGCCACGCACGCACACGTGGGTCGTTCAGGGACAAGCCCTTGGGTGGATTTTGCATGAAAAGCCCCGAAGAGAAGGAACGTAACGGCCCGCGGCGGCAACCTCGCCGCCGCGGGCCGACCCAATCAGCGCACCGGTGGCGCGTACTGGATGCCGCCGTTGTTCCACAGGGCGTTCAGACCGCGGTCGATCTGCAGCGGGGTAGCCTTGCCGAGGTTCTTCTCGAACACTTCGCCGTAGTTACCCACTTGCTTGACGATCTGCACCACCCAGTCCTTCGGCAGTTTCAGGTCCTTGCCGTACTCACCGTCGGCGCCGAGCATGCGCGCCACGTCAGGGTTCTTGGTGCCTTTGGCTTCGGCCTCGACGTTCTTCGAGGTGACGCCCATTTCTTCGGCATTGAGCATGGCGAAGAGGGTCCACTTGACGATGCTGAACCACTCCTCGTCACCCTTGCGCACCACCGGGCCCAGCGGCTCCTTGGAGATGGTTTCCGGGAGGACCACGTAGTCGGTCGGCGCGGCCAGCTTGGAACGCTGTGCGTAGAGTTGCGACTTGTCGGAGGTCAGCACGTCGCACCGACCGGATTCCAGCGACTTGGCGCTTTCATCGGAGGTGTCGAAGGTGATCGGGGTGTATTTCAGACCGTTGGCGCGGAAGTAGTCGGAGACGTTCAGCTCGGTGGTGGTACCGGCCTGGATGCAGATGGTTGCACCGTCCAGTTCCTTGGCGCTGGAAACGCCGAGCTTCTTGTTCACCAGGAAGCCGATGCCGTCGTAGTAGGTGACGCCGGCGAACACCAGGCCCATGCCGGAATCGCGCGAGCTGGTCCAGGTGGTGTTGCGCGACAGCACGTCGACTTCGCCGGACTGCAGCGCGGTGAAGCGCTCCTTGGCGTTGAGCTGGCTGAACTTGACCTTGGTCGCGTCACCGAATACCGCCGCTGCTACTGCACGGCAGACGTCGGCGTCGATCCCGACGATGGTGCCCTTGGCGTCCGGCACCGAGAAGCCCGGCAGACCGTCACTCACGCCACACTGCACGAAACCTTTCTTCTGCACCGCATCCAGGGTCGCACCCGCGTGGGCAAAGGAGCTCAGGCCCAGCGCAGCGGCAGCCGTCATGACTGCCAGGGTGGATTTCAACATCTTCATTCAAACCTCCAGATCGCTCTTGTTGTGTGAGCCGGTTTTGCACCGCACCCTTATGAGGCGCATCCGACCCGTTTCGGCTTGTTATTGGGTCAATTGGCGCAATACGCTGTTCTGTGACAGCCTTGGGTTACCCATGAGGGGTGTTACCGCGGAAACACGCCACCTCACGTCGTAGGTCAAGTAGCAAAGCGCGTACCAGATCTGGTGGCTAAAGCGTTTCAGTGTTCTACAACGCGCAAAGTTGCAGCAATGCGACACCTTCTTTCCGTATTGCCCCCTCGTGCCTTTTTTTCATGCACTCAATTGAGATCGCGTGCACTTTTTCGGAGCAGTCATGACCAAACCCTTGATTCTAGAAACACAGAAAACTGCGGACGCCTGTGTGATCTGGTTGCACGGCCTCGGCGCTGACCGCTATGACTTCATGCCAGTGGCCGAAGCCCTGCAAGAGCATTTGCTCAGCACGCGTTTCGTAATGCCCCAGGCACCGAGTCGCCCGGTGACGATCAATGGCGGTTATGAAATGCCCAGTTGGTACGACATCAAGGCCATGAGCCCGGCCCGGGCGATCGACGAGGCGCAACTGGAAGAATCCGCCGCCCACGTCATCGAGCTGATCGAAGAGCAGCGCGGTGCCGGCATCCATCCCAGCCGCATCATCCTGGCCGGTTTCTCCCAGGGCGGCGCGGTGGTGCTGCACACCGCCTATATAAAGTGGCAAGAAGCGCTCGGCGGGGTGATGGCCCTGTCCACCTACGCGCCGACCTTCAAGGACAACCTTCAACTCAGCGCCAGCCAGCAACGCATCCCCGCACTGTGCCTGCATGGCGTCTACGATCCGGTGGTCCTGCCGGCCATGGGCCGCACGGCCTTCGAGTACCTGAAAAAATGGGGCGTCAGTGCCCAATGGCAGGAATACCCGATGGAACACGCGGTGCTGCCGGAAGAAATCAACGACATTGGCGCCTGGCTGACAGAGCGCTTGCGCTGACGGTCGTATTCCCTGTAGTTGTCAGTGCAATCCGCTACGCCGAGCCCGAATCTTGCATTACACTGCCCGGCGTACATTCCTTAATCAATTGACGAGAAGACCGTGCTCAAAGCACTCAAGAAGATGTTCGGCAAAGGCGAGGATGAGCCACTCGCCGCCGAAAGCGCTGCTCCCGTGATGCAGCCACCCACGCCGGCCACCGCTCCCGCACCGGTGGCCCCGCTCAAGGCCGAGGAACCCCAACCCGTTCGCGCCGAACCCGCCGCCGCTGCCAAACCTCGCCGCGAGCGCAAGCCAAAACCACAAGCTTCGACCTGGAAGCTGGAAGACTTCGCCGTCGAGCCACAGGAAGGCAAAACCCGTTTCCACGACTTCAAGCTCTCCCCCGAGCTGATGCACGCTATCCATGACCTCGGCTTTCCTTATTGCACGCCGATCCAGGCCCAGGTCCTGGGTTTCACCCTGCGTGGCCAGGACGCCATCGGTCGCGCCCAGACCGGCACCGGCAAGACCGCGGCCTTCCTGATCTCGATCATCACCCAGCTGCAACAGACTCCCCCGCCGAAAGAGCGCTACATGGGTGAGCCGCGGGCGCTGATCATCGCCCCGACCCGCGAACTGGTGGTGCAGATCGCCAAGGACGCCGAGTTGCTGACCAAGTACACCGGCCTGAACGTGATGACCTTCGTCGGCGGCATGGACTACGACAAGCAGCTCAAGGCCCTCGAAGCCCGCCACTGCGACATCCTGGTCGCTACGCCTGGCCGTCTGCTGGACTTCAACCAGCGCGGCGAAGTGCACCTGGACATGGTCGAAGTGATGGTGCTGGACGAAGCCGACCGCATGCTCGACATGGGCTTCATCCCACAGGTCCGGCAGATCATTCGCCAGACCCCGCCGAAGAGCGAGCGTCAGACCCTGCTGTTCTCGGCCACCTTCACCGAAGACGTGATGAACCTGGCCAAGCAGTGGACCACCGACCCGGCGATCGTCGAGATCGAGCCGGAGAACGTCGCCAGCGAAACCGTCGAACAGCACGTCTACGCCGTTGCCGGCAGCGACAAGTACAAGCTGTTGTACAACCTGGTCACCGAGAACAAGTGGGAACGGGTGATCGTCTTCGCCAACCGCAAGGACGAAGTGCGGCGCATCGAAGAGAAACTGGTGCGCGACGGCGTGAATGCCGCGCAACTGTCCGGCGACGTGCCGCAGCACAAGCGCATCCGCACCCTGGAAAGCTTCCGCGAAGGCCGCATTACCGTGCTGGTTGCCACCGACGTGGCCGGTCGCGGTATCCACATCGATGGCATCAGCCACGTGATCAACTTCACGTTGCCGGAAGATCCGGACGACTACGTGCACCGTATCGGCCGTACCGGTCGTGCGGGGACCAGCGGTGTGTCGATCAGCTTTGCCGGTGAGGATGACTCCTACCAGTTGCCGGCGATCGAGGCGTTGCTGGGTCGCAAGATCAGTTGCGAGATGCCGCCGACCGAGTTGTTGAAATCAGTGCCGCGTAAGCACGGATGATCGAGAAAACGCAGCCTTGGAGCTGCGTTTTTTTATGGCTGCAATTTTTCGCGAGCAAGCTCGCTCCTACAGACTCAGACCATACCGGTCTGTAGGAGCGAGCTTGCTCGCGAAGCCCCTCGGCAGCTCCAATCTTTTTTTCCACCGGGATAGCGAAGACTTAAACTAAAAGTCCATAATGGAAAAATTAGTTTAGAAACCAGTCACCCCGGAGTCCCGAATGGCCGCGCCCCTCGTTCTCGATCAGCAGCACGCCCGTCAACTGCTCGCCCAGGTGGATGTTCCCCAGGTGCTGCGCGATCTGTTCCGTGACCTGGCAGCCGGCCAGGCGGTGCAGCCACCGCAGCAACTGGTGGAATTCCCGTCCGGCAAGGGCGACTTCATCAATTACGGCGGCGTGCTGGCGCAGGAGCGCGTCTACGGGGTCAAGACTTCGCCTTATATCGTCCGTGAGCAAGGCGCACTGGTCACCGCCTGGACCCTGCTGATGTCCATGGACAGCGGCCTGCCGCTGTTGCTGTGCGACGCCGGCGAACTGACCACCGCGCGCACCGCCGCGACCACCGCGGTGGCCGTGGATGCCCTGGCCCCGGCCGAAGCCCGGCGCCTGACCATCATCGGCAGCGGCTCGATTGCCCGCGCTCACCTGCATTACGTCCGCAACCTGCGCCCATGGCAGGACATCCGCCTTTACTCGCCGAGCCTCAACGGCAAGCGCGCCAGCGAGCGTGACGCCCTCACCGCCCTCGATCCGCGCCTGAGCCTGCACGACGACGCCGACGCGGCCCTGGTCGACGCCGATGTGATCCTGCTGTGCACCTCGTCGGCCAAGCCGGTCATCGATCCGGCCCAATTGAGCAAGCCGGCGCTGATTACCTCCATCAGCACCAATGCGGTGCGCGCTCATGAAGTACCACCCGCCAGCCTCGCGGCGATGGACGTGTACTGCGACTACCGCGTGACCACGCCGGGCAGCGCCGGAGAAATGTGCCTGGCCGCCGAAGAACATGGCTGGAAGACCGAAGCCATCATCGGCGACCTGCCGGAACTGATCAGCGGCCAGGCACCACGCCCGGACTACCAGCGCCACGCGTTCTTCCGCTCCATCGGCCTCGGCCTCGAAGACATCGCCCTGGCCAACGCCCTGTACCACCTGCAACGCGCGCGCTGACAGCGTCGGAGGCCCCATGCAACAGGCTGATTTCATCATTATCGGCGCCGGTATCGCCGGCGCGTCCACCGGTTACTGGCTGGCCGCGCATGGCCGGGTGCTGCTGCTCGAACGCGAAACGCTACCGGGCTATCACTCCACCGGTCGCTCGGCGGCGCTGTACACCGCCGCCTACGGTACGCCGCAGGTGCGCGCCCTGACCCTGGCCAGCCGGGCGTTCTTCGACCAGCCGCCGGCCGGCTTCGCCGAGCACCCGCTGCTGACCCCGCGCGGCGAGATGACCGTGGACTTCGATGGCGACGCAGCCGAACTGCAACGCCAGTTCGACAGCGCCCGCGCCTGTGTACCGGAGATGCAGTTGCTCAGCGCCGATGAGGCTTGTGCGCGGCTGCCGGTGCTGCGCCGGGAGAAAGTCCACGGCGCGCTGTACGACCCGAGCGCCAGCGATATCGACACCGACGGCCTGCATCAGGGCTACCTGCGCGGCATCCGCCGCCAGCAGGGCGAAGTGCACGGCGACTGTGAAGTCCTCGCCCTGCACCGCGAAGACGACGGCCAGTGGCGCGTGGAAACCAGCCGCGGCGAATTCCGCGCACCGGTGATCATCAACGCCGCCGGCGCCTGGGCCGACCACATCGGCCAACTGGCCGGCGCCCGTCCGTTGGGCCTGCAACCCAAGCGGCGTGCCGCGTTCATCTTCGAAGCACCGGCCGACCTGGACACCCACGGCTGGCCGATGCTGGTCAGCCTCGACGAGTCCTTCTATATGAAGCCGGACGCCGGCATGTTGCTCGGCTCGCCGTGCAACGCCGACCCGGTCGAGCCTCACGACGTACAGCCCGAAGAGCTGGACATCGCCATGGGCATCTACCAGATCGAGGAAGCCACCACCCTGAACATCCGCCGCCCGTTCCGCACCTGGGCCGGGCTGCGCAGCTTCGTCGCCGACGGAGATCTGGTGGCCGGTTTCGACGGCGCCGTGCCCGGCCTGTTCTGGGTCGCGGCGCAAGGCGGCTACGGCATCCAGACCTCGCCGGCAATGGGCCAGGCCAGCGCCGCACTGGTGCGCGGCGAGCCCCTGCCCGCCCACCTCGGTGATTTCGGCCTGAGCGCCGAGCAACTCTCGCCCGCGCGCCTCGCCACCCGCCAGGAAGGATGACGCGCCCGCGCGTTTGCGGCACACTCCCAGCGCCCTGGCCCCAGGGCGCTGAACCCGTCCGGAGCCCGCCCGAATGTCGACACCCGATGATGTCCTGCAGAACTACCGGGCGATCGCCGATGCCATCGCCACGCTGTTCTTCCCCCATGCCGAAGTCGTCCTGCACGACCTGCGCACACAGAAGATCGACTACATCGCCAACAACCTGTCCAAACGCGAAATCGGTGACGACGCGGCGCTGGAAGACATGTTCGAGGAAGGTACCGACGAGACCAATATCGGCCCCTACGAGAAGCTCAACTGGGACGGACAGAAGATCCGCTCCCTGAGCACGGTGCTGCGCGACGCCGCGGGCAACCCGCAGGCCGTGTTGTGCATCAACCTGAATATTTCGCTGTTCGAGAATGCCAAGGCGGCGCTGGATTTGTTCCTGTCACCGAGCAAATTGATCCCGCAGCCCGACGCCCTGTTTCGCGATGACTGGCAGGAGCGGATCAATACCTTTCTCAACAGTTGGCTGCGCCAGCGTCAGCTCAGCCTCAATGTGCTCAACCGCGACCACAAGCGCGAGCTGGTCCTGGCCCTGCACGCCGAAGGCGCGTTCCGCGGCAAGAGTGCGGCCAACTATGTGGCCAATGTGCTGAATATGGGGCGGGCAACGGTGTACAAACACCTGAAGGAACTCAAGGCCTGAGGCTGCGGGTACCGCTTCGCGAGCAAGCTCGCTCCTACAGAAAGGGCAGCAGCCCCGGGCGCTTGAGTCAGGCGATCAGTCGCCGTAGATGTCGGTCTTGAAGTACTTGCTCTGGATCTTCTGGTACTCGCCATCGGCGCGGATTGCGGCAATGGCATCGTTCAGTTTCTTCACCAGCTCGGTATTGCCCTTGCGCACGGCGATACCGGCGCCTTCACCGACGAATTTCGGATCTTTCAGCTCAGGGCCGACAAAGGCGAAGCCCTTGCCCCGTGGCGTGTCGAGGAAGCCCAGTTGCAGCGGGATGGTATCGGCGAACACACCGTCCAGACGACCGCTTTCCATGTCCAGGAAGATCTCTTCGTTGGTGGTATACGGCACCACGATCACACCTTTGGGCTCCAGCACCGCACGCACATAGCGGTCAGTAGTAGTGGCGCGCTGCACACCGATGCGCTTGCCCTTGAGGGCTGCGTACTGATCGTCCACCTGGGTGCCTTCCTTCATCGCCAGGCGCGCCGACGTGAAGTAGTACTTGTTGGTGAAGTCCACGGACTTCTTGCGCTCTTCGGTGATGGTGATCGACGACAGGGCCGCGTCGATTTTCTTGACCTTCAGCGACGGGATCAGGCCGTCGTATTCCTGCTCGACCCACTGGCACTTGACCTTCATCTCGGCGCACAGCGCGTTGCCGATGTCGTAGTCAAAGCCTTCTATGCCATTCGGGGTCTTGTAGGCAAAGGGCGGGTAAGCAGCCTCGATGCCGATGCGCAGAACATCGTCGGCCGCGAACACAGGGCTGCTGGCCAACAGGCCAAGCGCCAGACCGGCGATCAGGTTGGAGGTCTTCATGATGGGGCTCTCTCACTCGTTGTTGTGTTGGGGGTGACAAGACAGAGGAAAGGAAGTCAGGCACGGAGCCTGTCATTATTTTGTACTTATGAATCCATACTGGACTTTATCGTACAAAAAAACAACAGTCAGAAAAGTCAGGCAAGACGCTGTAGGAGCTGGCAAGCCAGCTCCCATGAGGTTTACGGATAATTCGGAATCAGTGTCTACCAACGCTCGGCGGCGTCAGCATCACTCTGCTTGCCCTCGACCCAACGCGGGCCTTCGCAGGTCTGTTCCTTTTTCCAGAACGGCGCGCGGGTTTTGAGGTAGTCCATGATGAAGTTGCAGGCGTCGAATGCCGCCTGGCGGTGGGCGCTGGCAACGCCGACGAAGACGATCGGCTCGCCCGGTTCGAGCGCGCCAATACGGTGCAGAACCTCGACCTTGAGCAGCGGCCAGCGCGCCTCGGCCTCGATGACGATCTTGCCCAGCGCTTTCTCGGTCATGCCCGGATAGTGTTCGAGGAACATCCCCGCCACCTCCCGGCCATCATTGAAGTCACGCACATAACCAACGAAGGCCACCACGGCCCCAACGCCGACGTTGGCCGCGTGCATGGCATTGGTTTCCGCGCCCGGATCGAAGGGCGCGGTCTGGACCCGAACGCTCATCTCAACCTCCGGTGACCGGCGGGAAGAACGCGACTTCGTCGCCGTCTTCCAGGGCTTCGTCCGGCTTGCACAGGTCCTGGTTGCGTGCGCACATCAGGTTCTGTTCGGCCAGCACGGCGTAGCGCTCGCCCTTGTCGAGCAAGGCTTGGCGCACGTCTTCGACACGGGCGAAAGCGCCATCGAGCACCTCGCCGTCGGTGCCCAGCGACTCACGGTAGCGGGCGAAATACACCACCTTGATCTTCATTGCGCATCCGCCTGGTAGTGGCCGCTCTTGCCGCCAAGCTTTTCCAGCAGGCGCACGTTTTCAATGGTCATGCCGCGATCGACGGCCTTGCACATGTCGTAAATGGTCAACGCGGCGACGCTGGCGGCGGTCAGCGCTTCCATTTCCACGCCGGTCTGCCCGGACAGCTTGCAGCGGGCGACGATGTGCACAGCGTCCGCGCCTTCAGCGCTCAGTTCGACCTTGACGCTGGTGAGCATCAGCGGATGGCACAGGGGAATCAGGTCGCTGGTTTTCTTCGCCGCCTGGATCCCGGCGATACGCGCCACGGCGAACACATCACCCTTGGGATGGGCGCCGTCGACGATCATCGCCAGAGTCTGCGGGAGCATGCGCACGCGGGCTTCGGCCACGGCTTCGCGGAAGGTCACGGCCTTGTCGGTGACGTCGACCATGGCGGCGCGACCTTGGGAATCGAGATGAGTCAGCACGGGGTTACTCCAGATCAGGAGCCCCGATTGTAAACCTGGGAGTCAGCTTTGCCAGCGAAAAAAACCGGGCGGCGCGAGGCCGCCCGGGGCGTGGTTTACAGGTGGGATTCGGCGTATTCGGCGAGGATCGACCGGGGTACGCCCTGCAGGGTGATGTGGACGCCGTTGGGGAAGTCCTTGAAGCGTTCGGTGAGGTAGGTCAGCCCGGAGCTGGTGGCCGACAGGTAGGGGGTGTCGATCTGTGCCAGGTTGCCCAGGCAGATCACTTTCGAACCGGTGCCGGCACGGGTGATGATGGTTTTCATCTGGTGCGGCGTGAGGTTCTGGCATTCGTCGATCAGGATCAGGCTCTGCTGGAAGCTGCGGCCGCGAATGTAGTTGAGCGACTTGAACTGCAGCGGGACGCGTTCAAGGATGTATTCGACGCTGCCGTGGGTGCTCTCGTCGTCCATGTGCAGGGCTTCGAGGTTGTCGGTGATGGCGCCGAGCCAGGGTTCCATTTTTTCCGCTTCGGTGCCCGGCAGGAAGCCGATCTCCTGGTCCAGCCCCTGCACGCTGCGGGTGGCGATGATGCGCCGGTAGCGCTTGCTGACCATGGTCTGCTCGATAGCCGCGGCCAGGGCCAGGATGGTCTTGCCGGAGCCCGCGGCGCCGGTGAGGTTGACCAGGTGGATGTCCGGGTCGAGCAGCGCGAACAGCGCCAGCGCCTGATGAATGTCGCGGGGTTTCAGGCCCCAGGCTTCCTGGTGCAGCAGCGGTTCCTGGTGCAGGTCGAGCAGCAGCAGTTCGCTGTCCTTGATGCCCTTGATCCAGCCGACGAAGCCCTGCTCGTCAATGATGAACTCGTTGACGTGGACCGCCGGCAGGTTGTCGATCAGTTGCACACGGTGCCAGGTGCGACCACGTTCCTGGCGGGTCTCGACCTTGCTCACGCGGTCCCAGAACGATCCGGTGACCGAGTGGTAGCCCTTGGACAGCAGGCTGACGTCGTCAACCAACTGGTCGGTACTGTAGTCCTCCGCCGCGATTCCACAGGCGCGGGCCTTGAGGCGCATGTTGATGTCTTTGGTCACCAGCACCACGTCGCGGTCCTTGCGCCGACTGCGCAGGTCCAGCAACTGGTTGATGATGATGTTGTCGTTCAGGTGTTCGGGCAGCAGACGGTGAGGTTCGGCGCGCGGGGTCATCAGGATCGACAGGAAGCCCTTGGGCCCGCCCTTGCCACGCTGGATCGGTACGCCCTGTTCGACGTCTTCGGGCGTGGCGTCACCGAGGGTCTGGTCGATCAGGCGGATGGCCTGGCGACATTCGGCGGCGACGGTGTGTTTTCCGGTCTTGAGCTTGTCGAGTTCCTCCAGCACCGTCATCGGTATCGCGACGTGGTGCTCCTCGAAGTTGAGCAAGGCGTTGGGATCGTGAATCAGGACATTGGTATCGAGCACATACAGGATTGGCTGGTTGGAGGAAGGGTTGCGTCCTTGGTCATCCATACTCGGTCACCTTATGTGGAAGCTACGCGATGCGGTACTTCGCGCATCGCAGAGTGACCGCCGCGCTTCCCGTATCCGCGTTGCTACGGGCGGGAAGAGAACCTGCCAACAAGGGGGCCTTGGAAGACGCCACCTGGCTGCAGGGTTCGGCTGTCTGACTCCTACATACCGCAAAAACCGTTACCGGAAAAAGCATTTTCATGCGTCAGGGCAGTTTATTTTTCACTTGGACGAATTGCCCTTGGCGGCGTCGCAAAGCGCGACTACATTCAAGGATGGAGCCCGTTGAAACGTTTCGTCCAGCCCCGGACTCCCCTGCTACTGCCGACCCGCGAAGTCTCGGCAACTCTCCCAGCCAATCCCGCTTTGTGCCGTGTGCGTCAGCACCCAGGTCACTACCGCCTGCGCTTTCGGCTGGCTGTCATGCAACTGGATCAAGCCGCGACGCCATAACAACATCAGACTCAAGGTGCGCTGCGCCGATTGCTCGGCGGTCAGTGGACTGAGGTCCTGGGCGTCGATATCCCACAGGGTCACGCGCAGGTTCTGACTGGCGAAAAAGCCGGCGCTGTCGGCCCGGCGCTGGCCGTAAGGTGGGCGAAACAGCGGCACATACTGGGCCGGCAGATCGCCCTGAACCCGCGCCACACTGCGCAGCACCGAGTCTTCCCAGTCCTTCCACTGGGCATGGGAGCGGTACTGCCAGCCCTGCACACCGACGCACTGTCCGCGATAGACCTCACGCAGCGCTGCCAGCGAAAGTTTGTCGCGCCGGCTCTGCACGCTCTGGCCGAGGACGAAGAACAGGCCGTCGAGTTTCTGCTTGCGCAGGAACACGCTCAATTGCTCGGTGCTGGCCCCGGCCATGCTCGGGCCACCATCGAAGGTGAACAAGAACACACGGTCATTGAGACGATCACCGTTGACCTCTGCGGCGTCGTAGAACATCACTTCGCTGGCGGTCTGCGGGAACAGCGCGGCCTTGCGCAGCAGTTCATTCAGGTAGGCGTTATGGAACTGCCGGCTCGGCTCGGCCCAGCCGGCATAGAAGGAGTCGGCGTCGACGGCGAACTTCGCCGCTTGCTGGCGCAGGTCACCGAGGTTTTCGATGGCATAGCAGAACGACGCGTCCTGCTCGCAACTCTGCTGGGCCATGTCGTAGTTGCGCCACAGCGTGCGCCAGAGCCGTTCGCGGTATTCGCTGATGGCCGGCAGGTTGATCTGGCGCAGTTGCAGGCGCGCCGCCAGGGTCGGCTCGTTCAGCACCTCGGTTTCACTCAGGACCCGGGCAAAGGACAGAATCTCGGCCCGCGAGGCGACGTCGAACAACACCGGGGTGTCCAGCGTTTCCGGCCAGTGGCTGCGCTCGAACGTCGCGATTTCCAGCGGGGCGGCCTGGGCCACGAGGCTGAGCAGGGCTGTCAGGGCAACAAGGGCTATGCGCACGTTCACACTCTCTGGTTCATCCGCCGCGCACTATAGCAGCGCGCCCGGCTATCGCCGCGATAGCTGGAGAACATCGGCCCCGCCCCGTAGAATCGCCGCCACGATTCAAGGAGCCGACCTCATGCTGACGGTGATTTCCCCCGCCAAGACCCTCGATTACGACACCCCGCCCGTCACCTCGCGGCACACCCTGCCGCAGTACCTGGACGACTCCCAGGAACTGATCGTGCAACTGCGCGACCTGTCGCCGGCGCAGATCAGCGAACTGATGCACCTGTCCGACAAGCTCGCCGGCCTCAACGCCGCGCGTTTCGGTAGCTGGACCCCGGATTTCACCCCGGCCAACGCCAAGCAGGCGCTGCTGGCATTCAAGGGTGACGTGTACACCGGGCTCAATGCCGAAAGCCTCAGCGAAGATGATTTCAGCTACGCCCAGGATCACCTGCGCATGCTGTCCGGCCTGTATGGCCTGCTGCGCCCGCTGGACCTGATGCAGCCGTACCGCCTGGAAATGGGCACCAAACTCGCCAACGCCCGCGGCAAGGACTTGTATGCCTTCTGGGGCACGCGGATCAGCGAATGGCTGAACCAGGCGCTCGCCGAGCAAGGCGACGACCTGCTGTTGAACCTGGCCAGCAACGAATACTTCAGCGCCGTGAAACGCAGCGCCCTCAAGGCGCGGATCATCAACACCGAGTTCCGCGACCAAAAAAATGGCCAGTACAAGATCATCAGCTTCTACGCCAAGAAGGCGCGCGGCCTGATGAGCCGCTTCGTGATCCAGGAGCGCATCAACGATCCGCAGCAGCTCAAGCAGTTCGATGCGCAGGGCTACTACTACAGTGCCGAGCAGTCGAAGCCGGATAATCTGGTGTTCTTGCGGGATCATCCCGACCACTGATCTGTGGTGTGGCTCATGGCCCTATCGCTGCATGGGTATCTACACATCTTTCGGTCATGTGGTGGCTGGAAGACCGAGCGCCGCGCGGGCGGCGCTCGATCTCAAGAACACTGTAAAACTGCCGACATGCACCTGGTGACCATTACTCGGTCTTTTGACAAGCGCCCTCCAACCACCACATGACCGAAAGATGTGTAGATACCCATGCAGCGATAAAACCACCAACAGCAAACTCCATTCCCCACCCAAAACCGCCATTATTCAGGCGCCAAAAAACCAACCTTCCATCCTTATCGCAAAACGCCATAAGACCGTTCGTAGTTTTTTGACGAAAAATCCTGAAAAAATTTTCCGTACTGGCACAAAACCATCCCACCTCAAGTTCGCCCTTTATATATAGGGACGAGACTCCCGCGTGCTATCAAAGTGAAAGTATCGGCAAGTAGAAAAATATTAAAAAATCTTTCACCGACACTCTGCACCCTCAGGAACTTATCCCCTCGCCGCTCGCTCATACCACCCGTAACGATTTTCGAACCCTGTGTGAGAAAAGACTTACATAACAAAACTGAAGTCAGGAAGTTATACAGAGTCAGTTGAGCATCCGCCCGAAATCCGTTCGGCGCGCGGCTCACGCCCAGGAGAATACGCACTCATAATTCGTCCTAGTGGTTGATTTCAAAGGATTTAATCCACTTGAAAAAACAAGCACTGCAGTATTGAAAGTGCAGTACTGCAATAAAGACGGCTAGCGTTTTGGGCACGTCCCGAT
This sequence comes from Pseudomonas sp. 5P_5.1_Bac1, assembly GCF_025466015.1. Taxonomy (NCBI): domain Bacteria; kingdom Pseudomonadati; phylum Pseudomonadota; class Gammaproteobacteria; order Pseudomonadales; family Pseudomonadaceae; genus Pseudomonas; species Pseudomonas sp. 5P_5.1_Bac1. The sequence goes on along the minus strand of NZ_JANLNX010000037.1, from coordinate 153,926 downwards.
TAATGGCCATTGGCTGCCTACTTTGAGCACGTGAGAGTGCGCGCTCACAAATTACTTATGCCTGCACGCGGTACTGCGTATTTAACGCCGCGGTTCCGTGCGCCCGAAAAACGGCTGGTAAATCAACCCGGTCCGGTTCTTTGAATGGAATCGGCATTGCTTACTACATGAGGTGAATGCGATGCGTATCAGCATCTTTGGTTTGGGTTATGTGGGTGCAGTCTGTGCCGGTTGTCTGTCCGCACGAGGCCATGACGTGATTGGCGTGGACGTTTCCGCAACCAAGATCGACCTGATCAACCAGGGCAAATCCCCGATTGTCGAACCCGGCCTCGAAGGCCTGTTGCAACAGGGCATCAGCACCGGCCGCCTGCGCGGCACCACCGACTTTTCCCAGGCCATCCGCGACAGCGACCTGTCGATGATCTGCGTCGGTACCCCCAGCAAGAAAAACGGCGACCTCGGCCTGGAATACATCGAGTCGGTCTGCCGTGAAATCGGTTTCGTCCTGCGCGACAAAGCCAGCCGCCACACCATCGTGGTGCGCAGCACCGTGCTGCCGGGCACCGTGAAGAACGTGGTGATCCCGATCCTTGAAGACTGCTCGGGCAAGAAAGCCGGCGTCGATTTCGGTGTCGCGGTAAACCCTGAGTTCCTGCGCGAAAGTACCGCGATCGCCGACTACGACAAGCCACCCATGACCGTCATCGGTGAACTGGACCGCGCCAGCGGCGACGTGCTCCAGGCCCTCTACGAAGAACTCGACGCGCCGATCATCCGCAAGGACATCGAAGTTGCCGAGATGATCAAGTACACCTGCAACGTCTGGCACGCGACCAAGGTCACCTTCGCCAACGAGATCGGCAACATCGCCAAGGCGGTGGGTGTCGATGGCCGCGAAGTAATGGAGGTGGTCTGCCAGGACAAGGCCCTGAACCTGTCGCAGTACTACATGCGCCCCGGCTTCGCCTTCGGCGGCTCGTGCCTGCCCAAGGACGTCCGCGCCCTCACCTACCGCGCCGGCAGCCTGGACGTGAAAGCGCCACTGCTCGACTCGCTGATGCGCAGCAACGAGTCCCAGGTGCAGAACGCCTTCGACATCATCGAAAGCCACGACAAGCGCAAGGTCGCCCTGCTCGGCCTGAGCTTCAAGGCCGGCACCGACGACCTGCGCGAAAGCCCGCTGGTGGAACTGGCCGAGCGCCTGATCGGCAAGGGCTACCAACTGAACATCTACGACCAGAACGTCCAGTACGCCCGTGTCCACGGCGCCAACAAGGACTACATCGAATCGAAGATCCCCCACGTCTCCTCGCTGCTCAACGCTGACCTGCAACAGGTCATCGACGACGCCGAGATCATCGTCCTGGGCAACCGCGACGAGCAGTTCCGCGCCCTCGCCCAACAAGCACCGGCCGGCAAGCAGGTGATCGACCTGGTGGGCTTCATGAGCCAGGCCACCTCCCCGACCAACCGTACCGAAGGCATCTGCTGGTAAGCAGGCCGCGCGGGGCCGTCCGGCCCCGCGCGCTTTTTCCAACCTGACGTCACCGATACGGATGCAGAACATGCAAAGCCTCAAGCACGGCCTGCTACAGGCTGCCGGTTGGCTGTTCTACGTGACTTTGCTCATGTTGATCGCCCTGGCCTTGCCCAACACCCTGTTCGACCCCGACTCGAAGGACTTCCTCTTCCTGATCGGCGCCGTCGGCATCTGGCGCTATTCCATGGGCGCCACCCATTTCGTCCGCGGCATGCTGTTTCTCTACGTGGTCTACCCACGGCTGCGGCGCAAGGTGCGCAAGCTCGGCGCCGCCGCCGACCCGTCGCACGTGTACCTGATGGTCACCAGCTTTCGCATCGACGCCCTGACCACCGCGCAGGTTTACAGCTCGGTGATCCGCGAAGCGATCGACTGCGGCTACCCCACCACCGTGGTCTGCTCGCTGGTGGAAATGTCCGATGAGTTGCTGGTGAAAAGCCTGTGGGCCAAATACAACCCGCCGGATCGGGTCAGCCTGGACTTCGTGCGCATCGCCGGCACCGGCAAGCGCGATGGCCTGGCCTTCGGCTTCCGCGCCATCTCCCGTCACCTGCCGGACGACAACGCGGTGGTCGCGGTGATCGACGGCGACACCGTGCTCGGTGAAGGCGTGGTGCGCAAGACCGTCCCCTGGTTCAAGCTGTTCGGCAATGTCGGCGGCCTGACCACCAACGAATTCTGCGAAGTGCGCGGCGGCTACATCATGAGCGAGTGGCACAAGCTGCGCTTCGCCCAACGCCACATCAACATGTGCTCGATGGCCCTGTCCAAGCGCGTGCTGACCATGACCGGGCGCATGTCGGTGTTCCGCGCAAGCGTAGTGACCAACCCCGAGTTCATCGCCGACGTCGAAAGCGACTCGCTGATGCACTGGCGCCTGGGCCGCTTCAAATTCCTCACCGGCGACGACAAGTCGAGCTGGTTCAGCCTGATGCGCCTGGGCTACGACACCTTCTACGTGCCTGACGCGGCGATCAACACCGTCGAGCACCCGCCGGAAAAGAGCTTCATCAAGGCCAGCCGCAAGCTGATGTACCGCTGGTACGGCAACAACCTGCGGCAGAACTCCCGCGCCCTCGGCCTCGGCATGCGTCGTCTCGGCCTGTTCACCAGCGTGGTGCTGTTCGACCAGCGCGTGTCGATGTGGACCAGCCTGCTCGGGCTGACCGTCGCGGTGATCGCCAGCCTCAAGTTCGGCGGCAAATTCCTCCTCGCCTACCTGCTGTGGATCGGCCTCACCCGCCTGATCCTGACCCTCATGCTGCTGTGCTCGGGGCACAAGATCGGCCCGGCTTATCCGCTGATCCTTTACTACAACCAGATCGTCGGCGCGCTGATGAAGATCTACGTGTTCTTCCGCCTCGACCGGCAGTCCTGGACCCGCCAGCCCACCGCGCTCAAACGCGACCTCGCCAGCTTTCAACAATGGTTCAACACCTGGTCTTCCCGGACCATGACCTTCTCGGCGGCCAGCATCTTCGTTGCTGTGCTGTTCGTGGTCGTGTGAGCCGCGGCAACCCAACGGATCCAATAGGAAAACATCGCCATGAATACCGCCGTGAACGTCAATGTCGTGCATGAGTCCGAAACCCAGCGCCAACACGCCCGGGTGCGCATTCCCGCCAAGCTGCGCTACCTGGGCGGCAACCGCGAAACCCTGGAGATGAAAGTCGACGACCTCTCCGCCGGGGGCCTGAGCTTCCACGCCAAACAGCCACTGACAGTCGGCGACGTGCTGCGTGGCCGCCTGCAATTCACGGTGGACAACCTCGGCCTGTCGATGGACGTGGAATTCCAGGTGCGCTCCTTCGACCCGTCCAGCGGCCGCACCGGGGTGCAGTTCCAGAACCTCGAACAGCGCGACATCGCCACCCTGCGCCACCTCATCACCTCGCACCTGTCCGGCGAGTTGATCAGCATCGGCGACGTGCTCAGCACCCTGCAGCGCGACAACTTCACCAAGGCGCGCAAGCAGAAAGACACCCACGGCGGCCTGAGCCCGCTGGGCCGGCTGCGGGCGGTGACCTTCAGCCTCGGCGTGTTCGTGGTCGGAGTCGCCGCGTTCGGCTTCGTCGCCAAGTCGATCTACGGCCTGTACTTCGTCAGCCATGCCGAGGCCGGCGTGGTCAGCGTGCCGACCACCCAGGTCACCATGCCCCGCGACGGCACCGTGCAGGCGCTGGTGGACAACGGTGGCGAGGTGGTCAAGGGCGCGCCGCTGGCGTCCTTCAGCACCAGCATGCTCGACCTGCTCAAAGGGCATCTGGACGACCAGCAACTGGAGCCGGCCAAGGTCGAGGAACTGTTCGGCAAGCAAATGAGCGGCACCCTCACCAGCCCGTGTGATTGCACCGTGGCGCGGCAACTGGTGGACGACGGCCAGTACGCCGCCAAGGGCACGGTGATCTTCCAGTTGATCCCGCGTACCACCAACCCGACCGTCGAGGCGCGCTTCAGCTATCGCCAGTTCGACGATGTGAAGCCGGGCACCCGGGTCAACTTCCAGGTCGCCGGCGAAGACCAGACCCGTACCGGGCAGATCGTCAGCAGCAGCAACCTGAGCCAGGACGACCTGTCTTCGGACATCCGCGTGCAGATCAAACCGGATGCACCGATGCCCGCGAACCTGATCGGCTTGCCTGCCAGCGTCAACGCCAAGCGGGGTCCGTCGCTGGACTGGTTGATCGATAGCGCTGTAGCGCATGGGCTCTGAAGAGGGTTCTCCGATGAATAATCACATTGCGTCCATCGCGAACGAGCGGAACGCCGCCCGGCTCTCTCCTACAACGGACGCGCAGCCATCCCCCGTAGGAGCGAGCTTGCTCGCGATGAGGCCCCCAGCCTCACCCCTGCTGTGCGCCCTGGCCCTGGCCATCAGCCTCACCGGCTGCGCCGGCCTGCCTGACCAGCGCCTGGCCAACGAGGCCCTGAAAAACGGTGACACCGCCACCGCCGAGCGCAACTACCGGCAACTGGCCGACCTCGGCTACAGCGAAGCCCAGGTCGGGCTCGCCGATATCCAGGTGGAAACCCGCGACCCGGCCAAGCTGAAGGAAGCCGAAGCCACCTACCGCGCCGCCGCCGAAATCTCGCCCCGCGCCCAGTCGCGCCTCGGCCGCCTGCTGGCGGCGAAACCCGACGCCAGCGAAGCCGAGCGCCAGGAAGCCGAGTCCCTGCTGAAGAAAGCCTTCGCCAACGGCGAGGGCAACACCCTGATCCCGCTGGCGATGCTCTACCTGCAATACCCGCAGAGCTTCCCGCGGATCAACGCGCAGCAGCAGATCGACCAGTGGCGCGCCGCCGGCTACCCGGAGGCGGGCCTGGCCCAGGTCCTGCTGTACCGCACCCAGAACACCTACGACCAGCACCTCGATGACGTCGAGCGCATCTGCAAGGCGGCGCTGACCAGCACCGACATCTGCTACGTCGAACTCGCCACCGTCTACCAGAAACGCGCCCAGCCGGAACAACAGGCGGCGCTGCTGGAGCAGCTCAAGAGCGCGCACCAGCGCGGCGCGGTCCCGGCCAGCCGGGTCGACAGCGTGGCCCGCGTGCTGGCCGACCGCAGCCTCGGCCAGACCGACGAAAAAACCGCCCAGGCCCTGCTCGAAGACATCGCGCCGCAGAACCCGGCGTCCTGGGTCAGCCTGGCGCAACTGCTCTACGACTTCCCCGAACTGGGCGACAGCGACCAGTTGATGGGCTACATCGACAAGGGCCGCGCCGCCGAGCAGCCGCGTGCCGAACTGCTGCTGGGTCGCCTCTACTACGAAGGCAAGACCCTTCCAGCCGACGCCAAGAAAGCCGAATCCCATCTGCTCGCCGCCGCCAGCGCCGGCGAGATCAGCGCCCATTACTACCTCGGCCAACTTTATCGCCGCGGCTACCTGGGCGATGTCGAACCACAGAAAGCCGTCGATCATCTGCTCCAGGCCGCCCGCGGCGGCCAACTCAGCGCCGACTACGCCCTGGCCCAGTTGTTCAGCGAAGGCCACGGCATTCGCCAGGACCCGGTCAACGCCTGGGTCTTCGCCCAGCTGGCGCAGGCCAACGCCAGCGAACAATCGACCACGCTGGCCGGCGAACTCGACGCCCAACTCAGCCCCGAACAAAAAGCCGCCGCCCAGCGCCTGCTGGAACAGGAACGCGCCGCCCGTGGCGCCATAGGCCCGGGCCCGAATGCCCTGGCCCTGCAAGCCGTACAAGCGCCCGACGAAGAACAAGGTGAGGATTCCCTATGACGCTCAATCCGTGGATGAAAGCCGGCCTCGGCCTGAGCTTCGCGCTGTTCTGGGCCTGCCCGACCCTGGCCGCCGAAACCGCTGAAAAGAACTTCGGCCTGGAAGTGAAAATCACCGGCCAGTCGGAAGACGACCGCGACCTCGGCACCCGCGCCGGCGGCGACGTCAACGGCCTCGGCCTCGACCTGCGCCCGTGGGTGTTCTTCGAGCGCGGCGACTGGAGCGCCTACGCCATGGGCCAGGCGGTCGCGGCCACCGACATCATCGAAACCGACACCAGCCGCCAGTCCGCCGACGGCAGCGAAATCGACAACGCCAACAGCAGCAACGACGACCGCGAAGCCAAGAAAAACTACCTGGCGATGCGCGAGTTCTGGGTCGGCTACAGCGGCTTCACCGCCTACCCCGGGGAGCAACTGCGCTTCGGTCGCCAGCGCCTGCGCAACGACGACGGCATGTGGCGCGACACCAATATCGAAGCGCTGAACTGGACCTTCGACACCACCCTGCTGCGGGCCAACCTCGGCGTCGCCGAACGCTTCAGCGAATACCGCACCGACCTCACCGAGCTGGCCGCCGAAGACAAGGACCGCCTGCATGTCTACGGCGATGTCGCGGCGCAATGGACGCCCGGCCACTGGGTCGGCCTGCGCGCCCACCACACCCGCGACGACGGTAAGCTGAAGAACCCCGGCGAAACCCTCGACGCCCTCGACAAAACCCGCAACGGCGACCTCACCTGGCTCGGCGTGGAAGCCAACAGCGACGCCTACAACTGGCGCAATCAAAACACCGTCAACTATTGGGGCAGCCTCACCTGGCTGACCGGCGACCGCGACACCCTGAGCAGCACCACGGTAAACGGCGAACAGGTCGCCACCGGCAAGCAGAGCGGCGACGTCAACGCCTGGGCCACCGACCTCGGCATCCGCCTGCGCCTCGATCCCAACTGGCAGGTCGGCGCCGCCTACGCCCGCGGCAGCGGTGGTGGTGGCAGCGACGGTTCGAACAACTACGAGCAGACCGGCCTCGAGAGCAACCGCTCCAACTTCACCGGCACCCGCTCCCGCGTGCACCGCTTCGGCGAAGCCTTCCGCGGCGAACTGGGCAACCTGCAGGCGGCGACCTTGTTCACCTCCTGGCAACTGCGCGACGACTACGACGCCAGCCTGATCTACCACAAGTTCTGGCGCGTCGATGGCGACCAGAACCTCGGCGGCAGCGGCATCAACGCAGTGGTCGACGACGGCGGCATCAACCGTCCGCTGATCCAGGGCGAGAAGGATGTCGGGCAGGAGATGGACCTGGTGGTCACCAAGTACTTCAAACAGGGCCTGCTGCCTGCCTCACTGAGCAAGTCGATCGACGAACCCTCGGCGCTGGTGCGCTTTCGCGGCGGCGTGTTCAAGCCGGGCGACGCCTACGGCAAAGAGGCCGACTCCTACATGCATCGCGCCTTCGTTGACGTGGTCTGGCGCTTCTGATGCACGGAGAGCACTGACATGAACCTTCACCCGAACAGGCTCCACGCCCTGCTGGCCGGCGCCCTGCTGCTGGCCAGCGGCATCGCCCAGGCCAACGGCCAGGCGGCGCCGACCGCCAAAGGGCTGCAACATGCCAAGACCTACACCGTCAGCAGCGCGCCGGTGGAGCCTTTGCAGATGGACCCGCCGACTCTGCCGGACCTCAGCGGCTACACCGCCGAGGCGGTGCAGAAGAAAATCGACCGCCGTCACAAAGGCACGGTTTCGGTCCGCCGCATGCTCCAGGAAACCACCCTCAAGGAGTTCATCGGCGGCGACAACAAGGGCGCCGAATGGGTCGCCCGCCAGCGCGGCATTCCCCAGGCGATCTTCATCGAGGGCGGCCATGTGGACTTCGCCGAACTGGCGAAAAAAGTGCCCGAGCGCTATGTCCGTGAAGTCTCGCCGGGCGTGTACCTGGCCCGCCTGCCGATCGTGGTCGGCCACGGCGCGACCCTGGAAATCAACCGCAAGGTCAAGGAGCTGCGGCTGTCCCAGGAAGGCGGCGCGTTCCTGGTCAACGACGGCAAGCTGTTCGTCAGCGACAGCCGGGTGATCGGCTGGCGCGAGGCGGACAACGGCCCGGCGACCTTCCGCAAGCCGGATGAATTCCGCCCGTTCCTGCTGTCGTGGGGCGGCACCGAGACCTACATCGTCAACACCACCATGGCCAGCTTCGGCTACGCCAAGAGCAAGTCCTACGGCGTGAGCATTTCGCAGTACACGCCGAACATGGCCAAGCAGATGGGCCGCGCCGAACCCACCGGCTGGATCATCGGTTCGACCTTCAGCGACATGTGGTACGGCTTCTACTGCTACGAGACCAGCGACTTCGTGGTCAAGGACAGCACCTACCGCGACAACATCGTCTACGGCATCGACCCCCACGACCGTTCGCACCGGCTGATCATCGCCGGCAACACCGTGCACGGCACGAAGAAGAAGCACGGGATCATCATTTCCCGCGAGGTCAACGACAGCTGGATCATCAACAACAAGAGCTTCGACAACAAACTCTCCGGCGTGGTGATCGACCGTAACAGCGTCAACAACCTGATCGCCTACAACGAGATTTACCGCAACCACACCGACGGCATCACCCTGTACGAGAGCGGCGACAACCTGATCTGGGGCAACAAGCTGATCAGCAACCGCCGCCACGGCATCCGCGTGCGCAACAGCGTAAACATCCGCCTGTACGAAAACCTCGCCATGGCCAACGGCCTGGTGGGCGTCTACGGGCACATCAAGGACCTGTCCGACACCGACCGCGACATCGCCCTCGACCCGTTCGACACCAAGGTCTCGCTGATCCTCGTCGGCGGCGAGCTGGCGGCCAACGGCAGCGGTCCGCTGTCCATCGACTCGCCGCTGAGCGTCGAGCTGTACCGGGTGTCGATGCTGGCCCCGAGCAAGGCCAGCGGCATCAGTTTCTCCGGCGTGCTCGGCGAGCGTCAGGACGAGATTCTCGACCTGATGGTGCGCCAGCAGAAGGCCGTACTGATCGACCCGGTCGAACGCCAGACCGAAATGCTGGATTGAGGAAGCCCGACATGACCCCACACCTGATGAAACTCCTCGGCCTCAGCGCCGCCCTGCTGGCGATCAGCAACGGCGTGCGCGCCGACGAGGTCAAGGCGCCGACCTTCAGCGCCGAGCCGTGCTGCCAACTGTGCCCCGAAGCCCACGACGCCAGCCGCTACACCACCCGTTACCAACAGAACTTCACCACGCTGGTGCAGGCCCAGGGCGACTGGCTGTTCCGCACCAAGGAAGACCTGCGCACCGAATTCACCACCACCCCCGCCGGCTACAAACGCCTGCAGCAGATCCACGACGCCTTCAAGGCGCGCGGCATCGAACTGGTGGTGGTCTATCAGCCGACCCGCGGCCTGGTAAACCGCAACATGCTCAACCCCGCCGACAAGGCCGCGTTCGATTACCAGAAGGCCCTCGGCAACTACAAGGCGATGCTCAAGCGCTTCGGCGGCATGGGCTACAACGTGCCGGACCTGTCGCCGCTGACCAACGAGCAACTGGCCGCCGCCGACCAGGGCAAGGATTTCTACTTCCGCGGTGACCAGCACTGGACGCCCTACGGCGCCGAGCGCGCGGCGAAAATCGTCGCCGAGACGGTGCACCGGATGCCGGCCTTCGAAGGCATCGCGCGCAAGGAATTCGAGACGAAGAAATCCGGGCGCATGGGCAAGACCGGCACCCTGCACAACGTCGCCGGCCAGCTCTGCGGCACCAGCTACGCGGTGCAGTACATGGACCAGTTCGCCACCGAGCCGAAGGGCGAAAGCGGCGGCGACGACCTGTTCGGCGATTCCGGCAACGCGCAGATCACCCTGGTCGGCACCAGCCACAGCGGCAAGAACTACAACTTCTCCGGCTTCCTGGAACAGTACATCGGCGCTGACGTGCTCAACGTCGCCTTCCCCGGCGGCGGCCTGGAAGGCTCGATGATCCAGTACCTGGGCAGCGAGGAATTCAAGAAGAACCCGCCGAAGATCCTGGTCTGGGAATTCTCGCCGCTGTACCCGCTGAACCAGGAAACCATCTGGCGGCAGATGCTCGCCCTGCTCGACAACGGCTGCGAAGGCAAGCCGGCGCAGATGAGCGCCAGCACCGCGCTCAAGCCGGGCACCAACGAGCTGCTGGTCAACGGTCGCAATGGCGTGATCAAGGACCTGACCAACCGCAATCACCAGCTCGACATCCGTTTCGAAGACACCTCGGTGAAGACCCTGCAGGCCACCCTCTGGTACCTCAACGGCCGCCACGAAGACCTGAAGATCGACAAGCCGACCACCTCCGACACCGATGGCCGCTTCACCTTCCAGTTGCGCGAGGACGAGGACTGGGCCGGGCAAACCCTGCTGGCCGTGGAACTCCAGGGTCCGGAAAACGGCAGCCAGAAGGTGCAGGCCACCTTGTGCAAACGCGGTTCAGGCGATGCTTCGCGCAACGCCCAGGCCGGATTGTGAGGACACCATGAACAGACTCAGCATGCTCGCCAGCGCGGTACTGCTCAGCCTCGGCGGCCAGGTCATGGCCGCCGGGCTGGTGCCGCCGCCCGGCTACTACGCCGGCATCGAAAAACAGAAAACCGGCAAAGGCGATTTCACCTGCGACGCCGTGCCGACGCCCTACACCGGCAAGCTGCAATTTCGCAGCAAATACGAGGGCTCGGACGGCGCCCGTTCGACCCTCAACGAAGACGCCGAACAGGCCTTCCGCGACTCCACCGCCAGCATCACCACCCTGGAGCGCGGCGTCGCCCAGCAGGTCAACCGCTACCTGCGCGATGGCCGTCCGCAACAACTGGACTGCACCCTCACGTGGCTGGGCACCTGGGCGCGGGCCGATGCGCTGCTGTCGAAGGACTTCAACCACACCGGCAAGTCCATGCGCAAATGGGCGCTGGGCAGCATGAGCAGCGCCTGGCTACGCCTGAAATTCTCCAATGCGCGGCCGCTGGCGGCGCACCAGGCCCAGGCCGAGGAAATCGAAAAATGGTTCGGCCGCCTGGCCGACCAAGTGGTCAGCGACTGGAGCAACCTGCCGCTGGCCAAGATCAACAACCACAGCTACTGGGCCGCCTGGTCGGTGATGGCCACCGCCGTCGCCACCGACCGTCGCGACCTGTTCGACTGGTCGGTGAAGGAATACCGCGTCGCCGCCAACCAGATCGACGACCAGGGCTTCTTGCCCAACGAACTCAAGCGCAAACAGCGCGCCCTCGCCTACCACAACTACGCCCTGCCGCCGCTGGCGATGATCGCCAGCTTCGCCCAGGTCAACGGCGTGGACCTGCGGGATGAAAACAACCAGGCGTTGAAACGCTTGGGGGATCGAGTGCTGAGCGGATCGAAAGACCCGTCGGCGTTCGCCCGCAAGAACGGCGAAGACCAGGACATGAAAGACCTCAAGGTCGGCAGCAAATACGCCTGGCTGGAACCGTGGTGCAGCGTCTACGCCTGCGGCGCCGACGTCCAACAGCGCCGACACGATCTGCAGCCGTTCAACAGCTTCCGCCTCGGCGGAGACGTGACGCGGGTCTACGACCCCGGAGCCCGGTAGGAGCGAGCTTGCTCGCGATGAGGCCCGCCCGGACACCGGCGCCGGACCTGCTGACGCGATCGCGAGCAAGCTCGCTCCTACAAGGATCTTGAAACACTGGTTTCCCCCGCCAAACAGCGGGGGGTTTGGGGGGCGCTGTTGCCCCGGATGCTTGAACAACAAGGAGAACCGGGATGGTCTTCTCGTCCAACGTGTTCCTGTTCCTGTTTTTGCCGACCTTTCTCGGCCTGTACTACCTGAGCGGGCAACGCTACCGCAACCTGCTGTTGCTGCTGGCCAGCTACCTGTTCTACGCCTGGTGGCGGGTGGATTTCCTCGCGCTGTTCGCCGGGGTCACCCTGTGGAACTACTGGATCGGCCTGAAAGTCGGCGCCGCCGGGGTGCGCACCAAACCCGCCCAGCGCTGGCTGCTGCTCGGCGTGGCGGTGGACCTGTGCATCCTCGGCTATTTCAAGTACGCCAACTTCGGCGTCGACAGCATCAACGCGATCATGACGTCGTTCGGCCTGGAGCCGTTCATCCTGACCCATGTGCTGCTGCCGATCGGGATCTCGTTCTACATCTTCGAGTCCATCAGCTACATCATCGACGTCTACCGTGGCGACACCCCGGCCACGCGCAACCTGATCGACTTCGCCGCGTTCGTCGCGATCTTCCCGCACCTGATCGCCGGCCCCGTGCTGCGCTTCAAGGACCTCGCCGACCAGTTCAACCACCGCACCCACACCGTCGACAAGTTCGCCGAAGGCTGCACCCGCTTCATGCAGGGTTTCATCAAGAAAGTGTTCATCGCCGACACCCTGGCGGTGGTCGCCGACCATTGCTTCGCCCTGGAAAACCCCACCACCGGCGATGCCTGGCTCGGCGCGCTGGCCTACACCGCGCAGTTGTACTTCGACTTCTCCGGCTACAGCGACATGGCCATCGGCCTCGGCCTGGTGATGGGCTTCCGCTTCATGGAAAACTTCAAGCAGCCGTACATCAGCCAGTCGATCACCGAGTTCTGGCGGCGCTGGCACATCAGCCTGTCGACCTGGCTGCGCGACTACCTGTACATCACCCTCGGCGGCAACCGCGGCGGCACGTTCGCCACCTACCGCAACCTGTTCCTGACCATGCTGCTCGGCGGCCTGTGGCACGGCGCCAACTTCACCTACATCCTCTGGGGCGCCTGGCACGGCATGTGGCTGGCGATCGAGCGGGCGCTGGGCCTCGACACCAACCCGCAGCGTTTCAACCCGGTCAAATGGGCCTTCACCTTCCTGCTGGTAGTGATCGGCTGGGTGATCTTCCGCGCTGAAAACCTGCATGTCGCCGGACGCATGTACGCCGCCATGTTCAGCCTCGGCGACTGGAACCTCTCGGAACTCAACCGCGCCAGCCTCACCGGCCTGCAAGTCGCGACCCTGATCCTGGCCTACATCACCCTGGCCTGGTTCGGCCTGCGCGATTTCTACCGCAATGCCAAGCCGACCGCCAAGGCCAGCCCGGTGGTGGTGCACCACGACGGCAGCGTCGGCCTCGACTGGAGCCTCTACGCCACCCGCGTGCTGGTGCTGCTGCTGTTCGTCGCCTCGATCCTCAAGCTCTCGGCGCAGAGCTACTCGCCCTTCCTCTACTTCCAGTTCTGAGCGAGCCGACCATGACCCGATCATTACGCATCCTCTACTCCCTGCTGTTCCTCGCCCTGTTGACGGCGCTGGGCCTGTGGTCCCTCGGCGGGCTCGGCGGGTTCCAGCGCACGGCGCAGATGAGCCTGCTCGACGGCAAGCTGGCCAAGGCCGCCGAGACCCACTACGACGAGCAGTTCCCGCTCAAGCGCATTGGCACCAACCTGTGGGCGGCGCTGGACTTCAAGCTGTTCAACGAAGGCCGTCCCGGCGTGGTCCTGGGTCGCGACCAGTGGCTGTTCAGCGACGAGGAATTCAAGCCGGCGGTTAACGCCGAACAGACCCAGGCCGAGAACCTCGCCCTGCTGCGCGGCGTGCGCGACACCCTGCGCGAGCACGGTGTGGAACTGGTACTGGCGATCGTCCCGGCCAAGGCGCGGGTCTATCCCGAGTACATCGGCGAGCAGGCCCCGGCCAGCCTTCACGCGGACCTCTACAACGCCTTCCACGCCCAGGCCCGCCAGGCCAACATCTTCGCCCCCGACCTGTTCGGCCCGCTGCAAGCGGCCAAGGCCCGCGGCCAGGTGTTCCTGCGCACCGACAGCCACTGGACGCCGATGGGCGCGGAAGTCGCCGCCCGGCAACTGGCCGAGGCCGTGGCCAGGCAGACCCTGCTCAACGGCGAGCCACAGACCTTCGTCACCGAGCACCAGCAACAGACGCCTTACAAAGGCGACCTGACCAACTTCCTGCCGCTGGACCCGCTGTTCAGCAACCTCCTGCCCAAGCCGGACCAACTGCAGAAACGCAGCACCCGCGCCACCGAAGAAGGCGGCGGCGACGACGCGCTGTTCGCCGACAAGCAGATCCCGGTAGCGCTGGTCGGCACCAGCTACAGCGCCAACCCCAACTGGAACTTCCTCGGCGCCTTGCAGCAAGCGCTGCGCAGCGATGTCGCCAACTACGCCGAGGACGGCCATGGCCCGGTCCTGCCGATGCTCAAGTACCTGCAAAGCGATGAATTCAAAAACAGCCCGCCACAAGTCGTGGTCTGGGAATTTCCCGAGCGTTATCTGCCAATCAAGAACGATCTCAGCGGCTTCGATCCGCACTGGATCGCGCAACTGAAAAAAACCCGTAATACCCATCAAGAGCTGGCCCTGTCGTCCCATCGGACGGAACACTGAAGAGGAAACGCACATGACCTTGCACACTTCCAAGCACCGTATCGCCAAAGCCTGCGCCCTCGCTGCCGGCCTCACCCTCGCCTCGCTGCAAGCCTGGGCCGGTGGTGACGCCGCGCTCTACGGCCCGAGCGCACCGAAAGGCTCGACCTTCGTGCGCCTGTACAACGCCTCCAGCCAGCCGGTCGCCGCCAGCGTCGGCAACACCCCGATCAACCAGGTCGGGGCGCTGGCCAGCAGCGACTTCAGCTTCATGCCGCAAGGCGACTACAGCGCAAAAATCGGCAGCGCCAACCTGCCGGTGAAACTGGCCGCCGACCACTACTACACCCTGGTCAACCACGCCAACGGCAAGCCGCAACTGGTGGAAGAACCGCCGTTCCGCAACAAGCAGAAGTCCCTGGTGCGGGTGCAGAACCTGAGTGACCAGGCCCTGACCCTGAAAACCGCCGACGGCAAGACCGAAGTGGTCAAGCCGGTGGCCGCCAGCAGCCGCGGCGAACGCGAGATCAACCCGGTCAAGGTCAGCCTGGCGCTGTACGAAGGCGACAAAAAAGTCAGCGACGTCAAACCGGTCGCCCTGGAGCGCGGCGAAGCCGCCGTGCTCTACGTCACCGGTTCCGGCAACGAACTGTCCCCGGTCTGGGTCAAGCGCCCGGTCTCGACCCGTTAATTCCACTGCCCTTTATTGAACGATTCGGAGAACAACCATGATTCCAGTCATCCTGTCCGGTGGTAACGGTTCGCGCCTGTGGCCGCTGTCGCGCAAACAATTTCCCAAGCAGTTCCTGGCCCTCACCGGCGAACACACGCTGTTCCAGCAGACCCTGTCGCGGCTGGTGTTCGACGGCATGGACACGCCCATCGTGGTCTGCAACAAAGACCACCGTTTCATCGTCAACGAGCAACTGAGCAGCCTGAGCCTGGAGACCCAGGCCATCCTCATGGAACCCTTCGGCCGCAACACCGCGCCGGCGGTGGCGCTCAGCGCGATGAAGCTGATCAATGAAGGCCGCGACGAGTTGATGCTGGTGCTGCCCGCCGACCACGTGATCGACGACCAGAAAGCCCTGCAACGCGCCCTCGCCCTGGCCACCGTGGCTGCCGAGCGCGGCGAGATGGTGCTGTTCGGCATCCCCGCGACCAAACCGGAAACCGGTTACGGCTACATCCGTTCCAGCCAGGACGCGCTGCTACCTGAAGGTGTCAGCCGGGTCGCGCAGTTCGTGGAAAAACCCGATGAAAAACGCGCCCGCGAATTCGTCCAGGCCGGCGGCTATTTCTGGAACAGCGGCATGTTCCTGTTCCGCGCCAGCCGCTTCCTCGAAGAGCTGAAAAAGCACGACCCGGACATCTACGACACCTGCCTGCTGACCCTCGAACGCAGCCAGGAAGACGGCGACAGCCTGAGCATCGACGAAGCCACCTTCGCCTGCTGCCCGGACAACTCCATCGACTACGCGGTGATGGAAAAAACCCAGCGCGCCTGCGTCGTGCCGCTGTCCGCGGGCTGGAGCGATGTCGGCTGCTGGTCATCGTTGTGGGACGTGCACCCGAAGGACGACAACGGCAACGTCACCAAGGGCGACGTAGTGGTGCAGGACAGCCACAACTGCATGATCCACGGCAACGGCAAACTGGTGTCGGTGATCGGCCTGGAAAACATCGTCGTCGTCGAAACCAAGGACGCCATGATGATCGCCCACAAGGACAAGGTTCAAGGCGTCAAGCAAATGGTCAACACCCTCGACGCCCAGGGCCGCAGCGAGACCCAGACCCACTGCGAGGTCTACCGACCGTGGGGCTCGTATGACTCGGTGGACATGGGCGGGCGCTTCCAGGTCAAGCACATCACCGTCAAGCCGGGCGCCAGCCTGTCACTGCAGATGCACCACCACCGCGCCGAACACTGGATCGTGGTCACCGGCACCGCCGAAGTGACCTGTGACGAAAACGTGTTCCTGCTCACCGAAAACCAGTCCACCTACATCCCGATCGCCTCCATCCACCGCCTGCGCAACCCCGGCAAGATCCCGCTGGAAATCATCGAAGTGCAGTCCGGCAGTTACCTGGGCGAAGACGATATCGAGCGCTTCGAAGACATCTACGGCCGCTCGACGCCGATCGAGCGCGGGGTGTCGATCAAGACGATCGCGCAGTAAAGAGGTGCCGGGCCGTGCCCTTCGGGGCACGGTTTCATTGCGTTGCGCCCTTCGCGAGCAAGCTCGCTCCTACAGTTCAAACGGTCCTGCCGGGGTTTCTCGTGGCTCGGTCTGCTAACCCGCGGCGCGGCGGGTCAGGCCTCCTGACAAACATGACAGCCCGCCCACCTTGCCGCTAGGATCAAGGAACCCCTCCGTCTCGGTACTCGTCATGATCATCGGCATCCTGCTCATCCTCACCTGGCTGGTCCTGCTGCTGCGCTACCCGGCCAAGGCGCTGCCGGTCTCGCTGGCGGCGCTGCTCGGGCTGGTCATGGTTGGCGCCTGGGTGGTCTGGCTGGACAACCGCGAAGCACGCCAACTGGCACGGCTGGAACTGCGCCTGGACTACGCGCCACAAGAGTGCCCCGCCGGACGCCCGCTGCGGGTGCAGATGAACAACGGCAACGACGTGCCACTGGTGGAACTGCACTGGCGGGTCGCCGCCTATGCGCCGGGTGACAGCGTCAACCTCGCCGAAAATACCTACGCCGCGCCCCGCTACCGCGGCCCCGGCGAACTCCAGGCCGGCGCCAACTGGAGCGACTGCCTGCCCCTGCCGCCGCTGCGTCCGGGCTATCGCCCGCAAACCCTGGAATTCCGCGCCGAACGCCTGCAGGGAACCTTCGCCAACTAGCATTTTTGCCAGTACCGCAAAATGCCATCAGCGCGTTAAATGAAGCCTTCATAAGCCAGCCCCCGCAGGAGGCTGCCCATGAGCATCTGTCACCTGAACGGAACAGAATCACTCGCCGGGATCCTGGAGTCCGACGAACGTGACCGACCGGGAATCATCCTGATCGGCTCATCCAGTTGCCCGCCCTACGTCAACCTGCAACCCAGAATCCAGGCACTGGCGCAGTCCATGCCGCAGTTCGTCTTCTACGATTTCACCGTCGACCACCGTGAACCCTCCGATCGAAAACAGAAACTGGCGCGAATCATCATGGACTGGCAGATCAATCCCCTGCTCTCCCAGGTGCTGCTGCCGAGCAGCGGCAAACCACAAACCATCAGCACCAACAACATCGAAAGAATCAAAAAGGAACTGCACAGACTCTATTGACCGACTGAGCCCGCCGGAATTGCCGTCCATGCTCCCTACCCGCACACCGCACCGCCATACCCCGACGCTGGCCGTGATTGATCCCCGCGGCCTGAATGTGCGCACCGTGGCGTATTGCCGCGACGACAGCGAGAACGCCGCCGAAGCGAGGATCAGCCATCAGTCGTGGACCCCGGCCGGGCACCCATGGCGCACGGGCGATCCGCGCCTGGGGCCAGACAAGGTCAACCTGACCTGTGTGTCCAGCCTCTCGGGCCAGCAGCTACTAAGCGACAGCGTGGACGCCGGCTGGAAGCTGCAACTGCACACTGACGCGGGCATCACGCAGCGGACATGGGACGGCCGAGGAACCTCGACGCGCTTCGTCCACGATGGCCTGCTGCGCATCATCGAGGTCGCCCAAGCATCTGCGCAGGGTGCCGACGCCGTGGTCGAGCGCTTCGACTACGCCGGTGCAGACCCGGCATTCGCTAGCCACAACCAGTGTGGCCGGCTGCTGCGGCATGACGATCCCGCAGGCAGTGAGCACGTTGTCGGCTACGCGCTTGGCGGCGGCGTGAGCCTGCAGCGTCGGCACTTTCTGATTTCGCTCGATCACCCGGACTGGCCTGAGGAGGTCACTGCCCGCGACCTGTTGCTGGAGGACACGGGTTTCAGCTCCGCCAGCCAGTTCAATGCCGTAGGTCAGCCGATTCAATGCAGCGACGCGGTCGGCAACCGCCACCTGTTCACCCACGACCTCGCCGGGCTGCAAAAGGCGGTCGCGCTGTTCAATGCCGCGACGGGACAGACCCGCCAACTGATCAGCGCCATTGACTACAACGCGCTCGGGCAGGTCACCTGCGAAACGGCAGGCAATGGGGTGGTCAGCCGCGCCGGCCATGATCCGGCGAACGGCAGGCTGCTCACACTGCGCAGCAGCAGGCCCTCGGGGCCGGTACTTCAGGACCTGCATTACAGTCATGACGCGGTGGGCAATCTCGTCGCCATCGAAGACCGCGCCCTGCCGGTCCGGTACTTTCGTAACCAGCGTATCGAACCGGTCAACCGCTATCGCTACGACAGCCTGTATCAACTGATCGAAGCCAGCGGCTGGGAGCAGGACAACGCCGACCACGGGCCGCATCTGCCGGACCTGCAACCCGCACCCATCGACCCCGCCCGCCTGCTCAACTACCGGCAGACCTACCGCTACGACGCAGCCGGCAACCTGACCGAGCTACGGCATTTCGGCGCTCGGCAATTCACCCAGACCCTGAACGTCGCGACCGACAGCAATCGCGCCGTGGCCGAGGCGCCCACCGGCGCCATCTCTATCGATAGCGCATTCGATGCCAACGGCAACCTGCTCCAGTTGCAGCCGGGGCAAACACTGCTGTGGAACCCGCGCAACCAGCTCGAACAGCTCAGCATCGTCAGCCGCAAGGACGCGGCGAGCGACTACGAACGCTATATCCAGGACGGCAGCGGCAGGCGCCTGCGCAAAGTGCGACAACAGGTGGTCGGCAGCCGTGTCGTGCGGTCCGAGGTGCGTTATCTGCCGGGACTGGAACTGCACCGCAACGGCAGCGACGACGATGTCCTGCGCGTGGTGCTTTGCACGGCCGGACGCGCCCGGGTGCACGTCCTGCATTGGCCGAAGGCGCCGCCGCCCGGTATCGAAAACAACCAGTGCCGCTATCAGTTGCGCGATCACCTGGGCTCCAGTTGCCTGGAACTGGATGCAGCCGCCGCGTTGCTCACACATGAGGTCTATTACCCGTTTGGCGCCACCGCTTGCTGGGCCGCGCGCACGGCGGACAACGCCGGGTACAAGCGCCGCCGTTATTCGGGCAAGGAACGTGAGGCTTCGGGGCTCTACTACTACGGCCTGCGTTACTACGCTCCGTGGCTGATGCGCTGGATCAATCCCGACCCTGCCGGCTACGGTGACGGGCTCAACCTCTACCGGATGGTCGGCAACAACCCGCTGGGCTACCGGGATGAGCAGGGAACGCAAAAGGTTCCGGCGGACATTCTGATTGCTGATGCCCTTGAAGGCGCCGACATTGGCAGCGGCTGGTTCGAAGAGCTGCCTGGGACGCAGCCAGCAGGGCCTTCCAGACCACCCGCTCGGTGTATTCACGGAGCATGCAGGCCATGAATGCCACGCCGGACTGGTCGATGAGCGATGAAGGCAGCGCCATCGCGATCTTCCACGACCGGGATAACCTCCCGCGCCTGTTCGTCAACACCTTCATGCGCCACATGGGGATTCAGCCGGGGATGGGATTGCCGCTGTTTGCCGGGCGAATCCGCAGCGGGAACGATGGCGGCGTCGTCTTCGACAACCACTCCGGCCATTACAAACCGCTGGCGAACGCCGCCACGGTCGAGGCCCTGCTTGGCCAACTGGCACCAGGGGCGCGCAATGTCCGTTACGAACCCATCAAGCAATCCAGTGACTTCGATTCGGCGGTCAGGCTTTCGGTCGCTTCGCCCGAGGAGTACGTCGATCTGGTCAATACACTCAAGGGAGGTCATGAAAAGGTGATCGGCTACCTGAAGGACTCCGGGCTATGGGAGCGCGTCCGGCAGACCTACGCCGATACCCACGGCATCAACCTCCTCTTCGAGGCCCATGACCAGGGCATCAGTCCGAGTGAGGTTGAGCAGCGTAGAGTGCTGGCGGCCCTGCCCCCCGCGCAGCCTCTCGTGCAGCGCCGAAATAACCGGGTAGCCGTGCCACCACCCACACGGCCCACGGCGGTCAGCACCCGAAAGGCGAGTGGCTGGCGGGTGTTGTTCAAGAACTGCGTTGGCCGTTGACCGCGGACCGACACAGTCATCCCGGCGTGATGGCACATCCCGTATGATCGGCGTTTCTTCCCCACGCCGAAGGACCGCCTCATGCCCATCGCTCTCATCACCGGTTGCTCCAGTGGTATCGGCCGTGCCCTGGCCGACACGTTCAAACAGGCGGGCTACGAGGTCTGGGCCACGGCGCGCAAGGCCGAGGATGTCGCGGCGCTGGCGTCTGCCGGTTTTCGCGCCCGCCAACTGGATGTGAACGACCCACAGGCGCTGCAACGCCTGAGCGAGGAAATCGACTACGCCCACGGCGGCCTCGACGTGCTGATCAACAACGCCGGCTACGGCGCCATGGGCCCGCTGCTGGACGGCGGCGTCGAGGCGATGCGCCGGCAGTTCGAGACCAATGTGTTTGCCGTGGTCGGGGTGACCCGTGCGCTGTTCGGCTTGTTGCGGCGCAACCGCGGGCTGGTGGTGAATATCGGCAGCGTGTCCGGCGTGTTGGTGACGCCGTTCGCTGGCGCTTACTGCGCGTCGAAGGCGGCGGTGCATGCGTTGAGCGATGCGCTGCGGCTTGAGTTGTCGCCCTTCGGCATCCGGGTGATGGAAGTGCAACCGGGGGCGATTCAGTCCAGCTTCGCCAGCAACGCCGGGCATGAGGCCGAGCAACTGCTGAAACCGGAATCGGCGTGGTGGCCGATGCGTGAAAGCATCCGGGCACGGGCGCGGGCCTCGCAGGACAAGCCGACCCCGGCCACGGAATTCGCCAAGGGATTGCTCAAGGCGGCGCAGCAAAACCCGACACCGCCGCTGGTGCGGTTGGGGAATGGGAGTCGGGCGTTGCCGTGGCTGGCGAGTTGGTTGCCGACGCGGTTGCTGGATAAGGTGTTGAAGAAGAAATTCGGGCTGGATCGGGATTTGTAGGGGGGCTACTGGCTTCATCGCTGGCAAGCACAAGACGTCAGATCGCCTCGTACTGTGGGAGCGGATTCATCCGCTCCCACCGTTCGTGGAGGCATGAAGCTTTTTGCTTACCCGCGATGAGGCCTGAATCAAGCAATCGCCCGCACCACCCCACCATCCACCCGCATCGCCGCGCCGGTAGTCGCACTGGCCTGCCGCGACGACAGGTACACCACCAGGTTCGCCACTTCTTCCACCGTCGCCAGGCGCTTGATGATCGAGCCGGGCCGGTGTTCGGCGATGAAGTTGGCTTCCATTTCCTGCACCGACACGCCCTGCTCTTTCGCCATTTCAGCGAAGAAATCACCCACGCCTTCCGAGCGGGTCGGCCCCGGCAGTACGGCGTTGACCGTCACCCCGGTGCCAGCCAGGGTTTCCGCCAAACCGCGGGAAATCGCCAGCAGCGCGGTCTTGGTGGTGCCGTAGTGAACCATCTCGGTAGGAATTTCCAGCGCCGACTCGCTGGACAGGAACAGCACCCGTCCCCAGTTGCGCTCGGCCATCCCCGGCGCGTAATGCCGCGACAGGCGCACCGCGCTCATGACGTTGACGTCGAAGAAGCGTTGCCAGTCGTCGTCGCTGATCTCGAAAAAGCCTTTGGGTTCGAAGATGCCCAGGTTGTTGACCAGAATGTCGGTCTGCGGCACTTGCTCGAACAGCACCCGAGCGCCTTCGACCGTGCCCAGGTCGGCGGCGACGCCGATGATCCGCGCCGCCGGCACCCGTTCGCGAACCTGCTTGAGGGCCTGGTCCACCCGCGCCTGAGTGCGGCCGTTGAGCACCACTTCGGCGCCCGCCTCGGCCAGGCCGATCACGATGGCCAGGCCAATACCGGCGGTGGAACCGCTGACGATGGCGCGTTTACCGTTCAGGGAAATATGCATTCGAGCTCGCTCCTACCGTTATCAATCTTCAGTTACTGGCAACATCAAACGCCTGCCAGCCGCCACCCAGCGCCTTGTACAAGCCCACCAGGGCCTGTGACACCGCCGCCGAGCTGTCGATCCATTGTTCTTCACTGGCCAGCAACGCCCCTTGCACGCTGAGCACATTGAGGAAGTCCACCGCGCCTTCGACGTACTGGCGCTGGGCGGTTTCCAGGGCGATGCGGTTTTGCCGCACGGCTTCTGCCAAGTGGTCGCGGCGCAATTGACTGGCGTTGTACAGGCGTAGCACATCGTCGATTTCGTGCCAGGCGCTGAGCACCACCTTGCGGTAGTTCAGCGCCGCTTCCTGTTGCTGGGCCTCGCGCAATTCGAGGGTGCCCTGCAACCGCCCGCCCTCGAAAATCGGCAGGGAAAGCTGCGGGCCAATGGCGAACCGGCGCGAATCCCAGGCACCGAAATCGCTCAGTTGCAGGGCCTGGAAACCGAGGTTTCCGGACAAGCGGATGCTCGGGTAGAAGTCCGCCTTGGCCACGCCAATGCTGGCGGTGGCGGCATGCAGGCGGGCCTCGGCCTGACGGATATCCGGGCGGCGCTCGGCCAGTTCCGACGGCACACCGATGGCGAAGCGTTGTTGCGGCGCCGGCAGTTCGGTGGCTTCCAGCAATTCGTTTTGCAGGCTACGCGGCGGCTCGGCGGCGAGCAGGCTGAGGGCGTTGATCAGGTCGGCCTGACGCGCTTCCAGACTCGGCAGGCGCGCCTCGATGGACGCCACCTGGGCGCTGGCCTGGGCGACGTCGAGGCGAGTGGCGACGCCCTGGTCCTGGCGATCGCGGGACAGCTTCAGGCTGTGCCGGGCCACGTCCAGGTTGTTGCGGGTCACCGCCAAGGTGTGCTGCACGGCGCGCAACTGGATGTAGTCGCCGGCAGTTTCCGCCAGCAGCGCCAGCAGCACACCGCGGCGGTCGTTCTCGGCCACTTGCACCGTGGCGTCGGCGGCTTCCACCTGACGCCGCACCCGGCCCCAGAGGTCGAGTTCCCAACCCGCCACCAGATCGCCCTGCCACAGGTTGTAGGCGGCCTTGCCGGAATTGCCGGACGGGTCGCTCAGGCCTTCGGCGCTGTTGCGGGCGCGGCTATAGCCGGCGTTCAGATCCACCGACGGGCTTTGGTCTGCGGCGATGCTGCTGCGCAGGGCACGGCTTTGCAGAAGCCGGGCGCTGGCCATGCGCAGGTCGAGGTTGTTGTCGGCGACCCGCTGGATCAGCGCGCTGAGACGGGCGTCATGAAAACTTTCCCACCAGCGCAGTTCCAGCGGTTCGGCCTGCGGCTGACTCGCCGCGGCGTCGCCCTGCAACGGCGCCCAAGCCTGCGGCGCCTGGCTGTCGGGGCGCTGGAAATCCGGACCGAGGGTGCAGCCGGCCAGCACCAGGCCGAGCAGCAGCGGGCTCACACGAAAGACGGCGTTCATCGCGCGCTGACCTCCTTGCCGCCGAGGGTGTCGCCTTGGGTATCGATGGTGGCTTCCACCGACATGCCCACGCGCAGACGCTCCAGCAGCGGCTGCTCGGCGTCGAAGACGATCTTCACCGGAATCCGCTGGACCACCTTGGTGAAGTTGCCGGTGGCGTTGTCGGGTTTGACCGCGGCGAACGTCACGCCGGTCGCCGGGGCGATGCTCTGCACATGGCCGCGCAGGGTTTCGCCGGAAAAGGTATCGACGCTGATGCTCACCGGCTGGCCGGGCTGCACGTGGGTCAGTTGGGTTTCCTGGAAGTTGCCGATCACGTAGGCCTGGCTCAGCGGCACCACCGACAGCAGCCGTGCGCCGGGATTGACGTAGGCACCGACGCGCAAAGCGCGCTCGCCGACCATGCCGTCCACCGGCGCGACGATGCGGGTGTAGGACAGGTCCAGGTTGGCTTTTTCCACCCCGGCTTCGGCGCGCTTGAGCTGGCCGTCGGCACTGGCGACCTGGGCGTCGAGGATGTCCACCTGTTTACGCGTTGCCAGCAGCGCGGCCTGGGCGTTGGCCTGGCGGGCGCTGGCCTGGTCGACCCGGCTGCGCGCCTGCTGCGCGTTCTGCACCGTGCCGGCGCCCTGCTCGGCGAGGCGGCTGTAGCGGGTCACTTCGTGATTGGCGAAGGCCGTCTCGGCCTGCGCGGCCTTCAGCGCGGCGTCGGCCTGGGCGATCAGCGCGGCCTGCCGCTCAAGGGTCGCGCGGGCGTCGGCGCTCTGCGCACGGGCCACCAGCAACTGGGCCTGGGCGGCGTCCAGCGCGGCCTGGTAATCGCGGTCGTCGAGGGTCGCCAGCAATTGCCCGGCGCTGACTTGCTGGTTGTCTTCCACCCGTACTTCTTTGATAAAGCCCGCCACCTTCGGCGCGACCACGGTGTAGTCGGCGCTGACGTAGGCATCGTTGGTGCGCTGGCGGTGGTCGCTGCCCAGCAGGTGCGGGCCGCCGATGGCGGCGAGGACGGCAATGGCGAGCACCGAGCCAATAAGGATGTTTTTGCGTGTGTTGGTCATGTCGGCAAGTCTCTAATTCTTCCAGGCTCAAGCCACCGCACGCGGTGGATAGACCCGGACAGGCACGAAAGGAATCAGGCAAATCAGCGCCACGGCAATGCACGCCACGAACAGATAAAGGTCGGCCGAAGCCAGCACCAGCGCCTGTTCATGGATGCGCCGGGCCAGATTGGCGGCGCTGTCGTCGAGCAAGGGCGCGTTGCCCAGGCTGTCGGTGAGGTGGATGGAATGGAAATGCCGGCGCACGGTGCCGAGAGCATCCAGCAGGCCCCCGGCAACCACCGCCGAGAGCCCCTTGACCGTGTTGAACCAGGCCGAAGCGAACGGCCCTTCCTGCGGGCTCATGCCATTGGTCGCAAGCATCAGCAGCGGCAGCACCGCCATCGGCTGGCCAAATACCTGCAGCAGTTGCAGCAGATAGAAGTTGTCGCGAATCCATTCCGAGGTCAGTTGGGTGCCACCGAAGCAGCTCAGCGCCAACATCCCCAGGCCCACCGCCAGCACCCAGCGGCAGTCCACCGCGCGGATATTGCACAGCGCCGCCACCAGCGGCAGCGAGATCAGTTGCGGCATCGCCACCAGCAGCATCAGCGGGCTGGTCTGGGCCGGGCGATAACCCTGAATCTGCGCCAGGTACGCGGACGGAATGCTGATCACCGCCGACAGCACCACCAGCACCCCGGCCAGGGTCACCAGGGCGAAACTGAGGTTGCGCCGGCTGAGCATGCGCAACTGGAAGAACGGCAGCGGCTCGGACCATTCGTTGAACATGAACAGCACCAGCAACAGCAGGCCGCCGCCCAGCAACCAGCAGATCAGTGTCGAATCGAACCAGCCCCAGCGGTCACCCAGGCTCAGGCCAAGCACCAGCGAACTGATCGCCGGCAGGCCCAGCAGCACGCCGCGCCAGTCCAGTTGGCGGAAGCGCTCCAGGCGCAGCGGATCCTGCGGCAAGCCCCAGCCGACGCAGAACATCGCCAGCGCCGAAGGCAGGATGATCTGCCAGAACGACCACTGCCAGCCGACGTATTCGGTCCACAAACCGGCCAGCGGCGTGCCCAGGTTTGGGCCGAAGGTGGCGGTCAGGGCGTAGCAGGCCAGGCCGTAGACCTTGATGCCTGGCGGCAGGAAACGCAGCGCCACGCTCATCAGCATCGGCGGCAGCGCGCCGGAGGCCAGGCCCTGGAGGATTCGCAGCACCATCAGGCTGTGCAGGTCCGGCGCATAGGGCTGCACCAGCCCGAGCACGGCGAACAGGCCGACCGCGCTGAGGGTGAAGCGGCGCAGGGAAAAGGTTGCCGCCAGCCACGGCGAGAACGCCATGGCCGACACCGACGCGGCGGCATAGACCGCCACCAGCCAGGCACCCTCGTCGGCGCCGATGCCCATGGCGCCGCGAATATCGGCCAGCGAGATCTTGGTGACCATCTCGTTGAGCCCGGCGCAGAGCACCGCCAGCAGCACGCCAAACAGCCCGACCACTACCCGCAGGCCAAACGCCTGTTGCGCGGGAGCGGCCGCCGCCGGGGCAGCGGCAGGCGCGGCAAGGGGCGCGGTGAGGGACGTCATCAGTAGAAATCTCCAGCAACAAATTGACTGGAGCGAGTCTAGAAACACTGAATGCTTACGAAAACTGACTTCTCGGCAGTTTACAGTTGCACCAAACGCAATCGACGGTTCAAGGGTCGACGCTGCAGCAGGTTTTCAGGGTCTGGCGCAGCCAGCGGTGCGCCGGATCGTTGTGGAAACGCGGGTGCCAGGCCTGCATCACCGTGACCCGTTCCATCGGCAGCGGAATCTCGAACGAACGCAGCGGCAGGCCGAGCCGAGCGACGCTGTTGAGGATATTGGCCGGCATCGGCAGGATCAGGTCCGAGGCCGGCAGCGAGAACATCGCCGAATGGAAACTCGGGGTGATCAGCGCCACCCGCCGCTGCACCTTGAAGTTGGCCAGCTCGACATCGATCGGCCCGTTGGCCCGCCCGCGCCGCGACACGCTGATCTGTGGATAAGCCGCAAAACTCTCCGGCGTGATCTCACTGTCGAAGATCGGGTGATCGCGGCGCACCAGGCCGACATAGACGGTATGGAACAGACTCTGCACCTTGATCTCCGGGCCGAGGTCGATGGTCGAACTGATGATCAGGTCGGTGCGCCCGTCGCGCAGCACCGTGTCGTCATCGCCGCCGGTTTCCGGGACGAAGCGCAGCACCGTGCGCGGCGCCTGTTCGTGCATCTTGCGCAGCAACTGCGCGCCGTAGAGGGCGATGAACAAGTCGTTGGTGCGGATATTGAAGGCACGGTCGAGGTTCGGCAGGTCCACTTCATCGCCGCCACGAAACACCTGCCCGGCCTGCTCCACCAGCACCCGCACCTGCTCCTGCAACGCCAGCGCCCGCGGCGTCGGCACCAGGCCGCGACCGGCGCGAACCAGGATCGGATCACCGAGCGCTTCGCGAATCCGGCTCAGGGTCCGGCTCATGGCTGCCGGGCTCAGGTTCATGCGCTGGGCCGCGCCGACCACACTGCCCTCATCGAGCAAGGCATCGAGGGCGACAAGCAGGTTCATGTCCGGGAGTTGCATGGCCGGGCTCCGTGAGGTGACGTGATGGAAACGCGATCTTAGCAGCTCTGCGGATTGCGCCAGGCGCAATGATCCAGTGCACGCCGGGCCATTTATCCGGGCGCCGAAACAGGTCGAAAATGCCCCGTCTCCACCCCCCTGCCAAGGAACCCGCATGCCCAGCCCGGTACTGATCGCCATCGACGCCTCCCCCGCCTGCGCCAGCCTGCTCGACCTCGCCCGCCGCTACTGCCGACCGGAACAGCATCACCTGCAAGTACTGCTGGCGATCGACGCCACCTTCGCCGTGCACGACCAACCCGCCGCCTACACCCGCGGCGAAGAAGAGGAATACCCCGCCGCCTGCGACGAACAACACCTGGCTGAGCGAGCGGTGAAAGACGCCGTGGCGGCCCTGCGCGACAGCGGATTTTCTTGCGATGGACGTGTGATTGCCGCCGATCCGGTGGAGGCGATCGTCGACCAGGCGAAGGCACTGGAGTGCGAGTTGATCATCATGGGCCACCGGCATCTGTCGCGGCTGGGCCGGCTGCTGGACCCGTCGGTGAGCGGGAAGGTGATTGATCGGGTGGGGTGTCCGGTGTTGGTTGGGGTGGCGGGGTAAGCGGGCTGTCGATAGATCTTCAGCGCTCTTGAGATCGGGCGCCGCCGGCGCGGCGCATCGCCGGCAAGCCGGCTCCCACAGGTTTCATCAGTGCCCTCAGGCCCTCGATCAGGGCTTCACCACCACCGTACACGTCGTCCCCGCCGCCAACAAAAAGCCCTCCGGCACTTCATCGATATGAATCCGCACCGGCACCCGCTGCGCCAGGCGCACCCAGTTGAACGTCGGGTTAACGTCAGCGATCAGCTCGCGGCTCTCGGGGTTGTCGCGGTCGTAGATGCCGCGGGAGATGCTCTCCACATGGCCCTTGAGCACTTCGCCGCTCATCATTTGCAACTCGGCCTCGGCGCCCACTTTGACGTGGGGCAGTTTGGTTTCTTCGAAGAAGCCATAAACCCAGAACGAGTTGCTGTCGACCACCGCCATTTTCGCCTCGCCAGTGCGCGCGTAGTCACCGCGGTGCACGTTGAGATTGGTGACGTAGCCGTCGACGGTGGCGAGGATGGTGGTGCGTTTGAGGTCCAGTTGTGCGGCCGCCAGTTGCGCCTGGGCCTGTTGGTAGTCGGCCTGGGCGGCGTTGGCGATGTTGCTGGCGTCGTCGCGGTTTTCCTTGGAGATCACCAGGTTGTCCATGTCGGCACGGCGGCTGGCGTTGACCTTGCGCATGTCCCAGGTGGCCTTGCGCGAGGCCACCAGCGCTTCGGCCTGGCGCACCGCAACTTCGTAGTGCTCGGGGTCGATCCGCAGCAGCACATCGCCCTTTTTCACCCACTGGTTGTCCTTCACCGGCACGTCCACCACGTAGCCGGGCACGTCGGCGGCGACGTTGATGATGTCGGCGCGCACCCGGCCGTCGCGGGTCCAGGGCGTGGTCATGTAGCTCACCCAGAGTTGCCGGCCGATCGCCACGGCGGCAACCAGCACGAGCAAGGTGGCGATCAGGCTGAAAAACTTCTTCATCGACGGGCTCTCAACGGTAAACGGTCAGCGCCATGGCGCCGAACAGGCAGATGAACAGGCACAGGCGCAGCAGCGACGGGTGCCAGAAAAAACGGTAGCCATCGACGCTCGCAATGAAGCGGTCCAGCCCCCAGGCCAGGCCGGCGGCGAACAGGAACATCAGGGTCACGGTCGGCATGTAAAGGCCATGGAAGGCGATTTCACGGAGCATGGGGCAGTCCTTGCGGCGAGCCGAGTTCGGCCAGCGGCGATTGAGGGTCGAGCAGGGAAGTCCGAATGAAGTGCAGGTAGCTCTGCACCCGGCGCAGCGCCGAGGTATCGAAGTGGCGGGCGAAGGGTTCGTCGGTGGCCTGCACGCGGCTGATGGCGTGGTCCACGGCGATCAGCGCGCGCTCGTGGTTGCTCGCCGTCGGTTGCAGGAACAACCGCGCCAGCGCCCGGCCCATGACCCGGATCGCCTGGCGCCACGGCTGCGATTCGGCGTAGCTCGGGTGCACCGGCAGGATCGCCTGTTCCTTGCGCAACTCGATGATGGCGTGGCCGACTTCCAGCACCACGAACATCCAGCGCAGCAGACGGCTCTGCACCAGCGGCTGGCCCACCGCCAGGCCGTAGGCCTGGTGCAGCAGGTCGCGGGTGCGGCTTTCGAAACCGGAGCCAAGCCCGCGCAGGCGCCCGGTGATGGCGAACAGCACCTGTTCGCGCAGGTCCTGCTCCAGGCGGCTCCACAGCCAGCGGCTGTTGGGCGGCAGGATGATCGCGCCCGCCGCCGCGCAGACCAGCATGCCGATGATCATGCCGATGTAATCGTTGATGTAGGTGTAGGGGTTGTACACCGTCAGGTTGTTCGGCACCGAACCGATGGCGAAGAACACCAGCAGGCCGATGCCGTAGCCCGCGTAGGCCGGGCGCGAGGCGAGGAATGCACCGAGCACGAAGACCGGCGCCAGCACCATGCACAGCAGCGGGAAACCGTCGATCCAGGGAAACACGAAGAAGGTTTCGAAGAAGCCGACGAAGGCGCCGAACAGCGTGCCGCACGCCATCTGGAACGACATGCGCTTGGGGTTCGGCGACGCCGCCGAGAGGCCCACGGTGACGGTCGCGATCAGGGTCATCATGCCGCCGCTGGGCCAGTTGCTGAGCAGCCAATAGCTGCCCAGCAGCAACAGCACCGCCGCCGCGCGCACCCCGGCGGCGGCCGACACCAGCCAGTTGGTCTGCGCCACATAGGGCTCGTCCCATTGCTCGCGTTCGTGGTTGTGCGCGGCCAGCGAAGCGTGGGTCTCGGCGTAGCTGTGCATGTCGTCGACGAAGCGATAAAGCAGCTCGTAGGCGGTGTGGAAATCCAGCAGTTCGGTTTCGCTCGGCCCGGTTTCTTCGAAGGCCGCGCGCAAGCTGCGCACCTGGGCCGGCAGGCCTTCCTTGTACGCGGCCAGTTCGAGCGTCAGGCGCAGGGCATCGGCATCGGTCAGGGCGCGGCCGACATAGGGATCAAGTAGCTCGATGAGGGTCTTCAGGCCCGGTTCGATGGCGCTGACGATCTGCAACGGTCCACGCAGACGCAGGCGTTCGAGCAACTGGTGCAGGGCGTTGTAGCGCGTGGTGATGGCCATGAACTCGCTGTTCATGCGCACCAGCCGGCCACTGCGCCGGCGCATGTGCGGGTCTTCGAAGGTGGTCACGCTGCGCAGGCTTTCGAGGCCCACGGCCTCGGCGATGAAGCGCACGTTGCTGCTTTCCAGGCGATCGCGCTGGCTGTCGCCGCGCAGCCCTTCCACCACCACCCCGGCGAACACGCCAAAGCGCTGATACAAGGCGTTGCGCATCGCGGCACTGGCCGATTGCGGCAGGATCGCGGCGCTGACCAGGGTCGAGATGAAGATCCCCAGGCCGATTTCCAGTACCCGCCAGACCGCCGCCATGAAGGCTTGTTGCGGCTGGTCGAGGATCGGCAGGCCGATCATCGCCGCGGTGTAGCCGGCCAGGACGAAGCCGTAGGCGCGGAAGGTGCGGTAGCGCATCGCGCCCGCCGAGCAGAGGCCGACCCACAGCGCCAGGCTGGGCAGAAACAGCTCGGTGTTCTGCGGAAAGATCGCGATCAGCGCCACCATCATCGCCGAGCCGGCGAGGGTGCCGAGCACCCGGTAGAAGCTCTTGGCGAACACGTGCCCGCTCTGCGGCTGCATGACGATGAACACGGTGATCATCGCCGTGCGCGGCTGCGGCAGTTCCAGGCGCATCGCCAGCCAGAGGGTGGCGAACGCGGCGACCAGCACCTTGAAGATGTACACCCAGGTCACGCCGTCGGTGCGCGCCCAGTGGAAGAATCCGCGGCGCCACTCAAGCGAGGCCAGCCAACGGAACGGCAGGGTCAGGGCGTTCATTCTGCGTGGTCGGCTTTGTCGAAGATCGCCAGGGTGCGGGGTGTCGGGGGCGCGTCCTGTTTGCCGGGCTCGGGCACATCAGCGCCGGCGCCCAGGCCGCCGCCCAGCGCCGTGACCAGCCCGGCATGTGCGCTCAGGCGCGCGGCCTGGACCTGCTGCTGGATCATCTGCTGTTTGAACAGCAAGGTCTGTGCGTTGAGCACATTGAGGTAATCGGTCAGGCCGCGCTGGAAGGCGATCATGGCGATGTCGTAGGTCTTCTGCGCCGAGGCCACGGATTCGCCGGCGAAGTGCGCCTGCTCCTTCATCGACTCGCGGCGAATGAGCTGGTCGGAAATCCCCCTGAGCGCTTCCACCACGGTCTGGTTGTAGCGCGCCACGGCGATGTCATAGCCGGCCGAGGCCACGCCGAGCTGCGAGCGCAGGCGACCGCCATCGAAGATCGGCAGGCTGATGGCCGGGCCGACGTTGTAGTTGAATTTGCGTCCGGTGAGGAATTCCAGCGGGCCGCCGCCGGTGGCCATAAAGCCGAGGCCGCCGATCAGGTCGACATTGGGAAAGAAACCGGCATGGGCAACGTCGATGCCACGGGCCTGGGCCGCGACCTGCCAACGGCTGGCGACCACGTCGGGACGCTGGCCAACCAGTTCCGCCGGCAATGCCGACGGCAGTTTCAGCGGCGCAGCGAGGGAAAGTTGCGGACGTTGCAATTGCGCGCCCTCCCCCGGTCCCTTGCCGGCCAGGGCCGCCAACTGGTTGCGGGCCAGGGCGATTTCTTCATTGAGGGCGTCGAGCTGGCGGTGGGTTTCCGGCAGCGGCGTCTGCGCCTGGCTGACTTCGAAATGCGTGCCGATGCCGCCGGCCAGGCGCCGCTCGGCCAGGGCCAGGATCTGTTCCTGCTGGGCCAGTTCGGCCTTGATCACATCGCGCTGGGCAAAGTGCAGGGAAAGCTGGATGTAAACCCGCACCACGTTGTTCTGCAGTTCGAGCTGGGCCTGACGGGCCTGGGCCACGCTCATGTGCGCCATGTCCACGGCCTGCTCGCTGGCATTGCGCTCGCGTCCCCAAAGGTCGAGGGCGTAGCTGAAACCGAGGGCGGCGTTGTTGTCCCAGGTGTTGGCGCCGGACAGCGCGCCCGGGCCATAGAACTGGTCTTCCGGCCAGTTGTGGCGTTTCAGGCTGGCGTCGCCGTTGACCTGGAGTTTTTCCGCCGACTCGACCACCCCGGCCATGGCCTTGGCCTCGCGCACCCGCGCCGCGGCCATGGCGATGGTCGGGCTGCCGTTCATCGCCAGGGTGATCCAGCGGTCCAGTTGCGGATCGCCATAGGCGCGCCACCATTGCTGGTCGGGCCAATGGGCATCGCGCGCAGCTTCGGTGATCGCCGCGTCGGGGGTCAGGGTATTGGCTTGCAGCGTCTTGCTTTGCGGGGCAATGCCCCAGGTTCCGATACAGCCGCTCAAGGTCAAGCTAAAGGCACAGACACTGAGCGCATTCAGCGCTCTGATGATGCGACGCGGCACAGCGGCGAGTTCCCGACGTAGAGGTGGATGAGGCCGGGCAATTCTAGGGGGCCGCCGCAGTGGCGATAAGCGTGCTTTCCTGCGAATCTTTGTTACCGAATTGGCGATAATCCGGCTTTAGTCGGAAGACTGGTTTAGTTACTTCATGTCACAATTCTGTCGTCTTCTTTGAGAGCGCCCCATGGACACCCTGCAAAACATGCGTGCTTTCAGTTGCGTCGCGCAAGTCGGCAGCTTCACCGCCGCGGCCGTGCAACTGGATACAACCACCGCGAACGTCTCGCGGGCGGTTTCCAATCTTGAAGCGCACCTGCAAACCCGCCTGCTCAACCGCACCACCCGGCGCATCGCCTTGACCGAAGCCGGCAAGCGCTACCTGATGCGCTGCGAGCAGATCCTCACCTATGTCGAGGAAGCCGAGGCCGAGGCCAGCGACGCCCATGCCCGCCCCGCCGGGCAACTGAAAGTGCATTCGATGACCGGCGTCGGCCAGCATTTCGTCATCGACGCCATCGCCCGCTACCGCCAGACCCACCCGGACGTCACTTTCGACCTGACCATGGCCAACCGCGTGCCGGACCTGCTGGACGAGGGCTATGACGTGTCCATCGTGCTGGCCAGCGAACTGCCGGACTCCGGCTTCGTCTCGCAGCGCCTGGGCATCACCTACAGCATCGTCTGCGCCTCGCCTGATTACGTGGCCCAGCACGGCATCGCGCAGAAACCGTCGGACCTGCTCAAGCACGCTTGCCTGCGCATGGTCAGCCCGGTGATTCCGCTGGAGAAATGGTTGTTCGACGGCCCGGAAGGCCAGGAAGTGGTGAACATCACCCAGGCGCCGTTCCAGGTGAACTCCGCCGACGCGATGAAAGCGGCGATCCGCAGCGGCATGGGTGTCGGCGTGCTGCCGATCTACTCGGCGATCGACGGCCTGCGCGACGGCAGCCTGGTGCGGGTGATGCCCGAGTACCGCCTGCAGGAGCTGAACCTGTACGCGATCTACCCGTCGCGGCAGTACCTCGATGCCAAGATCAAGACCTGGGTCGAGTACCTGCGCAACTCCCTGCCGGAAATCCTCGCCGCCCACGAGGCCGACCTGAAGACCCACGAGCTGCGCGTGGCGAACTGAAATCTTGCTGCACAGCGGCGGCGGGGAATGATAGCGTGCTACCCATTCTCCACCGCCCGCAGAGATTTCGCCGATGAAAAAGACCGTCCTTGCCTTCAGCCGCATTACCGCGCCGATGGTCGAACGCCTGCAGCAAGACTTCAACGTGATCGTTCCCAACCCGAAGCTGGGCGACATCGCCGCCCAGTTCAACGACGCCCTGCCCGAGGCCCACGGCCTGATCGGCGTTGGCCGCAAGCTGGGCCGCGCGCAACTGGAAAACGCCGCGAAGCTTGAGGTGGTGTCCAGCGTATCGGTGGGCTACGACAACTACGACCTGGCCTACTTCAACGAACGCGGCCTGGCCCTGACCAACACCCCGGACGTGCTGACCGAAAGCACCGCCGACCTCGGTTTCGCCCTGATCATGAGCGCCGCCCGTCGCACCGCCGAACTGGACGCCTGGACCAAGGCCGGCCAGTGGCAGGCCACCGTCGGCCCGGCGCAGTTCGGCAGCGACGTGTTCGGCAAGACCCTGGGCATCGTCGGCCTCGGCAACATCGGCGCAGCCATCGCCCGCCGCGGACGTTTCGGTTTCAACATGCCGGTGATCTATGCCGGCAACAGCCGCAAAGAAGCGCTGGAGCAGGAACTGGGCGCACGCCACGTGAGCCTGGAGCAATTGCTGGCCGAGGCGGATTTCGTCTGCTTGGTGGTTCCGCTCAGTGCGCAGACCAAACACCTGATCGGCGCCGAGCAACTGCGGCAGATGAAGCGCAGCGCGTTCCTGATCAACATTTCCCGCGGGCCGGTGGTGGATGAGGCCGCGTTGGTGGAGGCGTTGCAGAACGGCGTCATTCGCGGCGCGGGGCTGGATGTGTATGAGAAAGAGCCGCTGACCGAGTCGCCGCTGTTCGCGTTGAGCAATGCGGTGACCTTGCCCCATGTCGGTTCGGCAACCGCCGAGACCCGCGAAGCGATGGCCAACCGCGCCATCGACAACCTGCGGGCGGCGCTGCTGGGCGAGCGGCCGCGGGATCTGGTGAATCCGCAGGTCTGGAAGTAGTCGCTAGTCACTCATCGCGAGCAAGCTCGCTCCTACAGAAGAATGGACCGCGATCCCTTCCCCTGTAGGAGCGAGCTTGCTCGCGAAGCGCCTTACCTCAACACAGCCCCACCCACAGCAACCTTCGGCTTGGGTTTGCGAAACACCAACACATTCCCCACCATCACCAACACCAGCCCCATCAACGCCGGCGCCGTCCACTGATACCCCTCCACCACCGCCGACACATTCAGCGCCACCAACGGGAACAGCACGGTGCAATACGCCGCCCGCTCCGGCCCCATGCGCCCGACCAGCGTCAGGTACGCGGTAAAGCCGATCACCGACCCCGGAATCACCAGGTACAGCAGCGACCCGACATACTGCGCGCTCCAGTCCATGGCAAACGGAATCCCGCTGACCAGGCAGTACGTCGCCAGCATCCCCGCGCCATAGGCCATGCCCCAGGCATTGGTGGTCATCGGCCGCAGCCCGGCTTTCTGCTGCACGCTGGAAAGCATGTTCCCCGCGGAGAAACACAGCGTGCCGGCCAGCGCCAGGCCCAACCCCATCAGGGTTTCATGGCTGGCGGCCTGCCCGGACAACTCCGGCCAGAACAGCAGCCCCAGCCCGCTCAGGCCGAGCGCCCCGCCCAGCAGCACGTTGGTGGCGATCTTCTGACCAAAGAACAACCGCGCATTCAGCGCGTTCCACAGGGTGGCGGTGGAAAACACCACGGCGATCAAGCCGGTGGTTACCCACTGGCTGGCGGTGAGGAAACACATGAAGTTGACGCAGAACAGGCACAGCCCCTGCGCCACGCACACCAGGTGCCCGCGGCGGTTCATCGGTTGCAGCTTGCGCGTCAGCAACAGCACGACGAACAGCACCAGCGCCGCCAGGGCGAAGCGATAAACGATGGAAACCGGAATGGCGACCACGCCCAGTTGCAGTTTCAGGGCGATCCAGGTGGTGCCCCAGATGAGCACGGTGAGCAGATACAGCGACAGGTTCATGGCAAGCCTCCCAAGGTTGCCACCAGTGTCCCGCGCCGTTCGGCCCGGCCGCTTGCACAAACTTGCGCTTTTGTCGGGTCGGCCGCTGTCAGACCAACCTCACAAGCGTAGGATGGCGTCGGAGGTAGCCATCATGACCGCGCTCGATCAGTTACAGGTTTTCAAATCCATGCACGCGTCCCCCCACGCTCGCCTGGAACACAGCGCGCAGCTCGGCGACGGCCTGGCCGCGGCCCTGTGGAGCAACCGCCATGACGCCCGCGACTACGAGGCGCCGAGCCACCACACGCTGTCGTGCTATATCGCCGACGGCACCGGCACCTTCCGCCGCGAACGGCCGGGCACCAAAGGCGCGCCGGACAAGCTGTGCATCATGCCCGCCGGCTGCGTCTCGAACTGGGTGGTCAACGGCAATATCCGCCTGGCCCACCTGTACATCAGCGAAGAACAGTTCGCCCTCGGCTGCGTGACCCTGCTCGACCGCGAACCGCGCGAACTGCAACTGCGCGAGGCGGACTTCATCGAAGACCCGGAGCAGGCGCGGCGCTTTCACCAACTGATCACCCTGAACTGGGAAGAACCCGGCGAACGTCTGCTGACCAGCAGCCTGGCCCACGAGATTCTCAGCCACGCGATTCTCAGCGAGGTCGGGTTGCGTGAAGGACTCAAGCGCAAGGGCGGGCTGGCCGCGCACCAGCGCCGGCAACTGGTGGATTACATCGATAGCCACCTGGAACAGTCCATTGGCCTGAGCGAACTGGCGGCGCTGTGCAACCTGTCCGAATACCATTTTGCGCGGATGTTCCGCGAGAGCTTCGGCCTGCCGCCGCACCAGTACCTGCTGGCCCGGCGCCTGGCCAAGGCACGGCAGTTGCTGGCTTGCGGGGATCTGCCACTGGTTGAAGTGGCGCTGGCGTGCGGGTTTGCCAGTGCCAGCCATTTCAGCAACCGGTTCCGGCAAGCGGTGGGGGCGACGCCGGGGGCTTACCGGTTGGCGTTGCGGTTGAGCTGATGGCCTCATCGCTGGCTTGTCGGCACGCCGAACCGCAGCGATAGGGCCATCAAATTCACCGAAGGATCAGAACTCCAGCGTGCTCGACACACTCACCTGCCGCGCATCCCCCACCGCCACAAAGAAGCGGTTCACCGCCGAGCTGTAGTAGGTCTTGTCGAACAGGTTCTTCACGTTCAACTGAAAGCGCACTTTGTGCTCATCCAGCTTGGTCTCGTAGCTGGCGAACGCGTCCGCCACGGTGTAGGACGGCAGGTCGAAGTCATTCACCGGGTTGCCCGCCCGCTCACCCACATACCGCGCGCCCGCGCCCAGCCGCAGGCGGTCGCCGCCAAACACGCTGCCGACGTCATACACCGCCGACAACGAGCCGCTGTGCTTCGCCACGTTCTGCAGGCGGTTGCCCTTGAAGTCCGGGTCCTTGGTCACTTCGGCATCGGTGAAGGCGTAGCTGCCGATCAGGCTCCAGCGCTCGCTCAACTGGCCGCTGACATCCACTTCCAGCCCACGGGAACGCACTTCGCCGGCGTTGCTGTAGACGGTGTCGCCGGTAGTGGCATCGAAGTTGGAAACCAGCACGTTCTGCTTGGTGATGTCGAACAGCGCCACGGTGGCGCTGAGGGAATCCGGCAGGTCGAGCTTGGCGCCCAGTTCCCAGGACTTGCCCTCTTCCGGCGCGATCGCCGAGTCCAGCACCAGGCCGCCGGTCAGCGGAGCGATGCTGGCGTTGGGTTTGAACGACTCGCTGTAGCTGCCGTAGAACGACAGGGTGTCGTCGACGCGATAGACCACGCCGGCATGCGGCGTCCAGGCCTGATCGCTGTTGTTGGTGTTGGCCTTGAACGGGCGGCCGCGACCGGCGAGCTGGTCGTAGGTCTGCCAACGCGCGCCCGCCACCAGGATCCAGTGCTCGTCCAGGTGCAGGGAGTCCTGGAAGAAGATCGAGTCGTTGCGCAGTTTGTCGGTCTGCGCGCTGTCGCTGGCCCTGACGGTGGTGCCTTCGACTTCGCGGCCATACACCGGGTTGAGGTAGCTGAAGGTGCTGCGGCTGGTCTGGCGGATCAGGTCGGAGCGGTAGATCTTGCGGTACTCGCTGTCGACGCCGAACAGCAGGTCGTTCTGCAAGCCGGCGATCTGCACCTTGCCGTCGAAACTGAGGGTGGCGAAGCGGTCGGTGCTCAGGGAGCCGCGGGTGCCGTCGATGCTGCGGGTCAGGGTGCCGGCGACCGGGTTCACCGCCGTGACGCGGACCTGGCTGGCATCGTAG
The DNA here is from genome assembly GCF_025466015.1 of Pseudomonas sp. 5P_5.1_Bac1. Classification (NCBI taxonomy): domain Bacteria; kingdom Pseudomonadati; phylum Pseudomonadota; class Gammaproteobacteria; order Pseudomonadales; family Pseudomonadaceae; genus Pseudomonas; species Pseudomonas sp. 5P_5.1_Bac1. The sequence continues at coordinate 115,800 of NZ_JANLNX010000037.1, read as the reverse complement.
GTTTCGCGGTTGAAGCTGTAGCCGAAGTGGGCTTTCCAGTCATCGGAAAACTGGTGGTCGATTTCCAGCCGGTACAGGTCCGAGCGGCCTTCCATGTCGTTGAACGGTTCGTCCAGGCGACGCTCGCGAGGAATGTTCAGCGCGCGGTTGGTGCGCGGGTCGATCGCGGTGCCGCGGTCGAACGGGTAGAGGAATTCGCGGTGCTCGTAGGCCAGTTGCACCTGGGTGTTTTCGCCGTACCAGGCCAGCGATGGCGCCACCAGCGATTCGCGGTGGACACCGTAATTGCGCCAGTAATCTTCGTCTTCGTGGTCCAGCACCATCCGGTAGGCCAGCCCGCTGTCGCCCAGCGCGCCGGTGCTGTCGAGGCCGCCGCCGCTGCCGTTCTTGCCTTCGCCGTAGGTCGAGCCGCGCAGGTTGATGGCGTTGTAGCGTTGCAGTTGCGGGCGCTTGCTGACCACGTTGATCACCCCGCCCGGGTCCTGGATGCCGTACAGCAGCGAGGCCGGGCCCTTGAGCACTTCGACCCGCTCGGTGGTGGCATTGAGGCTGCGCCCCTGCACGATGGGCATGCCGTCGCGCATGATCGATCCGTCGCGGTTGTCGCCGAAGCCGCGCTTCATCACGGTGTCGGAGGTGCCGCCGAAGTTGTTGCCCTGGGTGATGCCGCTGACGTTGTAGAGCGCGTCGTCGAGGTTGCGCGGGGTCTGGTCCTTGAGCACCTGTTCCGGCACGACGTTGATGGCATGGGGGATTTCCATGCTCGAGGCCGAGCCGCGCATGATCGAACTGGTCTCCGGCTGGCGATAGCTGCCGACGCCGTCACGCTGCGAGGACACGGTGGTGGCGTCCAGGTTCAGGGCGCCGGCATCGCGGGCCAGCGGTTCGAGAGTCAGGGTGTGGGCGTTGATCCGCCGGTAGCCGTAGCCCGAGTTCGCCAGCAGGCGTTGCAGGGCCTGCTCGGCGCTGAGCCGGCCATTGAGGGCCGGCGCTTGCAGGTTCGGCAGATCGACGGTGTAGACCACGCTCAGCCCGGTGACCCGGCTGAAATCGCTGAGGGCCTGGGGCAACGGCTTGCCCGGCTGGTCGAACGCGTAGACCTGCTCGACCTGCTCGGCGGCGAACGCCGGAACCGCGCAAGCGGCCATCAACCCCGCCGCCACACCGATAGAAATGCTGTGAACCACCGCCGATCTTGCCTTCATGCCGATGAACCTGTGAGAGAAGCCTTCATATATGCGAATCAATCGCACTTCCACTCACTACACGGACGCCGTCGCGGGATACCTCACCTGAAACTGAAAATATTTTTTCAGCGCAGCAACGTGACCCGCCCGAGCAGGGTGTGGCGCTGGAATCCGGCCACCGCGCCGAGGGCATCGAGGGCCGCCAGCGGGTCATTGCTGGGGAAGCTGCCGCTGACCTTGCGCGCCGCCAGTTCATCGCCGAGCAGGACAATGCGTCCGGGGTAATAGCGGGCGAGGTCGTCCACCACCTGGCTCAGCGGCGCCTGGTAATAATTCAGCCAGCCCTGGCGCCAGGCCAGGCGGCTTTCGCTGTCGACACCATGGACGCTGCCGGCGCTGCCATCGCGATAATCCACTTGCTGGCCGGCGCCGAGCACCTGCTGCGGCTGGCCTTCGGCGGCAGTGACGCCGACCCGGCCGGAGAGCACCGTGACCTCCGCGCCCGCCTGCTGCCGACGCACTTCGAAGCGCGTGCCCAGCACCTCGGTGCGGCCGCCCTCGGCCTCGACGATAAACGGCTCGCCGGTGTGGCTGACCTGGAAGAACACCGCGCCGCGGTGCAGTTCGATACGGCGCTGGCCGTGGCTGAAATCGACGCTGATGGCGGTGTCGGCATCCAGCACGAGCTGCGAGTTGTCGGCCAGGGTCACCTCACGGAGTTGGCCGACCTCGGCCACGTAGTCCGCGCCGAGGTCGCGCAGCCAGTCGCCGGGATGCCAGCCGGCGCCGACGCTGACCATCAGCACCACCGCCGCCGCCACGGCCAGGCCGCCGACGCGTCGACCGCGACGCGACCAGGATGCCGCGGCCGGTTGATCCATGGCCCGCAGGTACGCCTGCAACGCGGCGTCTTCTTCCCGCGCCAGCCGCTCTGCCGGTTCCGCGCTGCGCTGCCACAGCACCAGGGCCTCGCGATACGCCCGCGCATGCGCCGGATCGGCCAGCAGCCAGCGCTTGAAGGCCGCGCCTTCGGCCAGCGCCGGCTGCCCGTTGATGCGGGTCAGCCAGTCGAGGGCCATCTGCTGTTGTTGGGACGTGGCTGAAGCGTTCATCGCGGCGCGGTTCCAGGCTTGCGGGGCAGCTCGGGCTCTGCGGCGACACTCGCCTTGCAGGCCTCGAGGGCCCGCATCATATGTTTTTCCACCGCGCTTTGGGACACCTGCATGACCTTGGCGATCTCGCCATAAGTGCGCCCGTGGATGCGGTTGAGCAAGAAGATGTGCCGGGTGCGCTCGGGCAATTCGCGCAGCGCCGCTTCGATCCGGCGCAGGTCGCTGTCGGCTTCCAGCGCGGCCTGGGGCTCGCTTTCCAGCGCCTGTTGAATCGGCTCGGGCAGGTTGTCGTTGATCCGCTCGCGAGCGCCTTCGCTGCGCAGGTGGTCGATGGCGATATTGCCGGCGCAGCGCATCAGGTAGCTGTCCAGCGACTCGACCTCGACCTGGGGCCGACGCCAGAAGCGCAGGAACAGCTCCTGCACCAGATCGGCCGCCGTGGCCCGGCAACCGACCCGCCGGCTGACCAGGCTTTCCATGCGCGCACGCTGGGCCAGGAACACCTGGAGAAAGCGGGCACGGGCCGGGGCGTCGGCGGGCGGCGGGTCGAGGGGTTCGCTCATCGGCTCAGATCAGCCCCAATGCGGAAAACGGCGCCAGCAGCAGGCTCACCGCCGCCAGCCCCAGCAACCAGCGCGGCCGGTACGGCAAGGCGAACACCCACAGGCACAGGCCGGCCATCAGCGCGCCGGACAATTCGACCAGGCCCATGGCCCAGCCGCTGTGATGCACCGCGGCGGCCAGGGCCAAGGCCATCAACAGCCAGCCGGCGACACGCAGCCCCTTGAGCTGGCGCGGGGTTGGCTTGCGTCCGAGCAGGTCGCTGAAGTGCTTTTCCATGGCCAGGCACAAGGCGGCGGAACCGGCGAAGGCAAACAGCGCAATGGCCAGCATCAGTTCACCCCCGCTTCACGGACGGCCACCGGCGCGGCCTTCGCCGCTTTCGGCGCGCGCTTTGGCGCCTGCACCGGCGGGCGCAGCATCTTGCTGGCAGTCCAGGCGAAGAACAGGCCGCAACCCAGGGCCGTCAGGTCGAAGCCGGCCATGCCCCAGTCGCCGGCGGCAAGCGAGTGATTGAGGCCGGCGTCGGTGGTCAGGCCGTTGAGCAGCGGCAACGCGCCCCAGACCAGCGCCGCCAGCGCCAGTTGTTCGCCCCAGGCTTTGCGTCCGGGACGCAGCAGCGCATGCAGCAAGCCCAGCAGCCAGACACCGAAGAACGCGTTGACCTCCCAGCCGGAGCGTCCTTCCAGCCCCACCGGCAACAGGCGGTTGGCCCAGAAGAACCCAGCAATCCCGAGGATCAGCCCGCTCATACTGGCGATGTTCAGCACTTCCACCAGCCGCAGTTCGAACGGCTGGGTGCCGCTCTTCGCGTGCTTGAGCTGGCGCTTGCCCAGCCACATCACCAGCCCGGTGCCGATCACCGCGGTGCCGGCCAGGCCGAAGAAGAAGTACAGCCAGCGCAGCAGCGGCCCGGCGAACTCGCCCATGTGCAGGCCGTAGAAACCGCCGGCGATCAACACCGGCGCCGGCTCGGGCATCTGGCTGTAGGTCAGGGAGCCGTCGGCGCCATCGAACACCCAGCCGGCGCCACGCTGGCGGACAATCCGTTGACCCGTTTCAGGAATGAAGCGCACCTGGGCATTGCGATCCCCCGGCTGCTGCACCTCGACCCAGCCGATGTGGGTGCCCGGCGCGGCCTCGCCGACCTTGTGGTACAGCGCCGGCAGCGACTGCAACGGTGCCGGCTGATTGGCCCGTTCGACATTGCGCTGAGGCCCGAACACCTCGTTGAAGAACGCCCGGGTGTCGTTGCCGTAGCTGGCGAGGATGCTCGCCGGCATGACCATGGACATGAAGATCACCAGGCTGCTGTAGCTGATCATCAGGTGGAACGGCAGCACCAGCACGCCGATCGCGTTATGCCCGTCGAGCCAGGAACGCTGGCCCTTGCCGGGGCGGAAGGTGAAGAACTCCTTGAAGATTTTCTTGTGGGTGATGATCCCGGTCACCAGCCCCACCAGCATCATCAGCGCGGCGAAGGTGGACAGCCAGCGGCCCCACGGGTACGGCATTTCCAACTGGAAATGGAAGCGGTAGAAGAACTGGCCGCCCAGGCTGTCACACGGGGTGATTTCGGCGCCGCTGGCAGGATCAAGGGTCTTTTCGGTGAAATCGCGCCGCCCGGCGCCGGGCACGCGCCAGCCCACGGTGAGCGCCGGCTCGCGGGCGTTCGGCAACTGGATGAACCAACTGCCGGCATCAGCGGCGTTGCGTTGCAGGTAATCCTGGGCCATCGCCAGGCTGGCGGCGCCATCGAGCGGGCGCACCGGGATTTCCGGCTGGCTCCAGTGGGTGATCTCGGACTTGAAATAAGACATCGTGCCGGTCAGGAAAATCGCGAACAGCAGCCAGCCGAAAATCAGTCCGGCCCAGGTGTGCAGCCAGGCCATGGCCTGGCGAAAGCCCTCTTTCATGCGTTGGTCACCCACCACGTCAGTCCGTTGATCACCCCCAGCAGCGCGCTTGGCGCCAACACGCCAAACCAGGCCAGCCACGCGCTGCGCGCAGCAAAGACCCAGATGAACGCCCCCAGGTAGAACAGGAACGACAGCATCATGCCGCTGAGCACCGCTTCGGCCCGGGGAATCGGCAGCAGCAGGCTGAAGCAGACGCTGGCCATCGCCGCCAAAAGGTAGCCGCCGAGCAGCGCCGCGAGGCAGCGGGACGCCACGGCCATGCGGTAACTCAAGGGCAGCCCGGCGGCTTTGCTTTTCATCAGGGAGATTCCAGGGCGGAAAAGGCCGCCAATATAAATGATAAGGATTCTCACGCGCAAAGTTGTCTGACCGAATGATTCCCACAGACCGCCAGTCAACGTCCGATTGCCGAATTCCGGCTTTCACTCATACAATGCGAACAATTCTTATTCTGTTGCGCATCCTGGCGCCGGAGTGTCCACGGTGCCCAGTGCTCCTACCGCCCTGTCCTCATCGGTCGAAGGTCTTTACCACGATCACCACCACTGGCTGACCGGCTGGTTGCGGCGCCGTCTCGGCTGCCCGGACAGCGCCGCCGACCTGGCGCAGGACACCTTCATGCGCCTGCTCCAGGCCCGCGAAGCGCCGGCGCCGAACGAGCCGCGGGCGTTCCTCACCACCGTGGCCAAGCGCGTGTTGTTCAACCACTACCGCCGCCAGGAACTGGAACGCGCCTACCTGCAAGCACTGGCGCAGCTACCCGAGGACGTTGCGCCTTCGGAAGAGCACCGGGCGATCATCTTCGATACCCTGCTCGAACTGGACCGCCTGCTCGACGGCCTGCCGGCGCAGGTCAAGCGTGCCTTCCTGCTGGCCCAGGTCGACGGCCTGACCTACAACGAAATCGCCGCGCAACTGGGTATTTCCCTGGCGACGGTCAAACGCCACCTGAACAAGGCCGCCCTGCGCTGCTACTTCGCCCTGTGAACACACCGAATCCCGCGTTTTCCCATCAAGTGGCCGAGCAGGCCGTGCACTGGCTGATCGAACTTCAGGGCGGCACGCTGGATCACCGTCAGCAACTGGCCATGGAGCGCTGGTTGCAGGCCAGCGAAGAACACCGCCGGGCCTGGGCGCATATCCAGCGGGTCAACCAGCGCCTGGGCGGGCTGTCCTCGCCGCTGGCCCATGCCACCTTGCAGGCGCCCGCCTCGGCCGGCCGCCGTCGTGCGCTGAAAATGCTGTTGTTGCTGGGCGCCGGCAGCGCCGTCGGGTTCGGCCTGCAGGCCAACCACAACCTGACGCCGCTGCTGGCCGACTACCGCAGCCCGCTGGGCCAGCGCCGGCAACTGCGCCTGGACGACGGCAGCCAACTGCACCTGAACACCGCCAGCGCCGCCGATGTGCGCTTCGACGCCGAGCAGCGCCTGATTCACCTGCTCGAAGGCGAGTTGCTGCTCACCGTGACCAATGACAGTCGCCCGTTGCGGGTTCAGACGGACGACGGCCTGCTGGACCTTTCCGCCGGGCGTTTCAACGTTCGCCAGTGGTCGCGGCACAGCAGCGTGGCGGTGTTCCAGGGCAGCGCCGGCCTCGATGGTGCCTTGCTGGAAAGCGGCCGCCAGGCCCGCTTCGACGCCAGCGGCTGGAGCGCCAGACGCGCCTTGGACGCCAACAGCGGCGCCTGGGTCGACGGCATGCTGGTGGCCGCGCACATGCCGCTGGGCGAATTCCTCGACGAACTGGGCCGCTACCGTCGCGGGCAGCTCAATTGCGATCCGAAGGTCGCGGGGTTGCTGGTGTCGGGGAGTTATCCACTGGCGGACAGCGAGCGGATTCTTGATCTGCTGGAAGTGGCGTTGCCGGTGCGGGTGAAGCGGTTTACGCGGTATTGGGTGACGGTGGAAGGCCGCGCCTGATGGGGGTTTTCAAACCACCAATCCACTGCGCTGTGAATTATTTTCAAAACCCGTGAGCCGTTTTTCCCACCTCGCGTGACAGAGAAGACAGAACCCTTCCGCTCCTGACTTCTCAAGGATCCCAAAATGCCCTTGCGCCCAAGCCCGCTTGCTCTCGCCCTGCTGCTGACCTTCAGCGCCATCGCCCCGACCCAGGCCGCCGATACCCCGGCGCGCACTTACCAGATCGCGCCGATGCCGCTGGAAAACGCCCTGAACCAGTTCGGCCGGGAAAGCGGCGTGCTGATTTCCTTCGGTTCGGAAGTCACCCAGGGCCTGCAAAGCCAAGGCCTGAGCGGCAACTTCACGGCAGAGCAAGCCCTCGCCGCGCTGCTCCACGGCACCGGCCTGTACGCCCGCGCCGAGGGCGACAACGCCTTCAGCCTGCAACCGGCGAGCAGCGCCGCCAGTGCGCCGGTCGAGCTGGGCGCTTCCAGCGTGGTGGGCGACTGGCTCGGCGACGCGGCGCAGGACAACGTCTTCGAGCACGCCGGTGCCCGTGACGTGATCCGCCGCGAAGAATTCGAACGCACCGGCGCCAGCAGCGCGCGGGAAGTGCTCAACCGTATCCCGGGGGTCAACGCGCCGGAAAACAACGGCACCGGCAGCCACGACATGGCACTGAACTTCGGCATCCGCGGCCTCAACCCGCGCCTGGCCTCGCGCTCCACGGTGCTGATGGACGGCATTCCGGTGCCCTTCGCTCCGTATGGCCAGCCGCAACTGTCCTTCGCCCCGATCAGCATGGGCAACATGGACGCGGTGGATGTGGTGCGCGGCGGCGGCGCGGTGCGCTACGGGCCGCAGAACGTCGGCGGCATCGTCAACTTCGTGACCCGGGCGATCCCGGACGAACCGACCGTCAAGGCCGGCCTGCAGACCCAGACCAGCCCGTCGTCCAGCCACGACGGCTTCAAGAGCAGCGCCAACCTGCTCGCCGGCGGCACCGCCGACAACGGCCTCGGCGGCGCCCTGCTCTACTCCGGCACCCGTGGCGGCGACTGGCGCGAGCACAGCGACACGCAGATCGACGACCTGATCCTCAAAGGCAAATTCCAGATCGACGACGCCAACAGCCTGCACGCCATGGCCCAGTACTACGAGGGCGAGGCGCAGATGCCAGGCGGCCTGAGCACGGCCGCGTACGACGCCGATCCGTACCAGTCGACCCGCCTGCAGGACGAGTTCTGGGGCCGTCGCACCATGTTCAACGCCGGCTACGACTACAAGGAAGGCGAGCGCCAGTTCAGCGTCAACAGCTTCTTCACCAAGACCCTGCGCAGCGGCTACCTGCGCCAGGGCAACTCGATCTCGCTGTCGCCGCGCGAGTACTGGGTGCGCGGCATCGAGACCCGCTTCACCCAAGGCTTCGCACTCGGTGACAGCCACCACGAAGTCGGCCTCGGCTACCGCTACGTCAACGAGGCCGGCCACGAACTGCGCTTCATGGAAGCGGTGAGCGCCAATCGCCTGCCGTCCACTGCCAGCCTCAACGACCGCGACACCCGCGGCGCCACCGAAGCCCATGCGCTGTTCCTCGATGACCGCATCGACATCGGCCAGTGGACCATCACCCCGGGCATCCGCTACGAGATGATCGATTCGCGGCAGAACAACAACCTCACCGGCAAGGACTACCAGGGTAGCTACAACACCGCCCTGCCAGCGCTGAACGTGATGTATCACCTGAGTGAAAGCTGGAACCTCTACGCCAACACCGAAGGCTCGTTCGGCAGCGTGCAGTACAGCCAGATGCCGAACCGCGTGAACCAGGGTGAAGTGAAGCCGGAGAAGGCGCGCACCTGGGAAGTCGGCACGCGCTACGATAACGGCAACTTGCAGGCAGAAGCCGGCCTGTTCCTCATCAACTTCGACAATCAGTACGAGAGCAACCAGACCAACGACAGCGTCATCGCCCGCGGCGAAACCCGTCACCAGGGTCTGGAAACCAGCGTGAAATATGCGCTCGACGGGCTGACCCCGGCGCTGGCCGGTTTCGATGTGTACGCCAGCTATGCGTTCGTCGACGCCACCATCCGCGAAGACGGCGCCAACAAGGGCAACCGCGTGCCGTTCTCGTCGCGGCACAAGGGCACGTTGGGCGTGGGTTACAGCGAAGGTGCGTGGAAGCTGAACCTGGACAGCACCTGGCAGAGCAGCCAGTTTGCCGACAACGCCAACACCACGGCAGAAAGCGCCGACGGCAGCACCGGACGCATCCCCGGCTACATGCTGTTCAGCAGCCGCGCGGCGTACGACTTCGGTCCGCAACTGTCGAACCTGAACGTGGCGGTGGGCGTGAAGAACATCTTCAATCGTGAGTACTTCACGCGCTCGTTCGACGACAACAACAAGGGCAAGTATGTGGGTGAGCCGCGCACGGTTTACCTGCAAACGTCCGTGGCGTTCTGAAGCCCCTGGGGGCCGCGTTGCGGCCCTTCCTGGGCAAGAGTGAAATGCCCTCATGCAACTTATCTACCGGATCCTAACCCTATTCCCCGACCCACTTGAAACAAAATATTTTTATTTTTTAGGGGGTTGAAATGTTCGTCCAAGTGCCTGACCTTGTAGTCAAGAGGCAATGATTCCCACAGAGCGCAAAGCTCCTGGTCAGTCTCTTGCGAGCTAGCTGAATAAGGATTGGAACCATGCAAATCCAGGTCTACAGCGACAACCATATTCAAGGCAATATCCGGCTGAACGAGTGGGTTCGCAGCACGGTGGAAAGCACGCTCGAACGTTACGAAGAGGACCTCACCCGAATTGAAGTCCACATGCGCGATGAAAACGGCGACAAGCCCGGCCCGCATGACAAACGCTGCCAGATGGAGGCACGCCCAAAAGGCCATCAACCGATTTCCGTGTCCCACAAAGCCGAATCGCTGGAGAAGGCTGTCGCGGGCGCCGCAGACAAATTGAACCACGCGCTGGAACACCATTACGGCAAGCAGCGCAGCAAACGCGCAGTCACCCAGCAGGAAAGCAGTGCCAATGATGCCGATGGGCTGCTGCAGGAAGAATTCCTGGAAAACGAACAGGCTCGCCTGAGCTGATAATCGCGCGGTAACGCGGACGGTAGAGAAAGCCCCTGGCCTTGCGGCCCGGGGCTTTTTTTTATGCACCGGCACCCCACCGTCCGGCCCGCCCCTTGCAACCTGATCTGAACTACCCGCCTTGAGGCCAGTCAATCGATGCACGTCATTTGTCAGGTGAGCACCATGCACAATCCCTTTCAGCAGATCAGCGCCGCCTTTTCGGCGCAGTACCGGGTCAACCTGAGTATCGAGCGGCTGGACGGCAGCATCATGCTGACGCTGTCCAACGAAACCGGCGGAGTGGTCGCCAAACGCCTGATCAGCCCGGCCCAGCGCAACGACCCGCAGCGCCTGGATCGACTGATCGACAGCGTACGTTTCGGCATCGCCATCGAGCAGGGCCACAGCGCCATGGACATCCTCGCGGCCATGACCGAAGAAGGTGCACGTCACGGACGACGTGACAGTCGCTGGGGCACCAGCGCCACCCGGCATTAATCGGGCGACCACCATTCGTCGCCTGCCACCTCCACCGCCCGGTCTTCATCGACGAACGGCACCCGACAGCGGACCTGTTCGTACACCCGGCGCACGCCTTCGGCCAAACGAATCTCGCCGCGCAGGTCCACCGCCTGCGCCGCAATCACCGCTTCGATGCGGGTCAGCCATTCCAGCCGTTGCAGCAGCGCGCGGGTCTTTTCGATTACCGCCAGCGCCTGCCCGGCATAATCCTCCACGCGGTCAGCCACCGGCACGCTGATGGCCGGAATCGGGTTGGCCAGATGGCTGATCTCCGCCACCAATGCCGCCGCCGTGCGCTGCAACGCCGCCAGCCCGACGCGCCCCGGACGCGGGCTGAGCGAACGCGGCAGTTCACTGGACGACGGCGACAACAGCTTGGCCATGCGCTCGGCACTCGCCACCGCCACCCGGCTTAACGCCAGTCCCAGCCCTTCGAAGGCCAAGGCCAGGTGCGTGCTGTCGAAGTTGGCGGTCACCAGCACCTGCCGGGTTTCGTCCACCAGCGCCGGATTGTCCGCGCCGCTGGCCAGCTCGATTTCCAGCACTTCGCGGGCATACGCCCAGGCGTGCCGGGCGGCGCCGAGGACGATGGTCGAACAGCGGAAACTCAACGGGTCCTGCAAGCGCCGTGCGTGCGACGGGTCGTTCAAGTCGCTGCCCGCCAGCAATCCGAGCAAATCGGCCGCCGCCTCGACCTGCCCAGGCGCCGGACGCAGACCAGCGGCCCGGGGCTGAAACGGCGCGAGGCTGGCGCGGTAGCCTTCGCAAGACAACGCCAGCGCCGCCAGTTGCCGTTCCAGCACACGCTCCGCCTCGATCACCAATAAGGCGCCAAGGCCGATGCTCGCCGCATTGGCCGAGACCAGCGCTAGACCGTCCTTGTCCCGCGGCACGATCGGACTGAGCCCAGCCCGGCGCAGGGCCTCATCCGCCGTCAGTCGCTCTCCGCGGTGTTCGACCCAGCCCTGCCCCTGCAACGCCAGGGTCAGATGGGCCAATGGCGCCAGATCACTTTCGCCCAGGGAACCGAGCAAAGGCACTTCGGGATGGATGCCATGGTTGAGCAGATCAAGCAGGCGCTCGGCGCTGGCCAGGGAAATGCCGGAACGGCCCTGGACCAACCCGGCCAGACGGGCGCAGATGATCGCCCGCACCTCGCGCCGCTGGGCCAGGCGCCCGACACCCACCGCCCGACCTGCGGCGATGCGTTGCTGGAACGCCACATCGTCCGGCGCCTGGGCCTGATCCACCGCCGCGCCGAGCCCGGTGGTCACGCCGTAGATCGGCTCACCGGCAGCGATCAGCTCACGCAACAGGCGATGCCCGGCCTCGATGCGGCCACGCGCCGAGCTGCTCAGTTGCAGCGGGACGTCATCGTCCACCAGCGCCAGCAACTGAGATAACGCGAGGCCATCAACCCCCAGTTCCAGCGCGCTCATGCAAAGCGCAGCCGCTGGCCGATACCCAGCCGACGGGCCTTTTCCAGCAGCGCATGGCCGAGGGCGATATCGCTCAGGCTCAGGCCGCGGTGCCAGAACAGGATGGTTTCCTGCGGGTGCTCGCGACCGGGTTTCAGCCCGGCGACGATCTGCCCGAGCTCGGCATGCAAGGTCTGCTCGCTGAGCTTGCCGGCCTCGACATGGGCCCGCAGCGATCCGAACTGGCCGCCCTTGCACTGGCCCCAGTCGTCCACCACCAGCTTGTCCATGATGTCGGTCAGCGACAGTTCCACCGCGCTCATGGTGCCGTAGGGCACGACAAAGGCGCCGGGCTTGATCCACTCCGTGCGCAGCAGCGGTTCGGGCCGTTGCAGGCGCGAGGCTTCGACCACGATGTCGGCGCCGCGCACGGCGCTTTCCCAGTCTTCGGTGACGATCACCGGCTTGCCCAGGTCGCGGCGCAGGCGCTCGGCGAAGGCTTCGCGGCTCTCGACCCGGCGCGAGTGCACGCGGATTTCGTCGAAGTCGAACAGGTGATCCAGCAGCCGCACATTCCAGTACGCGGTGCCGCGTGCGCCGATGTGCGCGAGCACCTTGCTGCGCGGATTGGCCAGGTGCCGGGCGCCGATGGCGGTCAGCGCGCCGGTGCGCATGTCGGTGATGGCCGAAGCGTCGAGAATCGCCTGGGGCACGCCGGTGGCCGGGTCTAGCAGATTGAGGATGGCCAGTTCCGAGGGCAGGCCCTGTTGGTAGTTGTCGACGAAATCGCCGACCACCTTGACCCCGGCGCGGCCGATATCACCGCCGAGCACGCCGCGCAGCACGTTGAAATGACCATTGATGGCGCCACCCGGAATCAGGTGCGTGCGCGGCTCGATCACCGCCTGCCCCTGACCCTGCAAGGCGAGGCCGGCTTCGACGGCGGCGAGGATTTCATCGTTGTTCAGGCTCAGTTCGGCCACGTCGAGGCCGTTGAGAAAATCGATGTAGATCGGTCGTGTGCTCATGCAATCACAGGCTCCCGCTCACCTTCGCCGCCACATCCGCCGGCAGCCAGGCACGCCACACGTCGGGGTGGTCGCGCAAGAAGGCCTGGGCCACGGCCTTGGGTTGCAGACGCTTTTCCGCCATCTGGCCGAGGGTCTGGTTGAGCAGATCGATGGGCAAATCGACTTTCTCGAAGAACGCCACCAGCTCCGGGTACTGCGTGCGGAACGGTGCGGACACGCCGATCGCCAGGCGCGCCGGCATCGAGCGGGTGCCACGCGGGTTGGGGTTGTTGGCGTCGGACAGGGTCTTCCAGGCCTCGGCGTCGAACGGCGGTTCTTCCAGCTTCACCAACTTGTAGCGGCCCAGCAGCGGCGTCGGCGACCAGTAGTAGAACAGCACCGGCTTGCCACGCCGGATCGACGCGCCGACCTCGGCATCCAGCGCCGCGCCGGAGCCGGTGCGGAAGTTGACGTAGCTGTCGGTGAGCCCATAGGCCTTGAGTTTCTGGCTGTTGACGATTTCTGAGGTCCAGCCGGTGGGGCTGTTGAGGAAGCGGCCCTTGTCGGGGGACTCCGGGTCTTTGAAGACATGGGCGTAGCGCGGCAGGTCGGCCACCGATTTCAGCTCCGGTGCCAGTGGCGCAAGGCCGCGCTCGGGGTCGCCCTTGATGACGAATTCCGGCACCCACCAGCCTTCGGTGGCGCCCTTGACCGTGTCGCCGAGGCCGAACACCTTGCCTTCGGCTTCGGCCCTGACCCAGGCCGGACTGCGCCCGGCCCATTCCTCGCCGATGACCTGGATATCGTTTTTCGCCAGCGCCGCTTCAAGGCTGACGGTGCTGCCCGGCAGAGTGTCGGTGGTGTAGCCGTAGCCCTTTTCCACCAGGGTGCGGAGGATCTCGGTGATCAGGCTGCCGCTTTCCCAGGTGATGTCGCCAAAGTGGATGGGTTGCGGTTTGTCTGCGGCGTGGGTGAGCAGGGACAGGGTCAGCAGCGAGCCGGCCAGGAGGGTTTTCAGTGGTTTCATGGTGTGCCTCGGTGCACGGAGGGACCGCGCTGCGGCCCTTCGCGAGCAAGCTCGCGCCTACACGGTCGTCCCCTGTAGGCGCGAGCTTGCTCGCGAAGGCTGCAGCGCTGCCTCAGATCAGAAGTCGTAAGTGAGCTTGGTGTAATAGAACGCCCCCTCCGGCGCCGACGGCGCGAGGTAGCTGTACTGCTGCCCCGGCGTCTGGCGCAGGCGGAGGTTGAAGTCGTCCGGTTTGCTGTTGAACAGGTTGTTGGCGCCCACCGAGAGTTTCAGTTGCCTGGTGAACGCGTAGTTCACGTCCAGGTCGGTGTTCCACTGCGCCGAGAAGGTCTGGTCGTACTGGGCGTTGGTCGCCGAGGCCGCGTATTTGCGGTACTCGCCGTAGCGGGTCTCGGACAGGCTCACCGTCCACGGGCCGTAGCGATGCACCGCGCCGAGCACCAGCTTGCTTTCCGGGTAACCGTGTTCAAGGAAGCCACGGGCCTCGCGAGTCAGGATGTCGAAGCCGTAAGGGCTGGCATTGACCGACTCGATGGTGGTCCGCGCCTTGGTGAAGCCGGCCGACAGCGCCAGGCTGCCGAACTGCTTGAGGTCGAGGTTGTACTTGCCGACGATGTCGACACCGCGGGTCCGGGTGTTGGCCGCGTTGGTCATGAACTGCGCCCAGCTGTACTGGCCGTAGCCGGCGGCGGCGAGGATGCGCTCGGCATCCGGCCCGGAGATGCCGCCGCTGTAGAGCAGGCGGTCGCGGATGGTGATCTGGTAGGCGTCGATGGTCAGCGAAGCCTGCTCGCTCGGCCGGAACACCACGCCCAGCGAGTAGTTGGTGGATTTCTCCGGTTTCAATGCCTCGGCGCCCAGCGCCTGGGCGGCCGGGTGGTCCACCGGCAGCATGCGGGTCAGCACCGGGTTGCCGTTGACATCGACGTTGGTGGTGGTGGTCCAGGACGTGCCGATCTGGCCCAGGGTCGGCGCGCGGTAGGCGCTGTTGACCGTGGCGCGCAGGCCCACTTGCGGGGTCAGTTCGTAACGCGCCGAAAGCTTGCCGGTGGTGGCCGAACCGAAGTCCGAGTAGTGCTCGGTACGCCCGGCGATACCCACCTGGAATTTCTCGGTGAGCTGGTTTTCCAGGCCGAAGTACACGCCGCCGACATCACGCTTGTAGACGCCCGCATCATCCGGTGTCAGCCCGGAAGCCTGCACCGCGCCGACCTGCACACCGTCGATGCCGCCGTAGGAATAGGAGTCGTAGTCGCCCGCCTCCAGGGTGTACTCCTCGTGGCGGTAGGCGACGCCGGCGGACACCGTCAGCGGGTTGTCCGACCAGGCCACCGGCAGGTCCTTGGTGTAGTCGATGCCGACGTTGGTCTGTTCGTTGATCAGGGTGGCAACGTCGAACTTGGTCGGGCTGCTGGCGCCGTAGCTCGGGTTGACCGTGTCGAAGGCCAGTTCGTCGTGCTTGTCGCGGCCATAGGTGGCGCTGATATCGAGGCGACCGATGACCTCGTCTTCAAAGCGCGAACCCACCGTCAGCGAGGAATCTTCGTAGCGGAAGCGGTACTTCGGGATGGTCCCGTTGGGGTAGATCGACGCGACGTTGTTGGGGTTGGACGCCAGCAACGGCGGCGTGTTGTTGATCGATTTGTCCTGGCCGAAGGTGGCGAAGCTGTACAGCCGCCATTGATCGTTCAGACCGACCTCGGCGTTCGCCGCGAGGTTGTATTTGTCGCGACCGGCACCGCCCCAGCGCGGGTCCTGCAGCTTGCCGTCGGCGACGTATCTGTCACCGATATCGGTGGGTTTGCTGTTGACGCCGTTGAAGCTCAGGGTCAGGAAACCATCGCCCGGCAGGCCGATGCCGTACCAGCCATCAGCGCTCTTGTTGAAACCGTCGCCCTGGCCGTACTGGCCGACCTGAGTGTTGATCTGCCCACCTGTGTCGCGCTCCTTGAGCACGATATTGACCACCCCGGCCACCGCGTCGGAACCGTACTGCGCCGAGGCGCCGTCGCGCAGCACTTCGACGTGGTCGATAGCGCTGATCGGGATCATGTCCAGGTCCACCGGCTGGGCGCCAATGAACGGCACGCCGCTGGAAATGTTCACCACCGCCGAGGCATGTCGGCGCTTGCCGTTGACCAGCACCAGCGTCTGGTCCGGCGCCAGCCCGCGCAACGAAGCGCCCTTGGGGTTCTGGCCACGGGTGGCGCTCTGGTTCTGCGGGAAGTTGAACGACGGCAGCAACTGGAACAGCGCCTGGTTCAGAGTGGTCGCGCCGGTCTGCACCAACTCTTCGCTGTTGATCACATCCACCGGTGCGGCGCTGGTCAACGCGGTGGCGTCGCTGCGGCGGGTGCCGAGGGCAACCACCCGGTCCAGGGTCGGCACGCTGGCCGCGGAAGTCTGATTGCGCGCCACCGTGCTGGCGCTGGCGGCGGTGGTCGCCGCGGGTTCGGTGCCGTTGTCCTTGATGATGAACGCGCCGGTCGGGCTGACTTCCAGCTCCAGTCCGGTGCCACGCAGCGCGGCACTGATCGCCTGCTCGGCGGAGAGGTTGCCGTCGACCCGCGCCGAAGAATAACGGCCCAGTTCCGGCGTAAAGGAGATCACCTGGCCGCTCTGCCGGCTGATGCTCAGCAACACCTCGTCGAGCGGGCCGGGATTGATATGCCAGTTCTGCCGCGCCTCGTCGGCGAACGCCATGCCGCTCAGCAGCAGGCTGAACGCGATGGCACCGGTTGCGGATGTCGTGTTGCGTTGGATCTTGTGTTTGCTCTTGCGCACAACGATTCCCCCCACGGAATCAAACGACGCTGCTCCCTCGGCAGCGCTTACGTGAAAGGTGTGGCGCAGGCAGGGGAAATCTTGCAGATCGATTGGTTATGGGCTTAGAACCGGGTGCTTAAGATAGGTCGGCTAGCACATGGCAGCGACCACATTTATGCCGGAACCAGTGTCACCCAATAGTCACTGCGCCGAGTCACGCGAATCGGCAAGGTTCGGCTCAGGGCTTCCAGCACCACATCGCTCTGGTCGAGCCGATAAAGGCCGCTGACCCGCAGCCCGGCGATCGCCGGGTCGAGGCGCAGGACGCCATGACGGTAAGGCCGTAGCGCTTCGATCACGTCGCTGAGCGGGCTGTCACGCACTTCCAGCAGGCCGTTGACCCAGGCGCTGTCGCCGTTGCGCACGGCCTGGACGACGCCGAAGCGGTAGCGGTCAAAGCTGACTTCCTGCCCGGCCTGGAGTTGCAGGCGATCACCTCCGCGGGTGACGATCTGCACCGGCGCATCCAGCGCGCCAACCCGGCATTGCGCGCCGCGCTCGCGCACCAGCACCTGGGCCGCGCTGGCGAACAGGTCGCCGGCGTCGGTCTGGACGATGAACGGGCGGCGGTCGTTGACCACCCGCACCAGGCCCTCGCCGCCGCGCCACTTGAGCAGCCGGCGCTGCTCGTCGAAGCGCACGTCCGCCGCGCTTTGCGCGTTGAGCACCAGTTCGCTGCCGTCGTCCAGTTGCACGGTCTGGCGCTGGCCGA
The DNA here is from genome assembly GCF_025466015.1 of Pseudomonas sp. 5P_5.1_Bac1. Classification (NCBI taxonomy): domain Bacteria; kingdom Pseudomonadati; phylum Pseudomonadota; class Gammaproteobacteria; order Pseudomonadales; family Pseudomonadaceae; genus Pseudomonas; species Pseudomonas sp. 5P_5.1_Bac1. The sequence continues at coordinate 98,513 of NZ_JANLNX010000037.1, read as the reverse complement.
TGCCGGTCGAGATGTCCGCGCTCAGGCTGTCCAGCGACGGCAGCCCGGAGCTGAGGGTCAGGCCGCCGCCGATCATCAACCCGGCGCCGAGCAACGCCCGTTGCAGCACCTTGCGTCGGCTCGACGGCGCATTCAGCGCGCGTTGCAGCACGTTGCCATCAACCCCCTGGGCGACCGGCACCTGGAACACCCCGAGGGTGCGTTCCAGGCGCAGGCACAGTTCTTCATGACGCGGGTCGCGGGCGCGCCAGGCCTGGAACGCCAGACGTTCCGCATCGCTGGCATGCCCCGAGCGCAGCAGCACGATCCAGCGGGTGGCCTGTTCGATCAGGTGGTCCTGTTCAGCGCTCATATCACTCCAGGCTGGCCTTGAGACAACGGTGGATGGCCTTGGCCATGTAGTCGCTCACCGAGCGTTGCGAGATGCCCAGTTGCGCGGCGATTTCCGGGTACGTCAGGCCGTTGACCTGGGACAGCAGGAAGGTCGCCTTGACCTTGGCCGGCAGGCCGTCGAGCAGGCTGTCGATGATCTGCAGCGCCTCGATCATTTGCGTCAGTTCTTCCGGCGACGGCGCCTGCGCCTCGTCGTCGAAGTGCAGGGCCTCGAGGTAGGCCCGCTCCAGGTCGCGGCGGCGCCAGAGCTGGTACATCAGGCGCTGGGCGATGGTGGTGAGCAGCGCCCGCGGCTGGCGGATCGGTTCCACACCGGGCGCGCTGAGCAACTGCACGAAGGTGTCGGCGGCGATGTCTTCCGCGCCGCTGTCGCCCAGATGCCGGCGCAACCGCAGGCACAGCCACTGGTAATGACTGCGGAACAGGCCGCCCACGTAATCGCTGTGAGAGTTTTCGATACCGGACATGAAAGGCTCCAGAAGGAGGATTGCTTGAAATGTCCGGTGGTCCGGTGACGCCATGCTAGTGGGAGGTCTTATTCTTTAAAAATATTTAAAAAGCATTCTTATATTCGCTAATGGAATTACACGTCTTCGGGGTGAATCCGCGCCAAGCCCCGCTTGGCGGCCTCGTCGCGGTAATCCAGCAGCACCTGGTAATCCGCCTCGCTCGCCGGTAGCACGCGACTGATCGCGAGGATCGCGGCGACTTCCGGCAAGTCCTGCAGCGCCTGATTCAGCGCGTCGCGGATAAGCGCCGCAGCGTGCTCGTCGAGGTGCGCGGGGCCGATGAACGGCAGGGTCGGGCTTGGCGCGCTGATGTCGATGATGCGCAGCCCGGCGACTTCTTCGCTGTGGTCACGGGCGAGATAACCCCAGGTCACGCTGTCGATGGCCGCCAGATCGCCGCGCCGCTCGCGCAAGGCGTGCAGGCTGTCGCGATGGCCGCCGGTGTAGCTGATGGCCGAAAAGAAGCGGCCCTCGCGTTGCAGTGGCGCGAGGCGATGGCGCAGCAGATTCATGCCGGAATTGGAGTCGGGGCTGTTGATCAGGCCGTGGCTGTCGAAAAACGCCGCCAGCTCGCGGCGCGGGTCGTCCACCCGGGCCACCAGCAGGCTGCAATGGTCGCCACCGCCGCTGTAGGGCAGTTCGTAGACGGGCCGGCCAATCACCTGCACCTTGCCGCGCAGCAGGGTCATCAACGGATAGCCGCAGGTTTGGGTGAAGAGCAAATGCGGCGACAGCCACAGGCCCGGCAGGTCCAGCCCGCCCGCATCGAGGCGGCTGGCCCCGAGCAGCGCCAGCGTGCGCTGCAACCACGCCTCGCTGGCGGCGCAAACCCGCGGCGGCGCCACGTACATCAACAATTCGGCAAAACCCTGGGACATGGGCGGACTCCGGTTCAGGCGTGGGGATGTTCAGGGCTGTCGACAGGACTGAAAGCATTGCGGCGCCACAACTCGCCATAGCCGTGCACCAGGAAGCCGCCGCTGCGCGCCAGCCACTGCTCGCGGCGCCGGCGGTAGACCTGCGGCAGGAAATACCACTGCAAGCCCGGAAGATCGTGATGCACCAAATGCAGGTTCAGGTGCAGGAACAGCCAGCTCCAGGGCCAGCCGGCCTCGTTGAGCACGGTGCGCTGCTCCGGCCGTTCGGCGGGACGGTGCTCATAAAACGAACGCACCATCGCCAGCGACAACGCCGGCACGCTGACAAAAAACACGTAGTGCGCCACCGACAGCGCGCTGTATTGGGCGATGAAGGTGAACATCAGCAGGGTGACGGCGCCGTGGGTCAGCCACATCAGCCACGCCTGCCGATCGCCCTTCGCCAGCCGGGCGAATTCCTCCCGCGCCAAACCGAACAGCGCTTGCGGCGCACCACTGAGCACCCGCCCCGGCACGGTCTTGTCCAGCCAGCGCAAGGCCCGCGCCAGGCGCGGCGCGCGTTGCCAGTGCTGACGGCTGAGGTAGCGGCTTTCCGGGTCGCGGCCCGGCAAAGTGAGGTCTTCGTCGCGGTGGTGCAGCAGGTGGCTGTCGCGGTACAGGGTGTACGGATACCAAACCGCGAACGGCGCGTAGCCGATCAGCTTGTTCAGCCAGAGGAAGCGCGTCGGATGACCGTGCAACAGCTCATGTTGCAGCGACAGCCAGAGCACCAGCAGCGGCACCAGCAACACGGTCGTCGGCCACACGCCAAGGACCGGACTGCCCAACAACAGCGCGAACCAGCCGGCATAGACGCCGACCAGCAACAGCCAGGTCGGCCACTCGCTGCGGCCGAGAAAACTGGCTTGCAGGCGCAGCACATCTTCGCGCTGGGCGTCGTCGAGGTAATGGGGCATTGCGGAGGTCCTGGATCATTGGCTGACCTCCGCTTGTGGAGTGAGGCGGAAAAATCTTGCAGATCGTTTGGTTATAAGCGACTTAGAAAGCCATCAACGCCCTTCCTCGATCTCCTTGCCATTGGCATCGATCACCCGGCTCGACGGATAGCGCGACGAGGCATAGCGCACCACCAGGATCGAGAACGACAGCAGCAGGATCCCGCCGCACAGGTACAGCAGCCCGACATCCGGCGCCTTGTGGTGGGAAACATCGCCGATCAGCAGGCGGGTCAGCGCGGTGATCGCCACATAGAGCAGGAAGCGGATCGGCATGTGGTTGGTCTTGAAGTAAATCCCCACCATCGCGCCAAGCTCGAGGTAGATGAACAGCAGGAGGATATCGTCGACGCTGACCCCGCCCTTGCCGAGCATGTCGATGAAAGTCATTACCGCGGCCCAGGCGGTGATGCCGCCGATGCCGAACAGGGCCAGGTAGTGGAACGACTCGACGCACAGATTGCCCAGCGAGTCGGCGGCGCCATGCAGGCCCTTGCGCAGTTTGTCAGCCCATTTGATGTTCACGATGCGGATTCCTTGGTACGACTTCGACGGAGGATGCGACAAGCACATGACGCTTTGCCTGCATGCAGTAAAAAGGCCAGGGGCCCCGTTTGAGAAGGCGACCAATTGCCGCAAGACACGCCTGTTCCGCATCAACTGCAAAATCTGAGCTATAAAAATGCCACTATCCAGCATTGCTGGATTACTGTATAAAAACCCAGTATTCGCAATCTTCAATTATCGAAAGGCATGTGAGGTGATGAATGGCCGTCGAAGTGGTGTACCGCAGCAGCCGCGACCTGGAGCGCTTGTTCATGGATAAAGCCGAAGCAGATCGTCACGACAAGATGCTGGAACTGGCCGAGTTGTTGGCCGAGGTGTTGAAAAAGGCCGTGCCGTCGCTGAGCGAACAGCAGCTCGAAGAAGCCGGTATCTACATGGCGAAAAACCGCGATGTGTTCGCCAAGGCGTTCAAGAGCCAGCCGGACGCCCTGTCCGAACTGCTCGACGCGCCAGCGGAATAAGCCTCAGCCGCCGTACACCAGGCGTTCGGCCAGTTGCTCGGCGACCCGCGCCGGCGAGCGTTTTTCCGCCTGGGCGTGGGCGAATACCTCGGTCAGCCGGGTGGGAATCCGCGACAGGTGCGCGGTGATGGCGACGGGATCATGGCCTTGATGGGTCAGGGCCACGTAGATCAGCCCGCCGGAGTTGATGACGTAGTCCGGGGCATAGAGAATGCCGCGGTTTTCCAGTTGGTCGGCCACCTGCAGGCTGGTCAACTGGTTGTTCGCCGAGCCCGCCACCGCCGCGCAGCGCAGTTGCATCACGCTCTGTGCGGTCAGCACCGAACCCAGCCCGCACGGGGCGAAGATATCGCACGGCGTGCCGACCAGCGCTTCAGGCGCCACTGGCTGCGCATTGAACTGCTCCATCGCCAGTTGCACCCGTCCCCGATCGTGATCGCTGACCAGCAATTCCGCTCCCGCCGCATGCAGTTGCTCGGCCAGCGCATAGCCGACATTGCCCAAGCCCTGAACCGCCACCCGCAAACCTTCCAGGTTGTCGCTGCCCAGCCGCGCCATCGACGTGGCGCGGATGCCGGCGAACACGCCCATGGCGGAATGCGGGGAAGGATCGCCGGCGCGGGTGGTGCTGGTGACGTGGCGGGTGGTCTGGGCGATGCAGTCCATGTCCAGGGTCGAGGTGCCGCTGTCGGTCGCGGTGATGTAGCGGCCTTCCAGCGATTCGATGAAACGCCCGAACGCCTCGAACAGTGCCGCGCGGTTTTCCACATGGGGATTGCGGATGATCACCGCTTTGCCGCCGCCCAGCGACAAGCCGGCCAGCGCCGCCTTGTAGGTCATGCCCTGGGCCAGACGAATGGCGTCGGTCATGGCGCTGTCGTCATCCGGGTAAGCCAGGTAGCGACAACCGCCCAGCGCGGGGCCCAGCCGCTCGTTGTGGATCGCGATCACCGCCTTGAGGCCGGTGGTCGGGTCGATACACAGGTGCAATGACTGGGTGCGCGTGCTTTGCATGAGAGCGAACATCTGCGGGCCCTCGTTAAGTGCTGAAACAAGTATAGGCGTCGCCCCGAACCCTGCCGGAGCACTGGACGAAACGATACGCCAGGGCTAAAACAGAAGCTCTCAGCGGAGACCACCATGAACCCACGCCAAGCTTGCCTGGACTGTCTGGAACGCACGCCCCCGGCCTTGTTCGAGGCCGGGCTGTGGATTGCCGCCGAGCATGACGACCAGGTGCAGCCGGCACAGGTGATGAACGCCGTGCTGGCGCTGCAGCATGAGGTGAGCAACAGCCTGCCGATGCTACCGCTGGCAGAGCTGGCCCAGCCCCTGCTGCGCAAGCTCTGCGCACTGGGTTTCCAGGAAGACGAATATCATCCGCTGCGGCCCCAGGCCGGGATGCTCGATCAGTTGCTGCTACGCCGTCGCGGCCAGCCGTTGACGCTGGCGCTGTTGACCCTGGAGTTGGCGCGCGGGTTGTCGATTCCGCTGGAAGGAGTGAATTTTCCGGGGCATTTTCTGCTGCGGGTGCCGGGGGCGGATCATCTGCTTGATCCGTGCGGCGGGCGGCGATTGTACCCGGCCGATTGCCGCGAGTTGCTTGGACGCCAGTTCGGTCCGCAGGTGCCGTTGAGTGCGGAACATCTGCAGGTCGCCAGTGCGCGGCAGATGCTTCAGCGCCTATCGCGTAATTTGCGGCAGTTGCATGCAACCCATGACAACGATCTGGCGGCGTTGAAGGATGCCGAACGGGTACTGGATCTTGGGCCGCCGCTGGCCAGTGATTACCTGGCGCGGGCGACGCTCTATCAGCATCTGGATTGCCCCCACGCCGAGCGCTTCGACCTGGAGCATGCGTTGCTGCTGACCGATGATCCGATCCAGCGGTTGCGGCTGACGGAGCGGTTGGCGCAGTTGCCGCCGGGGAAGAGGTCAGTTCATTAGGGTCTCATCGCTGGCAAGCCAGCGATGAGACCCTTGTATTCACCCCGCCGCCGGCGTATCCGGCTGCCGCGAAGGATGCGCAATCACGAACGCCGGATGCTCCTCCGCCAACTCCACCACCCGCAAGATCCGCGGATAGCCGCCCAGATCGATATTGAAGCGCTTGGCCGCATACACCTGCGGAATCAGGTACACATCCGCCAACCCCGGCTCATCGCCGAAGCAGAAACCGCTGTCGCCAATCAACTGCTCCACCGCCGCCAGCCCTTGGCTGATCCAGTGGGCAATCCACTGGTTCACCGCCGCGTCGTCCTGCCCCAGTTGACGCAACTGGTTCAGCACGCTGACGTTGTGCAGCGGATGGATATCGCAGCCGATCAACGCCGCCACGCCCCGGGCCCGGGCGCGTTGCACCGGGTCCTGCGGCAGTAGCGCGGGCTGTGGATAAACCTCTTCCAGGTACTCGATGATCGCCGGCGACTGCACCAGCACTTCACCGGAATCGGCTTTCAGTGCCGGCACCCGGCCCTGGGGGTTGAGCGCGAGGAAGTGTTCTTCGCGCTGTTCACCCTTGAGCAGGTTGACCGGCAGCGACTGAAACTCCAGGTGCTTGAGCGCCAACGCAATGCGCACCCGATACGACGAGGTGGAACGGTAGTAGGTGAAGAGTTCCATGCCCCTGCCCTCTCAGTGCGCCGCGACAACTTTGCCGCGGCATTCGCCGAAGCCGATGCTGGCCACGCCGTCGCGCCTGGCGCGGGCGCGCAGGATGATTTCGTCGCCGTCTTCGAGGAACTTGCGCACTTCGCCGCTCGCCAGTTCCACCGGCAGTTTGCCGCCCTCGGTGATCTCCAGCAGGCTGCCGAACTGGCCGGGCTTGGCGCCAGACAAGGTGCCGGAGCCGAACAGGTCGCCCGGCTGCAACTGGCAACCGTTGACGCTGTGGTGCGCAACCATCTGCGCCACGGTCCAGTACATGCTCAGGGTGTTGCTCAGGGTCAGGCGATGGGCGGGCAGGTTCTGCTCGCGCATGCGCTCGGTGAGCAGCAGCACTTCCAGTTCAATATCGAAAGCGCCACCGGCCTGATCGCGCTTGTCCAGCAGGTACGACAGCGGCTGCGGATCGCCTTCCGGACGCGCCGGCTGGGCGCAACGGAACGGCTCCAATGCCTCGGCGGTAACGACCCAGGGAGAAACGGTGGAAATGAAGCTCTTGGACAGGAACGGACCCAGCGGCTGGTATTCCCACGCTTGGATATCCCGCGCCGACCAGTCGTTGAGCAGGCAGAAACCGGCGATGTGCTCGGCGGCCTCGGCCACCGGGATGGCGTCGCCCAGGTCATTGCCCTGGCCGATCCAGATGCCGATTTCCAGCTCGTAGTCCAGTCGCGCGCACGGGCCGAAGCTCGGCTCGGTCTGCCCGGCCGGCAGGGTCTGGCCCTTCGGACGGCGCACGTCGGTGCCGGACGGACGGATGGTCGAGGCGCGACCGTGATAACCGATCGGCACGTATTTGTAGTTGGGCAGCAGCGGGTTGTCGGGGCGGAACAGCTTGCCGACGTTCTTGGCGTGCTCGATGCCGACGTAGAAGTCGGTGTAGTCGCCAATCCGCGCCGGCAGGTGCAGTTCGCACTCGCTGGCCGGGTACAGCGCGGCCTTCAGCGCAGCCTGGTGCGGGCTGTCTTGCGCCAGCAGTTCCAGCAGGCGCTGGCGCAGGGCGACACGGGCGCCGCGACCCAGGGCGAAGAAGGCGTTGAGCGCGCCGCCGCGAGTGGCTTCGACAGCCGCGCGGGCTTCGCCGTCGAACAGGCCGGCAGCCAGTACGGCGTCCAGGTCGAGAATGGCATCACCGATGGCGACACCCGAACGGCGTTCCCCACCGGCGCGGCTGAAGATCCCCAGCGGCAGGTTCTGCAGCGGGAAGTCGCTATGCCCGTTGGCGTGTTCGACCCAACTGCGGGCAATGGCGGTCTGATTCATGCTTATCTCCGGTTCGGGGTGAAGGTGCTCGGCAGCGTGGCCCAGCAACTATCGTAGTCGTTCTGCAACTGCGGGCAGTCCAGCGCATGGCGGCTCGGACGCAGCACCTGGCTGGTCTCGAACATGAAGGCCATGGTGTTATCGATCTTGTTCGGCGCCAGATCCACGGCGATGGCCTTGGCGCAGGTCTCGGCGTCCGGGCCATGGGCGCTCATGCAGGCGTGCAGCGAGGCGCCGCCGGGCAGGAAGCCTTCGGCCTTGGCGTCGTACTCGCCTTGGATCAGGCCCATGAACTCGTTCATCAGGTTGCGGTGGAACCACGGTGGACGGAAGGTTTTCTCGGCGACCATCCAGCGTGGCGGGAAGATCACGAAGTCGAGGTTGGCCATCCCCGGCACGCTGGTCGGCGAGGTGAGCACGGTGAAGATCGACGGATCGGGATGGTCGTAGCTGACGGTGCCGATGGTGTTGAACAGGCGCAGGTCGTATTTGTACGGCACGTTGTTGCCGTGCCAGGCGACCACATCCAGCGGCGAGTGCTGCAACTCGCAGCCCCACAGTTCGCCGAGGAATTTCTGCACCAGTTGCACCGGGCCGGTCTGCTCCTCGTAGTGCGCCACCGGGGCGAGGAAGTCGCGCGGGTTGGCCAGGCCGTTGCTGCCGATCGGGCCGAGGTCCGGGATGCGCAGCGGCGCGCCGTGGTTTTCGGCGATGTAGCCGCGGGCTTCACCGTCCAGCAGCTCGACACGGAATTTCATCCCGCGCGGGATCACCGCGATTTCCAGCGGCCCCACTTCCAGCCGGCCCAATTCGGTGAACAGGCCCAGGCGGCCCTGTTGCGGCACCAACAGCAATTCACCGTCGGCATTGAAGAACACGCGTTCCATGGAGCGGTTGGCGCGGTAGCAATGAATGCTGATGCCGGCTGGTTTTTCCGCCGCCGAGTTGGCCGCCATGGTGACCCAGCCGTCGATGAAATCGGTGGGCTCGGCCGGCATCTCCAGCGGGCTCCAGCGCAGGCGGTTGGGCGTGATCGCACCCAGCGAACCGCCAGCCAGTTGCCGCTCCAGACGCACGAACGCCGGGTGCAGCGCCGAAGGACGGATGCGGTACAGCCAGGTGCGGCGTTGTTCGTGGCGGGTCATGGTGAACGCGGTGCCCGACAGCAATTCGGCGTACAGACCGTAAGGCGCTTTCTGCGGGGAGTTCTGGCCGACCGGCAGGGCGCCGGGCAGTGCCTCGCTGGCGAATTCGTTGCCGAAGCCGCTCTGGTAAGCGAGGGCGGAAGTGGAATCGAGGTTCATCGAGCCTCCAGGCCGTGTCCGGGCCGGTTGTGGCAGGTTGACCACCCCGGCCTGCCGTAGGCAGCGATGGCGGCGCTTCTGCGTTATTGTTATTCGTAATTTGATTACGCATAACGTAATTTGATTGCCTGGGGGCGTCAAGTTATAAAGACCGCCGTCCTTCTTCGGGGCCCAACATCTCCGAATTCCTGCCCCGCACAGTGAACACACCCATGCCCAAAGCCACGCCCCCCGCCGACAACGGCAAACAGAAGGTTCGCTCGGCGGAAGTCGGCACCGACATCCTCAAGGCCCTCGCGCAGTTGTCCCCGGCCACCTCGCTGTCGCGCCTGGCCGAGCACGTGCAGATGCCGGCGAGCAAGGTCCACCGCTATCTCCAGGCGCTGATCGCCAGCGGGTTCGCCGAGCAGGACCAGGCCACCAACCACTACGGCCTGGGCCGTGAAGCGCTGCGGGTCGGCCTGGCGGCATTGGGCGGAATGGAGGTGCTGAAAGTCGCGGCGATGCCGCTGTCGCAATTGCGCGACGAGCTGAATGAAAGCTGCTTCATCGCCGTGTGGGGCAACCAGGGTGCGACGGTGGTGAATATCGAGCCGGCGGTGCGCGCGGTGACGGTGGTCACGCAGATCGGTTCGGTGCTGCCGCTGCTCAGCTCGTCCACCGGGCTGGTGTTCGGCGCCTACCTGCCGGAGCGGGAAACCATCGAGTTGCGTGACGAGGAACTGGCGCAAGCCGGGCACAGCGCTGCGGAGTACGACGAGCTGTTCGCCCGCATCCGCGAACGCGGCCTGCACCATGTGCACGGTTTGCTGATGCCGGGGGTGGACGCGCTGTCGGCGCCGGTGTTCAACGCGATGCGCAAGATTGCTGCGGTGATCACCGTGGTTGGCCCGACCTCGATCTTCCATGCCGACGAACAAGGCCCCGCCGCCGAGACGCTGCTGGCGACGGCGAAGGCGATCAGTTGGCGAATGGGCTATGAAGAGGCGCAGTGACCCGCTTTGGTGCACTGTTGCGAGCAGCGCAACAGTGAATGTCAGAAAGCACTATTTTTCCGCAGGTTGGAGCTGACTATCCTTTGTCCTGTCTTGGCGATCCGGTGTTCGCCAAGGCGCGAAGTTGACGCTTCGGCCCCCTTAATGGTCGGTTAATACTCTCCCCCTAGAGTGCTCCTCGATTGTTGTTCCGAAGCGTCACCCTTCAGTTTCACCGACGTTGATTTTGAAGCTCCTTGATCTGCGTCTTACTTGGCCGCTGCCTTTGCAGCGGCCTTTTTTATGGCGTCGCCAAATCAGTCGTCACAATGAAACCGGTGCAACAACCGGTGCGCCACCGGCGCCAGAATCAGGCCGATGCTGGCGACAAACACCAGGCCCACGTACAACCCGTACACAGCGAAAAACACCTTGCCGCCCGGCGTCTCCGGCAAGTCCACCGGCCCCATCCCACCCAGCAGCAAGGTGGCGTTGAACGCCGCGTCGTACCACTTCACGCCTTCTTCGAAATACAGATGCCCGGTCACCCCGATCAGGATCGAGCCCACCACCAGCAAACCCGCGCCCAGCGCATGCAGCAGCAGGCGGCTACGAAACTGTTCGGCCGAGATGACGGTGTCATTTTTTGATTCATACATCGTTCGCACTCCATGTCGCGATCACGGCCTTCCAGCATAGATCACGACGGGAAACGGGCCGCTTCAGCGACCGGCGAACGCCTGCAGATTGGCCATCATCTGTTGCAGCGCTTCCAGGCTGTCCTTCGGATGCACCGCGCCTTCAAAGTCGCCAATGCGACCCCAATTGGCCGCGACGTCTTCGACGCTGAAACCCTGCTGCGGATCGAAACCGGCGCCCAGGCTGCGCTCCCAGCGCACCTGGCCGATCCAGCCGCCGCCAACTTCATAGAGGTTGCCGCTGTCCTGGCACTGCTCGCTGCCCAGGTACACCACCAGCGGACTGATCAGCTCGGGCTTGAGCTGTTCGAACACCTGCGGCGGGATCAGCCCTTCGGTCATCCGCGTGCCGCCCGTGGGGGCGATGGCGTTGACCAGCACGCCGCTCTTGCGCCCTTCCAGCGCCAGGGTGCGGGTCAGGCCGTACAGGCCGAGCTTGGCCATGCCGTAGTTGGCCTGGCCAAAGTTGCCGTAGATGCCCGAGGTCGACGAGGTGAAGATCACCCGCCCCCAGTTCTGCTCGCGCAAATGCGGCCAGGCGGCGCGAGTGACTTTGTAGGCGCCCTCGACGTGGACCTTGTAGACCAGGTCCCAATCGGCGTCGTCCATTTTGTGGAAGGTCTTGTCCCGCAGGATGCCCGCGTTGTTCACCACCACGTCGATGCGGCCGAAACTGTCCAGGGCCTGTTCGACGATGCGCTGGCCGTCGGTGACCGAATCATGGTTGGCCACCGCGGTGCCGCCCGCTTCGCGGATCTGCGCCACCACGCGGTCCGCCGCCGAGGCATTGGCGCCCTCGCCGTGGGTCGAGCCGCCCAGGTCGTTGACCACCACTTTCGCCCCGTGGCGAGCGAACAGCAGGGCGTGGGCGCGGCCGAGGCCGCCGCCGGCTCCCGTGACGATCACCACTTTGTCTTCCAGGCGCACCGAATCGGTCATGGCACAACTCCAACTGAACAGGGAACGGAACGCGCAGTGTCGACCAGCGCCCGACCCGGAACAATCAACCGGGCGGACGCTGAATGGCGGGCAATAAGTGACGACGGGGTCAGGACCAGGCGACTTTCTGCAGGCTGCTGGTCAAGGGTTGCTGGCGAAAATCCAGGTAGTGCCGCAGCACCTGCGCCGGTGCTTCGGTATGCGGGTAGTGACCGATGCCCGGAAGGGTCACGGTGTCGGGCAGCGGCACTAGTTCACGGTAGCGCTCGAGCATGTGCGCACCGCACACCGGGTCCACCGCGCCGCTGATGAAGCGCAACGGCATCCGCGCCTGTTGCAACGCGCCCACCCACCGCTCTCGATAGGCTAGGCGCTCGGGCACGTAGGCCGACAATCGGTGCAGGATGCGATTGCCGCGGTTCGAGGTGATCAGGCTCCAGCAATCGTCCAGCGCGCTTTCACTGGGCTGAGTGCAGGGGCCATAGATCTGGCTGACGCTGTGCACCAGATCATCGCGATTGAAGGTCCGCGCCACCAGCCAGCCGAGGTGGCTGAGCAGCAAGCGCTGGGCAAGCAGCGAGCGGTGACGTTCGGGAAACAAGCCGGCGTTGAGAAAGGCGCACGTGGCGACTTCGGCCACGCCTTCATGGTGTCGGGCCAACAGTTCCTGGGCGACGCTGCCGCCGTAGTCGTGGGCAAGGATGTGCACGGGTTCATGCACCTGCAGGTGTGCCAGCAACGCCTGTTGCAGATCAGCCTGCTCCAGCAGGCTGTAGCGGTGTCGCGGCGGTTTGGCCGAATCGCCGAAGCCGAGCATGTCGCAGGCGATCAGGCGAAAACGCTGGGCCAGCGGCTGCCAGAGGTAATGCCAGTCCCAACTGGCGGTGGGAAATCCGTGAATGAGTAGCAGTGGCTCTCCCTGCCCTGCCGTCCAGTAGCGAATGCTCTGGCCGCGGAACGTGAATCCCAGGCTCCGTGTACGCCAGACGCACAGAGGTATCTCTGCCAATGGCATTAGCGGGATCTCGGTTAGAGGGTTGTGTTAAGTGTCGGGCACGCGGCACATGTTCTGTGCTCTGTTGGACAGCATAGTCACGCCTGCCCGAATCGAAAGTTGCCTTCGCAGCCAGCTTGATGACCCTGCGAGTCAGCCGCGCCAAATGTCAGAGCAGCGCCGACAACAGTGGCGCGGCAAACAGGTTGAGCAAACCGGTCAGGACCATCACCAGCCCCGCCACGGAACCCTCTTCGCCGCCCACCTCATGGGCCCGGCTGACGCCCGCGCCGTGGGCACCGACGCCGAACAACGCGCCGCGGGCCAGTGGCGTGCGCAGCGGCAGCCAGCGCAACAGCACGCCACCGAACAACGCACCGAGCACGCCGGTGAACATCACGAACACCGCAGTCAGTTCCGGTACGCCGCCCAGCTCCTGGGCCAGCGGCATGGCGAACGGCGTGGTGATCGAACGCGGCAGCAGCGACAGGCTCACCGCGCTGTCCAGCGACAGCAGCCGCGCCAGCGCCCAGGAACTGGCGATCGACGCCGCACTGCCCATCAGCATGCCCAGACCCAACGCCGGCCAGTGCCGGGCGAGCAGGCGCCGCTGCTGCCAGATCGGTACGGCGAAGGCCACGGTCACCGGGCCGAGCACCGCCATCAACCAGTGGGTGTCGCGGGAATATTCGGCGTAGGCGGTGTGCAGCGGCACAGCAATGGCCAGCAACACGGCGGGCACCAGAATCAGCGGCGACAGCAGATAACGCCCGGTCCGCCGGTACAGCCAGCGGCTGCCGAGGTAGGTCGCCACCGTCAGCGCCAGCCAGAACAGCGGCATCGGTTCAAGGCTCATGGCGCAGGCTCCGGCGGCAAACCCATTCCACAGTGAAGGCGGTCACCAGCATCACCAGCAACGTGCTGACGGCGATCACCAGCAGAATCCGCCAGCCGTCGCTGCGCAGCAGCGTGCCGTAGTCCAGCAGGCTCATTAGCGCCGGGATAAAGAACAGCAGCATTTCCGCCATCAATACCGCAGCGCCCCGCTGCAAGGCGGCGGGCTTGAGCCAGCCGCTGGCGAACAGTGCCAGCAGCAGCGCCAGGCCGATCACGCCACCGGGAATCGGCCACCCCAACCAGCTCGCCAACTGCCCGCCGAGCAGGTAAAGCGCCAGCAGCACGCCCAGCTCGGCTAGCAGGCGCGCAAGGAATTTCAGGTTCACGAGTTTCATCGAAGGGTCCTCAGGGGAGCCCATTGTAAAATTTGCTCATATATGCAAAAAGCGAATTGTTAGACTGAGAAGCATTCCAAAACGGAATCCAGACCATGGACTTCAAGCAACTGCGCAGCTTCATCGAAGTGGTGCACCGCGGCGGTTTCACCCAAGCCGCGCAGACCCTGCACATCAGCCAGTCCGCCGTGAGCAAGCAGGTGGCGCAACTGGAGCAGGATCTTGGCGTGGTGCTGCTGGAACGGCACGCGTCGCGCCTGCATCTGACCGCCGCTGGCAAGGTCGTGCTGGAGCGCGGCGAAGACATGCTGCACCTGCGCCAGGCCCTGCAGAACGAACTGGACGACCTCAGCCAACTGGCCCGCGGCGAGTTGCGCCTGGGCCTGCCGCTGCTGGGAAGTGATGCGCTGTTCGCCGGACTGTTCGCCGAGTACCGTCGGCGTTATCCGAATATCACCGTGCACCTGCTCGAAGGCGGCAGCCGTTCCATCGAACAGTCGGTGCTCAGTGGCGAACTGGAACTGGGCGGCAGCCTCACGCCGCAGGACCCGGCCTTCGACCATCAACCGTTCTGCAACGAGCCGCTGGACGCGCTGCTACCGCTGGACCATCCGCTGGCCGGCAATGGCAGTGTGCAGTTGGCGGAGTTGGCGCAGACGCCGTTCCTGCTGTATCAGCGCAGCTTCGTGCTGAATGACCGGCTGCTCAGTGCCTGTCAGGCCTTGGGCTTCACGCCGAAGGAAGGTGGCCGCAGCGGCCAGGCGGACTTTCTTGCCGCGCTGGTGGCCGCCGGCCAAGGCGTGGTGTTGCTGCCGCGCGTGGTGGCGCGGGCGCTGGAGCGGCCCGGCGTGGTTCGCCTGAGCCTGACCGAACCCCGCGACCTGCGCTGGGACATCGCCTTCATCTGGCGCCGCGGCGCGTACCTGTCGGCGGCGGCGCGGGCCTGGTTGCAACTGTTGCAGGAAAACCCGCCGGGCTGATCAGCCCCGCAGCTTGCCGATGAACTCGGCCAGCCAGGGTTCGGCATCGGTTTCCGGGGTCACGGTTTCGCTGGCGTCCAGGCGCAGCATCGGCTGGACTTCCTCGACGCCCAGTTCGGCGAACAGTTCGCGCAGTTGCTCGCCGCCGCCACAGAAGGTATCGCCGTAGCTGGAATCGCCCAGCGCCACTACCGCACCCGGCCGACCACGCCACGCGGCCGGCAGGCTGTCACGGATTTCGCTGAACAGCGGCACCAGGCCGTCAGGCAATTCGCCCATGCCAGTGGTGGAAGTCACGGCAAGAAATGCTTCGGGGGCGAATGCCTGAACATCGGCGAGGGTCGCACGGGCAGCGTGCAACGTGTCAAAACCCGCAGCCTTGAGCAGTGACTGGGCATGACGGGCGACTTCTTCGGCGGTGCCATAGACCGAGCCGGACAGGATGACGACTTTCATAGCGGATTCCGTAGCTGAGCAAAAGCGTAGGATACTAACACCCGTCACTGGCAAAAGGCCTTATCCGCCGACCGCCAATGCACTAGAATTGCCCACTCCAGTTGCCTACGCACCGGTTACCCATGATCAACGCCACCTTGCTGCAACGCATGATCGATGCCTCCAACGACGGCATCGTGGTCGCCGAACAGGAAGGCGACGACACCATCCTGATCTACGTGAACCCGGCGTTCGAGCGCCTGACGGGTTACGACGCCAATGAGATCCTCTACAGCGACTGTCGCTTCCTCCAAGGAGACGACCGCGACCAGCCCGCTCGCGAGCGGATTCGCCAGGCGCTGCAGAGCGGCCAGCCGTGCCGGGAAGTGCTGCGCAACTACCGCAAGGACGGCAGCGCGTTCTGGAACGAGCTGTCGATCACGCCGGTGTTCAACGAAGCCGACCAGCTCACCTATTTCATCGGTATTCAGAAAGACGTCAGCCGCCCAGTGCACGCCGAGCAGCGCGTGGCAGAACTGGAACGCGAGCTGGCCGAGGCTCGGGAACGCATCCTGCGCCTGGAAAACGACCAGCGGTCCTAAACCAAGGCACGGATTTGCTGTCCACTTATCACCCGGAAAATTCGCGGCATTCCCTATCATGCAAGCCGATGCCCTTCTGACTCAGGATGAGCTGGACTTTATCCAGAGCGTTCACCGCTCGCCCCAGCTCAACCGCGTCGACCCCAACTCCAGCCTGCGCCTCAATGGCCGCAGCGAAGTCCAGGCGTTGCTCACCCGACTGGTGGCCAATGAGCAGGTGACCGTGCAGGCGCAGTTCGAGAACCAGCAGATGAGTTTTCCGCTGGTGCTGGTGGAAGATGAATTCCATGCCCTGCACCTGCAAGTCGGCGCCCCGAGCATCTATGAAGAAGGCGAAGTGGTCCGGCCCTGGCGCCTGACGCTGGACACGCCGGTGATGCTCGAAGACGAACTGGGCCTGAGCAGCGGCCTGAAAGTCCGGGAAATTTCCTTCAAGGGTGCGCTGGTGGAAGTACCGGCCGGCAAGAAATCGCCAAAAACCTTCAACCTCTGGTTCAGCCCCGACGGCATCGCGCCAATCGCCCTGCGCGGCACCTTGCAACGGCTGACCGCCGAAGGACTGGCGGCCTACAAGTTGAGCCAGCACCCGCCGGAAGAAATCGAGCGGCTGCGCCAGTACATCCTCCAGCAGCACCGCCTCGCCCACCCGGAACTGCATTCTTCCTGAGCGGCGTCAGGTATCCAGATGGCCGTCCAACGCTTGTTGCAGACGCCGCCGCATCAAACGCCCCTCGCCCCCCAGGCAGATAATCTGCGAACCGACCAGGCTGTCCTGAGCCAGCTCCGACCCTTCGCCGGCAAACAACAGCGGGCAATCCAGCGCCAGTGCCAGGCGCGCCAGACGCTTGGGCAGATCGGCGGCGGGTGAATGGTTGGAGAACAGCACCAGCGCATCCGGCGCCATGCGCTCGCAGACCAGGCTGAGTTCTTCCAGCGGCTGGCCCGGCGCCAGGACCGACACCGCAATCTCGCTGCTGCCCAGCAACAAGGCACACACCAGCAGCTCCAGCTCCCGGCACTGCTCGGGCAGCGCCGTCAGTACCACGCGGACCTCCTGTTGCTCCCGCGCCAGCTGCAGGCGCTGCCAGGCCCGGGCGCGCAGGAAGGTGTCGAGAAACAGCCACTCGCTGGTGCGGCCAAAGCCGTCATGGGCGATCCGCAATTCCTGCCAGACCGGCATCAGGATGTCCTGGAACACCACGCTTAGCGGATAGCTGGCAAAGACCTGCCCGTAGACCCGCTCCAGCCGGACTTCATCGAACGCCCGCACGGCCTGGCCCAGCAGCGCCTGCCATTTTTCGTGGTCGTCGACGGACGGCGGATCGGCCACTTCGCTGGGCCGCACCTCACCGCCGCGGTTGCGGGCGAGAATCTTGCCCACCTTGCTCACCGCCACGCCGCGCTCAATCCAGCCAAGGATATGGCGGACCTCGTCGATATCGGCGCGGGAATACAAGCGGTGCCCACTTTCGGTGCGCGTCGGCTGGATCAGCCCATAACGGCGCTCCCAGGCACGCAGGGTGACCGGGTTGATGCCGGTCAGGCGCGAGACTTCACGGATGGGAAACAACTCTTCGTGTTGCAGCCCACGGTCCGTGAGTGAGGTCGGGTCGATCATCGCCGGAGCGCCGCCTGCTGTAGGAAATGTCCGGCATTCTACCCCTTCACATGCTCTTCGGGCCAAAGGCCATCTGTGCACTCCGTCACGCCAACACTGACGAGTCACGTAATTTACGGAATAATCCTTGCTTGTTTTCGGACGCAGCCCAACACCCCGGGCTGCGTTCCATGGTCGCGGCTACCCGCTGCGGGCATTCGTCAGGAGATACACGATGTCTACCCCTCCCGTTACCCTGATGGTCGCGCGGCGCGTCGCCGAAGGCCGTTACCAGGACATGATCGCCTGGCTGCACGAAGGCGAGCAGCTCGCCACCGATTTTCCCGGCTACCTCGGTTCCGGGGTTCTCGCACCGCCGCCCCAGGGCGACGAGTTCCAGATCATCTTCCGCTTCGTCGACGAAAAGACCCTCCACGCCTGGGAATTTTCCGCCTCGCGCAGCGCCTGGCTGGCCCGCGGCAACGGCTTGTTCCAGCAACCCACCGAACAACGCGTCAGCGGCATCGAAGGCTGGTTCGGCAACAGCACCGCGCAGCGCCCGCCGCGCTGGAAGCAGGCGGTGGCAATCTGGCTGGCGTTCTTTCCGGTGTCGCTGGCGTTCAACCTGCTGTTCGGTCACTGGCTGGCCGAACTGAGCCTGCTGCCGCGCATCCTGCTCAGCACCCTTGGGCTGACGCCGCTGATGGTCTATTTCTTCATTCCGCTATCGACCCGCTGCCTGGCCAACTGGCTCAATGCCCCGGCCAAGAGCCCACGGCCAGCAGCGCCCGGGCCCGGTCCGCTGGAAAGCCGCTGAGGGCCCCGGGGGCGGTCAATGGCGACGAGTTCGGGTATGCTGGCACCTGACCCTGCGAACCTGAAAAGTTGATCGTTCCCGCTTATGAACAGCCCAATCCTAGTTACCGGTGGCAGCCAGCGAGTCGGGCTGGCGCTGGCCACGCAACTGGCGCAGGCCGGCCACACGGTCGTCAGCGCCAGCCGCAGCAAGAATCCGACCGCGGCGCATCCGAATATCATCCAGTTCCAGGCCGACCTGTGCAGTGAACGGGACCGCGAAGCCCTCATCGAGCACCTGCGCAGCCACTACGACGGCCTGCGCGGCATCATCCACAACGCCTCGTTGTGGCTCGACGATGACCTGAACAACCTCAACACCATGTTCAAGCTGCACGTCGAAGCGCCGTACCACCTGAACCTGGCGCTGGGCGAGCAACTGCTCAAGCTGGAAAAATCCGACATCATCCACATCTGCGACGAAACGTCGTCCCGCGGCAGCAAGAGCCATATCGGCTATGCCGCGACCAAGGCCGCGCTGCAGAATATGGTGCTGTCGTTCGCAGAAAAGTACGCCCCCAGCGTGCGGGTCAACGCCATCCTGCCGGGGCTGTTGATCCTCAAGGAAGGCGGCGACGAGCACTACCGCCAGCAGACCCTGAAAAAGGCCCTGCTGGAATTCGAGCCCGGTGCCCAGCCGCTGATCGACGCGGTGTTGTTCCTGCTCGAAAGCCAGTACAGCACCGGCAGCAGCGTGGTCATCAACGGTGGCCGTCATCTGAAAAACCGTATCGCCTGACAACGAGAACGCCCATGAGCCCGCAAGAACAACTCGAACTCGAAGCCGCGGCATTTCGTCGCCTCGTCGAACACCTGCGCAACCGCACCGATGTGCAGAACATCGACCTGATGAACCTGTCCGGTTTCTGCCGCAACTGCCTGTCCAAGTGGTACAAGGCGGCTGCGGACGAACGCCAGATCGAGGTCAGCCTGGATGACGCCCGCGAGGTGGTCTACGGCATGCCTTACGACCAATGGAAAAGCCAATACCAGAAAGAAGCCAGCGCCGAGCAGCAAGCCGCGTTCGCCAAAGGAAAACCGCATGACTGACCTGAACACCCTGCGTACCCGTCTCAACAGTGGCGAGCACGCCTTCGCCGACACCCTGGCGTTCATCGCCGAGCACTATGACTACGAACAGCGCGCCTTCAACAACGGCGGCGTGGAAAGCACGGCCGGACAAAACGAAGGTTCCTGCAAGACCCTCGGCCTGGCCCTGCTGGAAGGCCTGAGCGATCAGGAAGCGCTGCTGGCGTTCGGCGAGCATTACCGCTCGGTGCTGGCCACCCCTGAAGGCAGCGACCACGGCAACATCCGCGCCCTCATCGCCCACGGCCTGGCCGGGGTGAAGTTCGACGGTGAGCCGCTCAAGCGCAAGGCTTGAGCCGTCCAGAGCAGGCCCGCCTTCGATGGCGGGTCTGCTCCACCGAAACCCTCCTTCCGCGCACGTCCATCAACCCCCTCCCCTGCAACAAAAAGATCGACTATTGTTCAGCGCTCGCGTAGTTGCCATTACAGTGACATCGCACCCACAAAGCGCGGTTCAAGGAGCAGTCGAGCATGTTTGATCAACTGGAGCTGGCCGAGCACGCGCAAGCCAGGTGGGCACTCGGGGCGGTCGAGAATGTCTGCGGCCTGGCCGCACGCAGGCTGGTCGCGCAACGCCTGAGCCGGGCGACCCTGG
Organism: Pseudomonas sp. 5P_5.1_Bac1; assembly: GCF_025466015.1. Classification (NCBI taxonomy): domain Bacteria; kingdom Pseudomonadati; phylum Pseudomonadota; class Gammaproteobacteria; order Pseudomonadales; family Pseudomonadaceae; genus Pseudomonas; species Pseudomonas sp. 5P_5.1_Bac1. Next base: position 78,489 of record NZ_JANLNX010000037.1, on the reverse strand, counting down.
CGCAGAAAAACACCCTGACCCAGGTGCTGACCGACTCCGCGTCGGACCTGAAGCGGGCTTACCTGATCATGGATGTGCTGGCCCGGCCAGATTACGTCCGCAGCCTGTGGCCGCACATGAACCTCTCCGAACGGGACGTGCGCAACAAGCTGCGTAACCTGTGCCCCGACTTCAACAACGCCGAAGTCAGTGGCTGGGGTTATCGCTGCACCTACAACCCGCTGGTCCCCCACGGCGAAACGTTCCCCATGCTGGTGCACGGCTTCGGCGCCCAGAAAGAAGTGGCCAGCGATGACGCCGGCTGGGCCGATTACGTGATCGGTGAAGGCTCGGCGCCCAACCGGGTGATCGCCAAGCCGGTGCTGCGCTCGCTGTCCAACCCAGCGACGATTTCCAGCCTGGTGCTCAGTTGCAGCCTGCTGTCCAGCACCAAGTGCTCCACGGCCTCGCCGCTGGGCTGGATCATCAATGCGCCGGTGTGGAACATCTTCGGCTTCGCCCCTCGCGACATCCAGTTTCCCAACGACAACGCCCGCACCATGAATGGCATCGACCAGGCCCGGGGCATCGCCAAAGGCCAGAACAACATGGCCTTGAAACACGCCTTGCACAGCTACCCGAACCTGGCCCAGGTGATCACCCAGACCCAGGGCACCGGTGGCGAGTCGCACTACAACGAGATCGTGGTGCTGGGCACCTCCCGGCTGTTCAGCACCGCCACGACGGTGACCGGCATCTTCATCAAAGTCTGCGTTCACCAGGGGCATCAGTACCTGGTCGATGCGATCGATCCGGAGCTGTACGACGTTCCGGGGCTTGGCAACGTCATGGGGTTCTATTCCGACGACCGGGTCATCAACGCCATTACCCACTGCGCGCGAACCTACAACCTGCCGATAGTGCCGGTCGTCGATGACAAGCTGCAGGGCCTGCGTACCGAACGCCGCTTCGACGTGGTTTTCAATGGGCTGACCATCCGCAACAACTGGAACTGCGCGTTGGCGTGAGGGGCGCCGAAAAAACTGTCTGTTTGCAAATGTGAGCGCCGCCATTACACTTGCGACCGATTCCCATTAACAACTGGAAACATCCATGGACAGGCAGGTGGTCGAGGCTTCGCCCGAGTCAGGCGTGCAGATGCAGATCCGCGACCTCTATGCCGATCATCACGGCTGGCTGCAAGGCTGGCTGCGTCGACGCCTCGCCGACCGGGAACATGCCGCCGATATCGCCCAGGACACCTTCCTCCGCCTGCTGGCCACCCGCCGCCTGCCCGGCTTCGGCCAGGGCCGTCAGTACCTGCTGCAGATCGCCCGCAATCTGGTGATCGATCAATGGCGCCGCCAGCGCATCGAGCAGGCCTACCTCGACACCCTCGCCCACGCCGAAGACGCCATGGAGCCCTCGCCTGAAACCCGCGCCCTGATCATGGAAACCCTGATGCGCATCGACCGCATGCTCGACGCCATGCCGGCCAAGGTGCGCGAGGCATTCCTGCTGTCGCAGTTCGAGGGCCTGAGCTACGCACAGATCGCCGAACGGCTGAACGTCAGCCTGAGCGCGGTGCAGAAGTACATGACCCGGGCGATCCAGGCCTGCTACGCGGTGATGTACAGCGAATGAACCCGCACACCGACGCGCCCATTGCCGAAACCGTGGTACAGCAAGCCAGCTACTGGCTGATGCTGCACTGGCAAGGCTCGCTGGACAGCCGGCAACAGGCGGGCTTCGACGCTTGGCTGGCCGCCGACGCCGAACACCGCCGGGCCTGGTCACGGCTGGGGCGCTTGCAGCAGGAGCTGACTCAGCTCCCTGCGGCCACCAGCCTGAACGTGCTGCGCCAGCAACCGGAACTGCGCCGCCGCCACACCCTGAAGTTGCTGACCACCCTGTTGTTGATCGGCGGCAGCGGCGTCATCGTCCAACGCACGTTGCCGTGGCGCGAGGCCATGGCCGACCTGCGCAGCGGCGTCGGTGAACGCCTGCAACGCACTCTGGACGACGGCACCCAGATGGCCCTGAACAGCGGTAGCGCGGTGAATATCCGCTACAGCGCAAGCGAGCGACGTATTCAGTTACTGGGCGGCGAACTGCTACTCGACAGCGGTCACGACCCGGCCAAACGCCCGTTGATCGTCGAGACCGCTGCCGGTGAGATCCAAGCCCTCGGCACCCGTTTTGCCGTGCACGAAATCGACGGTGGCAGCCGCGTCGACCTCTATGCAGGCGAACTGGAACTGCGCCCCCGGCATGCTGAAACCTCGCGCCTGCAGTCCGGCCAGCAACGCTGGTTCTCCGCCGAGCGCAATGCCGACATCGTCCCGGCCGACCGCAACGCCATTGCCTGGAACGAAGGCCGGCTGATTGCCGAACGTATGCCGCTGGGCCAATTCATCAAGGAACTGTCACGCCACCGCCCCGGCATCCTGCGCTGCGACACAGCCGTCGCCGACCTACCGCTGACCGGCGTATTCCCCCTGGCCGACACCGACCGCGTACTGGCCGCCCTGCAACAATCACTGCCGGTCGAGGTGCAGCGCGTCACCCGCTACTGGGTGACCGTACGGCCAAGAAACGAGTAACTGATCGTTCCTTACGCTTTGCGTGAGGATGACGCGGCGTGTGCGACGTGGGAACGGTCAGTATTTGTCTCTGACTTGAAGCTTGGAGCTTGGAGCTTGTCACTTTTTTCAAAAGTCCATTGTCGGTTTCGCCAGCTCGCTCGGGATACCTCTTGAACCCAATAAAGAAGCATTCTCAGAGGACCCCCGGAATGCCGCACCTGCCCGCCACACAACGCTCACCACTCAGCCAGTCGATCACGCGCGCCCTGTTCGCCGGCCTGCTCGCCACCAGCCCGTTACTGGTCATCGACACCGCCCTGGCACAAACGGCCAGCACAGAACAAAACCGCAGCTACGCCATCCCCGCCGGCAACCTCGACCAGACCCTCAATCGCTTCGCCAGCGAGGCGGGCATTCTGCTCTCCGTAAACTCGCGGCTGACTACCGGCAAGCAGAGCGCAGGCCTGAATGGCAGTTATTCTGTGGACGCCGGGCTGACGCAGTTGTTGGTTGGCACGGGGCTGAGGGCGCTCAAGGCTGGAGAGAACTATGCGTTGGAAGTGGTCGTGGAAAGTGGCGACTCGTTGGAACTTGAAGCGACGAATGTCACGGGCACACACTCCAGCATCGCCAGCGAAGGCACCGGCTCGTATGTAGCGCCTGGACCAATCGGCGCGGCAACGCCGCTGGGCCTGACACTGCGCGAGACACCGCAATCTGTCAGTGTCGTGACCAAGCAGCGAATGGAAGACCAGGGGTTAACCACGATCGGCGATGTCATGGCGCAGGTGCCGGGCGTCACCCAGTATTCGCTGGGGAGTGAGCGCGCCGGGTTTACTTCTCGCGGCTATGCCATCTCCAACTATCAGCTCGATGGCATCAGCACCAATGCTTTTGGCGAAGGACTATCGCCTCAGGTAGCCCAGAGCACGGCGGATATGGCAGTTTACGACCGCATCGAGGTGTTGCGTGGTTCTTCGGGCCTGATGAGTGGCGCGGGCGATCCGTCTGGCACCATCAACATGATCCGCAAGAAACCTACCACCCAGTTCCAGGGAAGCGTCGAGGGCGGCGTCGGCTCATGGGGCGAAAAACGCAGCATGCTGGATCTTTCCGGGTCGCTCATCGAGTCGAACAAGTTGCGCGGTCGTGCCGTCGCGGCCTGGCAGGATGGTGATAGCTTCATCGACCATTACGGTCTCGAAAAGAAGGTTTTTTACGGCGTACTGGAAGCCGATCTTACGGACAGCACTCTTCTTACCGCAGGTGTCGAACATCAACGCCGTGAAAGCCACGGCTCGCTAGCCTTCCTGGGTTTCCCGCTTTGGTACAGCGATGGCTCACGCACCGATCTTTCGCGCTCTTTCAGCCCGGCCAGCCGCGACAACAGCTACGACAGCAAAAGCACAACGGTTTTCGCTAGCCTTGAGCAGGCGCTGGCTCACGACTGGAAGCTGAAAATTTCCGCCAATCACCTGAGTTCGTCACAGCGTGAAGATGTGATCTACCTGGACGTATCGGCGGGCTTTGCCAATTCGCAGACGGGTGATGGACTTAGTCTGAGTGCCGACCGCCGTGATCATCGCGTGAGGCTCGACAGTGTCGATGTCAACGTGCAAGGCCCGATAACCCTCTTCGGCGCCCAGCACGACATCGTACTGGGCGCCGATTATCAGGACGTCACCAACTATACGATTGGCAGCTTCGATCAGGGCGGCCTCAACTACAGCGCAGCGAATCTGTACACCTGGGATCGTAGGGGCGTCGGCCAATATGGGGATGCTCTGGTCAGGTTCGATAACCCCATGCGTCAGTCAAGTGTGTATGCGGCCGGCCGTTTCACACTGAGCGAGCAACTCAAGTTGATCCTGGGTACCAAGGTGTTCCGCTATAGCTCCAATGCAGTCACCAACAATCCTACGTACAACTACTACAGCGCCAAGCCAGCATCGGAGAACAACCTTTGGACACCCTACGGCGGGCTGGTCTACGACATCAATGAGACTCACACGGCGTACCTCAGCTACGCAACCATCTACAAACCGCAGACGGCCCAGGATCGTAATGGCCAACTGATCGACCCACGCGAAGGCGCCACCCTCGAAACCGGGATCAAGAGCGAATGGCTGGGCGGTGACCTGAGTACCGCCGTCGCGCTTTACCAAATTCGCCAAGACAATCTCACAGAAACAGACCCCGGCTACACCATTCCTGGCACCAACAATGCTGCCTCCCGAGCCATCAAAGGTGCCAAGACCCAGGGACTCGACGTGGAGGTTACCGGCGCGATGAGCAGCGACTGGAACGTCTCGGCCTCTTGGACCTATGGCCAATCGAAGAACGCCGAAGGCGAGCGCATCACTACCACCTTCCCCCGTCATCTGGTCAAGCTATGGACAACCTACCGCCTGCCGGGCGATTGGAACCGCCTGACAGTAGGCGGTGGCGCCAATTGGCAGAGCAAGACCTACTCCACCGTCGACACGTGGCAGGTGAGCCGCAGCCTGTACTGGGAGCAGAAACCCTATACCGTGGTAAACCTGATGACCCGCTATGACATCAGCGACGATCTCTCGGCAACGTTGAACGTCGACAACCTGTTCGACAAGAAGTACATCACCTCAGTCTCCGACTGGTGGTTCTCCGGCTACTACGGCGCGCCGCGCAACGTGATGGCGAGCCTCAAGTACTCGTTCTAAGGGCAGCCACGGCGACGCGGTGGCGGGCTTGCCCGCCCCGCACATTCAGCCCGCAATGGTCAGCCAGTTCCAGCGCTCCTGATAACTGCGAGCCTTGCGCAGAAACATCTCCGGCTGATGATTCAACGGATTGCTGCGCAACACGCCCTCGCGCAGATCGTCCAGCCCATGGCTGCTGTACAGCGTCCGGCTGCGCACATCCAGGCCGATGCAGGTGGACGTCACCAGGTAACGGTCGATGCCATCCGTGGTCTTGAGCAACGGCGCATAGGGCACGCCAAACCGCGCCTCGTACCAGAGATGCACTCGCGCCTGGTTGCGCACTTCGACCTTGTCCGCCAGTTCCCCGCAGGCCTCACGCACGCGCTGGATCACCCGGTCTTCGGCGTCCCAGGACAGGTTCTCGTCGAAGTATGCCACGTCGTAGTCCTTCACCCCCCAGTCCAGCGGGCGGCCGGACCGCTCGTTCCACAGCGCCTGGAACAGACAACCGGCCACCAGCATGCACTGCGGCAGGTCGAGGTCGTCGAGCACGGTCAGCAAGCGGGCGTTGACCGGGTTTTGCAGGGCGATTTCGATGACGTCCTGTTCACTGAGCATGTCAGATCGACTCGTTGCGGCGCGGGGTCTGGATGTCCCATGAGGACGGCGGCATGTCGAACAGCTTGTCGAGGTCGAAGCGCAGGTTTTCATCGCGCAGGCCGATGATCACCACCACCAACAGCAGCAGCGCGAGTCCGCCGTCCGCCAGGCTCCAGCGCGGCACTTCGCTTGCCCGCCCACGGCTGCACCACCAGGCCTGGCCGGCGCAGAACGCGCCGAGGGCGATCACCCAGAGGTAGTAACCGGCGGCGAAACCGCTGACGTCGTGGAAGCTGTAGCTGTGGTTATCCGGCAAGCGCTCGATGCCGTGGCTGGCGAGGGCCAGGTACAACGACCAGAGGCCGAGCAGCAGCGAGAACCAGCGCCAGCGCCGGCGCACCAACAGGGCCAGGCCGAACAGCGGATTGGCGAACCAGCCGAACAGACCGAAGACAATGCCCCAAGGTCCTTGAAGCAGCATCTGCAAGGCGGGCATGGCGCCGCCGCCGGCGAGGTGCACGGCATCGAAGCAGAGGGCCAGGAGGTAGAACAGAAGGCTGACGGAAAGGTAGAAACGCGCCATGCGGCGACCCTGGATGAACAAATTGAGAGCCGGACAATACCGCAAATGGGGCCGTTTGGCGGCATCGCGAGCAAGCTCGCTCCTACAGGGATCTCAGTCCTCTGTAGGAGCGAGCTTGCTCGCGATTTACATCAGAAGCCCAGGCTGAAGCTCACGGTCACCGCATGGTCGCGGTTCTCGCTGGACAGTTGGCCCGAGTACCCCAGGCCCAGCTTGCCCGCCTGGCCAACACTCAGGTCCACGCCCGCTTCGACCACCGCGGCATCCCGTGCAATCGGAACGCCCTCGCTGCTGAAGCCGGCACCGCCTTCGATGAAGCGCAGGTCCGCATCCGGCTTGGTATCGCCGAAGGCATGCCGCCAGCCGATGCTGCCGCGTGGCGTCAGGGTGCTGCCGTTGTCCAGGGCGAACGCCTTGCCAACCCGCAGGCCGACAGTGGAGAAGGTCACGTCCTGATCGGCACTGGCTTCCAGACGCCCGACTCCGCCTTTTTCATGGGCCTTGTCGCTGTCGTAGTTGACGTAAGCCAGACCGGCGAACGGTTCCAGCGCCACGCCACCGGCGTCGATGGTGTACGCCACTTCACCGAACACCTGGGCGCTGCGTGCCTTGTAGCTGGCTTTGAGGCGGTCGTTGTAGCTGCCCGCTTCGACGTAGCGCTTGCTGTCGATGTCGTGCCAGGTGTAACCGGCGCCGAGACGTGCGGCGAAGGCGTCCATCTGGTAGCTCAGGTAGGTGGTCAGGTGGTAGCTGTCCACCGAGGCGTCCTGCCCTTTGCCTTTGGCGTTGATGCTGCTGTTGGTGTAGCCGGCGGCGATACCCAGGCGCCATTCGTCGTTGAGGCTGTTGTCGAAGCCGATCAGGAAACCGGACAGGTCACGGTCGATGTCGGCCGCGTTATGGCCGCCCTCGAAGTCACCCCAGCCGCCGACGGCACGGATCCAGCCGACGCCGTCGCCATTGCAGCCTTGGCCGGTGGTCTGCTGGTTGCCGCTCGGCGCCAGTGCGCGGCGCGGGTCTTGCTCGTCGCTGCAACTGGCCTGGCGCATACGGTCGTTGACCGCGTCGCGGATGTAGCGCGAGTCCTCGATCAGCACGCTGGCGGTGCTGGCGTGGATTTCGCCGGACAGGCTGTCGAAGGCCTTCACCGCCGTCGCGCGATCGCCGCTGATGAGGGTGCTGCGCAAGCTGGCCGGGGCCGCCGCGCTGTCCAGGGCAGCGGCCACGGCACGCTGGTTGCTGGTTTCGGCGACATCGGCGAAGGCCACGCCATTGCGCGCCACCGACAGGGTGACGTTGTTGGCGCCGTAGTTGAGCGCCGAGCTGAGGAACAGCAGGTTCGTCAGGTTGTTGCTGGCGAAGGTGCCGTTCACGCCACCGGTGGCCGAGACCAGGGTGTAGGTGGCGTCGCCGGTGTAGTCGCCCAGCCCCAGCACTTGCAGGCTGCCGCCCAGGTTGGCGGTGCCGCCGACATTGAGGTAGTTGGCCACGGTCGGCGTGATGGTGATGGCCAGGGTGCCGTCGCTGGCGTTGGTGAAGTTGCCCGCCACGCTCAGGTTGTTGCCGCCGGCGCCAGTCGCCACGGTGCCGTGGTTGACCAGCGAACCGACGCTGCCAGTACCGGTCAGGGTGGCGCCGTTGGCGACGGTAACCTGGGCACCGAGCACGGTCCCCGGGTTGGCCGCGTTGCCGACGGTCAGCGTGCCCTGGTTGACGTCGAAGGCGCCGTTGGTCGGCTGGTTGCCGACCAGCAGCAGGTCGCCGGCGCCTTGCTTGATGGTGGTGCCGGTGCCGCTGAGGGTGCCGTTGAACTGACCGGTCCCGTTCTGCTGGAACACCAGGGTGGCGTTGTTGAGGATGCCGCCCTGCAGGCTGGTGGTGTCGCCCATCAGGGTGCCGCCGCTGACGGTGGTGCCGCCGCTGTAGGTGTTGGCACCGGTCAGGACCAGGGTGCCGGCATCGGTTTTCTCGATGCCGCCGGTGCCGACCAGCGGCGCCGAGAGGGTGGTGGTGGCGCCGGCGTTGACGCGGATCGCGGCCAGGCTGCCGTCAGGCGCATTGACCGGTGCGAGCGCACCGCCGCTGCCGGGGACCACCTGGTAGCCATCGGTGAGGAACTGCATGCCGTTGAACGACTGCTGGCCGACCACGGTGACGGTGCCGCTGGCGCCGCCAAACACCGCGAACTGGCTGCCCCAGCCGGCGTTGCTGCTGCCGTTGGCGTTGGTCCAGTTGGTGCTCGAATCCCAGGTGCCGCTGCCGCCGGTGACGGTGCCATCGGGGTTGGTCTTGCCGCCGTTCCAGAACTGCAGGTCGTCGGCACCGACCAGCAGGTTGAGCTGGTTGGCGATGGAGGTCTGCAGGGTCAGGTCGCCCGGCAGCGTGGTGCCCGGCAGCGAGCCGAACACCAGGCCGTTGTCGGTCAGGCTGGCGTAGGTGAACAGTTGGTAGACACCGGTGCCGAAGCTGCCGGCATTGGTGATGTTCAGGGTGCCGTCCAGCACCAGGTTGCCCGCCACCTTGACCACGGTGGTGGAGCTGCCCGGCGCGCCGAGGTCGAAGTTGAGGTTGCTGCCCGACGACAGGTTGAGGTTGCCCACCGACAGCGGCGCGGTGGCGGTGCCAGCGTTCAGCGTGGCGCCGTCGGCGAGGCTGACGGTGCCGCTGTAGGTGCCACTGCCGCCGACGCTGGCGCCGCTGGCGACCTGCACGTTGGCGCTGGCCAGGGTGCCGTTGTTGACCAGGCTGCCGGCGTTGACCGTGGTGTTGCCGGTGAAGCCACTGTTGCCGGTGAGCAACAGTTGGCCGGTGCCGTTTTTGGTCAGGCTGCCGGTGCCGGTAAGGTTGCCGGTGTAGCTGCCGTTGGCGTTCTGCTCGAAGGTCAGTGCCGCGTTGTTGGCGATCGCGCCCTGCAGGCTGGTGGTATCACCGCTGACGCTGCCAGCGTTGATCGTGGTGCCGCCGCTGTAGGTGTTGGCGCCGCTCAGCACCAGCGAACCGCTGCCGTTTTTGACCAGGCTGCCGGTGCCGCTGATGGCGCCGCTCAGGGTGGTGTTCTGCACGCCGGCCAGGGTCAGTTGGGCACCGAGGTTGATGGCGTTGCCCAGTTGCAGCGCACCGGTGCTGTCGAGGGTCGAGGCGCCGGTGACGCTGAGGTTGCCGGTGCTCAGCGCGCCGTTGTTGCCCAGGGTCAGGGTGCCAGCGTTGAGCGTGGTGCCGCCGCCGTAGGTGTTGATGCCGTTGAGGGTCAGGTTGGCGTTGCCGTTCTTGACCAGGCTGCCGGCGCCGCTGACCACACCGTTGAGGGTCAGGGCGTTGCTGCCGCCGATGGCCAGTGCGCCGTTGAGGATGGCGTTGTTGGCCAGGGTCACCGCGGTGTTGCTGTCCAGGGTGGTACCGGCGGCGGCAGTCAGGTCACCGCTGCTCAGGGCCGCGTTGTTGCCCACCACCAGGGTGCCGCCGTTCAGCGCAGTGCCGCCGGTGTAGCCGTTGGCGCCATTGAGCACCAGGGTGCCGCTGTCGAGCTTGGTCAGGGTGCCGCTGCCATTGACTGCCACGCCGAGGGTCGCGGTGTTGCCTGCGTCGACCCGTACGTTGGTGGTGCCGCTGGTCAGCAGTTCGCCGCCGATACCGCCGTTGAGCACATAGCCGTCGCTGGCGAATTGCAGGCCACCGATGCTCTGCGAGCCATTGACGGTGATCGTGCCCGCGGTGCCCTGGAATACCGCGAAGGTGTCGTTCCAGGCCCGGTTGACGGTGCCGTTGGCATCGGTCCAGTTGCTGTTGGAAACATCCCAGACGCCGTAGCCACCATCCACTGTGCCGTTGCCGACGATCTGGCCGCCGTCCCAGAACAGCACGCTGTCAGTGCCGCCCACCACCAGGTTGACCTGGTTGTTGACCGCGGTCTGCAGCAGCGCATTGCCGGCTTGCACGGTGCCCGGCAGGGTGTTCAGGTCCAGGCCGTTGTCGGTCAGGGTGCCGCCGTAGCTCATGAGGCGGTAGACACCGGCGCCGAAGCCACCGGCATCGGTGACGTTGAGCTTGCCGTCCAGGGTCAGGTCGCCAGCGATGTCCACCAGCGAAGGCTGGCCCGCCAGCGCCGCGCCGAGGCTGGCGTTGAGGTTGGAGGTGTCGTTCAGCACCAGCGAGCCGACGTTGAGGGTATCGCCGCCGTTGAGCACCAGGTTGCCGCCGTTGGCCACGGTGACAGTACCGGCGAGGTCGCCGGAGCCGCCGAGGCTGGTGCCGTTGTTGACGGTGACCGTGTTGCTGGCAAGGCTGCCGTTGACCATCAGGTTGCCGCCGCTGATGGTGGTAGCGCCGCTGTGGGTGTTGGTGCCGCTCAGGGTCAGGGTGCCAGTGCCGTTCTTGTCGAGGTTGCCGGTGCCGGTCAGGTTGCCGGCGAAGGCGCCGCTGCCCACCGACAGCGTGGTGCCGCTGTTGATGTCGACGGTGCCCGCGCCATCCAGATCGCCCAGGCTCAGGCTGCCGGCGAGGTTGAGGTCGGCGCCGCTGCTGAGGTTGATCTGCGACGGGTTGCCCAGCGAACCGCTGGTGGCGGTCAGGCGCCCCGAGAGGATGTTGAGGATCCCGGCGAAGGTGTTGGTGCCGCTCAGGGTCAGGTTGTTAAGCCCGGCCTTGTTCAGGGTGCCGTTGCCGCTGATGACACCGCTCAGGGTCAGGTCGTTGTTGCCGGCCACCGTCAGGGTGCCGCCGACGTTGATGTTGTTGGCCACGGTCAGCGCGCTGCTGGTGTCCAGTTGCGAGATGCCGGTGACGTTCAGCGCGCCGCTGCCCAGTGCCCCGGCATTGCCCAGGGTCAGGTTGCCGCCATTGAGGGTGACACCGCCGGCGAAGGTGTTGGCGCCGTTGAGTGTCAGGCGGCCCGAGCCGTTCTTGACCAGGCGGTCGGAGCCGTCGATCACGCCGTTGAGGGTCAGGTCGTTGCTACCGTCCAGGGTCAGCGCGGCGAAGAGCTGTGCATTGTTGGCCAGGGACATGCCGCTGCTGGTATCCAGCGACGACACACCGCTCACCGTCAGGGTGCCGCTGCCCAGCGCGCCGGCGTTGCCGAGCAGCAGCTTGCCGGCCTGCAGGTTGAGCCCGCCGGTGAAGCCGTTGACGCCATTGAGGGCCAGGGTCTTGTTGCCTTGCTTGAGCAGGCTGCCAGAACCGTTGACCAGGCCATTGAGGGTCAGGTCGTTGCTGCCGAGCAGCGTCAGGCTGCCGACGAGGTTGACGGTATTGGCCACGGTCCTTGCCGAACTGACGTCCAGTTGCGTGCCGCTGGCCGTGTTCAGCGCTCCGGCGCCCAGCGCGCCATCGGACGCCAGCACCAGGGAGCCGGCATTCAGCGCCAGCGGGCCAGCGAAGGTGTTGGTGCCGCCGAGGGTCAGCCGGCCTGAACCGTTCTTGACCAGGCTGCCGGTGCCGCTGACCACGCCGTTGAGGGTCAGGGCGTTGCTGCCGGCAAGGTTCAACTGGCCGGTGACGCCGATGTTGTTGGCCAGGGTCACCGCCTTGTTGCTGTCCAGCGTGGTGCCGGCGGCGGTGCTCAGGTTACCGGTGCCCAGGGCGCTGTTACTGCCCACTACGAGGGTGCCGCCGCTGAGCAGGGTGCCGCCGGTGTAACCGTTGTTGCCATTGAGTACCAGGGTGCCGTTGTCCAGCTTGTTCAGGGTGCCGGTGCCGTTGACATCCAGCTCCAGGGTTGCGGTTACGCCCGGGTCGACGCGCACGGCGAACAGGCCACCGTTGCGGTTGACCACATTCAACGCGCCCGCGTTACCGTCGACCACGATGTAGCCATCGGTCATGAATTGCAGGCCATCCACGGTCTGCGTGCCATTGACGCTGACCACACCGGCCGCGCCCTGGAAGACCGCGAACTTGCTGAGCCAATTCTCGTTGGTCGCACCGTCGAAAAGGGTCCAGTTGGTGGTGGTGCTGTCCCACACCCCACTGCCGCCTTCGATGGTGCCGTTGGGTACCGTCCCGGCGCCGTCCCAGAACTGGAGGATCAGATCTGGCGAGTTCACCGCCAGGTTGACCTGGCCGTTGCCCGTCTGAAGCTGCAAAGAACCGGCGGTTACAGCGCCCGGCAGACTGCCGAACGAGAGGGTGTTGTTCACCAGCGCGCCGCCGTATTCGAACAGGCGGTAGACACCGTTACCGAAGCCACCGGCGTCGGTGATGTTGAGCAGGCCATCCAGGGTCAGGGTACTCGCGACGCTGAACAGCGGGACGTTGCCGGTGACCGGCGAGCCCAGGGCGACATTGACTTGGCTGTTTGGCGCAAGTATCAGCGAGCCGAAGCTCAGGGTGTTGCCGCTGGTGCCGGACAGATTGCCGTTGTTGGCAACGCTGACCAGGCCGCCGAGCGAACCGGAACCGGTCAGGGTCGCGCCAGAGTTGACGGTGAGGCTGCCAACGTTCAGGGCACCGGTGACCTTCAGGGTGCCGGCGTTGACCGTGCTGCTGCCGTTCAGGATGCTGGTCCCGCTCAGTTCCAGCACACCGGCACCGACCTTGTTCAGTGCACCGTTACCGGCGAAGGCACCTGCGAATACGCTGTCGCCGTTGTTGCCGCCCACGGAGAGGATGCTGCCGGCACCGATGTTGGTGGTGCCGCTACCGGCCAGCGCACCGATGCTGGTATTGCCGCTGATGTTCAACGTGGTGCTGGCGCCGAGGTTGATCAGGCTCGGACTGCCAATCGCGCCGGCGCCAAACGAGGTGAGCGTACCGGCAGCGACGTTCCAGGTACCGCTGAAGGGACTGGCGCTGGGGAGCAGGATCAACTCGCCGGCGCCATCTTTGGTCAGATTGCCATTGCCGTTCAGTTGACCGGCATAGGTCAGCGCGTCAGCGGTGTTCAGGGTCAGGTCGCCGTTGACCACGATGGCATTGCTCAGGGCCTGGGCCAGCGCTTGGCTGACAAGCAGCGTTGCAGTGCCGTTGGTGGTCAGGGTGCCGGTGCCCAACGCGGCGCTATTGTTGATCGACAGGGTGCCGCCGTTGAGGACGGTACCGCCGGTCCAGCCGCTGTTAGCGCCCGTCAAGGCCAGGGTGCCGGTGCCAGACTTCACCAGTTCCCCACCACCGCTGATCACGCCGCTCAGGCCCAGATCGTTGGCGCCGTTGATGGCAAGGCTGGCGTTGAGGGCCACGTTGTTGCCCAGCACTACGGCGCTGTTGCCGCTGCTGAGGGTCGAAGGGCCGTTGACCTGCAGGGCGCCAGTGCCCAGCGCGCCATTCTGGCCAACCACCAGGCCACCGGCGTTGAGCACGGTGCCGCCGCCATAGCTGTTGTTGCCGTTGAGGGTCAGGACGCCCGCGCCGTTCTTGGTCAATTGACCCGCGCCATCGACCGTGCCGTTGAGGGTCAGGTCGGCGCTGCCGCCGATGCCCAGCGCGCCCAGCAGGTGCACGTTGTTGGCCAGCGCCAGGGCGATGCTGTTGTCCAGCGCGACGTTGTTGTTCGCGGTCAGGTCGCCGGTGCCCAGCGCACCGTTGCTGGCGAGGATCAGCTTGCCGCCGTTGAGGGTTGTCCCACCGGTGTAGGTGTTGGTGTTGCTCAGGGTCAGGTCGGCCGTGCCGTTTTTGGTCAGGCTGCCGGCGCCGTCGATCACACCGCCGAGCACCAGGTTCTGCACGCCCGCCAGGGTCAGGTTGCCGGTGACGGTCAGCGCATTGCCCAGGGTCAGGGCGGTGGTGTTGTCCAGCGTGCCGCCGGCGGCGGTCAGCTTGCCGCTGCCCAGGGCAGTGGCGGAACCGAGCGCCAGGGTGCCGGCGTTCAATTGGGTGCCGCCCAGGTAGCCGTTGTTGCCCGACAAGGTCAGGGTGCCGGCGCCGTTCTTGATCAGCGCGCCCGCGCCGTTGACGTTGCCGCCCAGGCTCAGGTCGTTGCTGCCGGCGACCGTCAGGTTTGCGCCCAGGTTGACGGCGTTGCCGAGGGCTACCGCGGCGTTGCTGTCCAGGGTCGATGCGCCGGTGACATTCAGCGCGCCGTTGCCCAGCGCGGTGTTGTTGCCCAGCACCAGCGTACCGGCGGCCAGGGTGGTGCCACCGCCGTAGGTGTTGGCGCCATTGAGGGTGAGAACGCCAGCGCCGGTTTTCACCAGCGCGCCACTGCCGCCCACTACCCCGTTGAGGGTGATGTCATTGCCGCCGTTGAGGGTCAGGTTGGCGCCGAGGTTGACGGCGTTGGCGAGGATCGCGGCGGTGGCGGTCGCCAGGGTCGCTGCGCCGCCAACGTTCAGGGCGCCGAGGCCGAGGGCAAGGTCGTTGCCCAGGGTCAGGGTGCCGGCGTTGAGGGTGGTGTTGCCCAGGTAGCCGTTGACACCGTTGAGGGTCAGGTTGGCGCTGCCGTTCTTGGTCAGGCCGCCGGCACCGTTGACGACGCCGTTGAGGGTCAGGTCGGCGGTGCCGCTCAGGTTCAGGTTGCCGGCGACATTGATTGCATTACCCAGCACCGTGGCGCCGGTGTTGCCGAGGGTGGTGCCCGCGGCTGCATTCAGGGCACCCAGGCCCAGCGCAGTGTCGCTGCCCAGCACCAGGGTGCCGGCGTTGAGCGCGGTATCGCCGAGGTTGCCGTTGTTGCCGGTCAGGGTCAGGACGCCGGCGCCATCCTTGATCAGGCCGCCAGCACCGTTGATAAGACCGGTCAGGGTCAGGTTGTTGCTACCGCCGATGTTCAGGCCGCCGAGAACGTTGAGGTTGTTCACCAGGGTTACGGCGCTGTTGCTGTCGAGGGTGGTGCCGGCACTCGCGGTGAGTTGGCCGCTGCCCAGGGCGCCGTTGCTGCCGACCACCAGGGTGCCGCCCGCGAGCGTGGTGTTGCCCTGATAGGCGTTGCTGTTGTTCAACACCAACGTCCCGGTGCCGGTCTTGTTCAGGCCGCCGGTGCCGTTGACCACGCCGTTGAGGGTCAGGTTGGCGCTGCCCGGCAGCGTCAGGTCGGCGCCGAGGTTGACGGTATTGGCCAGCGCCAGCGCACTGCCGCTGCTCAGGGTCGACGCGCCGGTGACATTCAGAGCGCCAGCGCCCAATGCGCCACCGTTGCCGAGGACCAGGCCGCCAGCGGCCAGGGTAGTACCGCCGGTATAGGCGTTGACTCCGTTCAGGGTCAGCGTGCCCGCGCCGTTCTTGATCAGTCCGCCCGCGCCGCTGGCGCCGCCGTTGAGGGTCAGGTCGTTGCTGCCGACCAGGGTCAGGGTTGCACCCAGGTCGATCAGGTTGGCCAGGGTCAGCGCGGCGCTGTTGTCCAGCGTGCCGGCGCCGGCAACGTGCAGCGTGCCGCTACCCAGGGCGAGGTTGTTGCCCAGCACCAGGCTGCCGGCATTCAGAGTGGTGCCGCCAACATAGCCGTTGGCGCCATTGAGGGTCAGGCTGCCGGCGCCGTTCTTGACCAGGCTGCCGCTGCCATTGACGGCACCGGCGAGGGTCAGCGGGTTGCTGCCGGCGATGTTCAGCACACCCGCGAGGCTCAGGTTGTTGCCGAGGGTGACCGCGGTGTTGCTGTCCAGCGTGGTGTTGTTGGCGGTGGTCAGCAGGCCGCTGCCCAGCGCGAAGTTGTTGCCCACCACCAGGGTGCCGCCGCTGAGCCGGGTGCCGCCGGTGTAGCTGTTGTTGCCGTTGAGCACCAGGGTGCCGCTGTCGGCCTTGTTCAGCAGGCCGCTGCCGGTGAGGCCGAGGTTCAGGGTCGCGGTGCGGCCCGGATCGACGCGCACGGTAGCCGTGCCGCTGCCGTTGTTGACCAGGTTCAACTGGCCCGCCACGCCGCTGTTGAGTACGTAGCCATCGGTGACGAACTGCAGACCGGTGACGGTCTGGGTGCCATTGACCGCGACCGTGCCCGCCGCGCCCTGGAACACCGCGAAGTTGCTGCTCCAGTCACGGTTGCCGGTGCCGTTGACGGTGGTCCAGTTGGTGGTGAGCGCATCCCACACGCCGTTGCCGCCCTGGATGGTGCCGTCGCCGACCAGGCCGGTGCCGTCCCAGAACAGCACGCTGCCGTTGGCGCCGCCCACCAGCAGGTTGACCTGGTTGGCGATCGCCAGTTGCACTTCGAGGTCGCCTGGCAGCACGCCGCTCGGCAGGCTGCCGAGGACGAGGCCGTTGTCGGTGAGCGTGCCGGTGTAGTTGATGACCTGATAGATACCGGCGCCGAAGCCGCCGATGTCGCTGACGTTGAGGTTGCCGTCGAGGGTCAGGTTGCCGCCCACGGTAATCAGCGGGCTGCCGCCGGTGGATGGCGAACCGAGGCCGATATCGAGGTTGGAGTTGCCGCTCAGCACCAGCGAGCCGAGGCTCAGGTTGGCGCCGCTGTTGGCGGCCAGGTGACCGCCATCGGCCACGGTGACCGCGCCGGCCAGCGAACCGCTGCCGGTCAGGGTGCCGCCGCTGTTGACCTGCACGAGGCCGCTGGCCAGCGAACCGCTGACGTTCAGCACGCCGCCGTTGACCTGGGTGTTGCCGGTGTAGACGTTGACGCCCGCCAGCTCCAGGCTGCCGTTGCCGACCTTGATCAGACCGCCATTGCCGTTCAGCGCGCCATTGAAGACACCGCTGAGATCGCCGGTGCCGACACTCAGGTTGGCGCCGCTGCCGAGGTTGATCGCGCCACTGCCGCCAAGGGTGCCGACGCTGCCGCTGGCGCCCAGGTTGAGGCTGGCGCCGGCGCCGACATTGACCAGCGAGGGTTGCCGAGCGCCCCGGTGCCGACCGTGGTCAGGCTGCCGGAAAGGATGTTCAGCGCGCCGCTGAAGGTGTTGGCGCCGCTCAGGGTCACGTCGGCCAGGCCGGTCTTGACCAGCCCGCCGGTGCCGCTGATGACACCGCCGAGGTTCAGGTTGTTGTTGCCGGCCAGGGTCAGGTCCGCGCCCAGGACGAGGGCGTTGCCCAAGGCGAACGCCGCGCTGTTGTCCAGGGTCGCCGCGCCCGTCACGTTCAACGCGCCGCTGCCCAGCGCCGCGGCGTTGCCGAGGGTCAGGGTGCCGGCGGCCAGGGTGGTGCCGCCGAGGTAGCTGTTGACGCCATTCAGGGTCAGGTTGCCGGCGCCGGTCTTGACCAGGCCCGCGGCGCCGTCGATGACGCCGTTGAGGGTCAGGTCGCTGTGGCCGACCAGGGTCAGGTTGGCGCCCAGGGTGACGGCATTGCCCAGGGCGAATGCCGAGGTGGTGTCCAGGTTGGCCGCGCCGCTGACGTTCAGCTTCAGTGCGCCGCTGCCCAGCGCCAGGGCGTTGCCGAGGGTCAGGGTGCCCGCCGCCAGGGTGGTGCCGCCGGCGTAGGTGTTGATGCCGGTCAGGGTCAGGTTGCCCGCGCCAGCCTTGATCAGGCTGCCATTGCCGCCGATGACGCCGCTGAGGGTCTGGTCGGCGCTGCCGCCGATGGTCAGGGCCGCGTTGAGGTTGACCTGATTGGCCAGGTTGATCGCGGTGTTGCTGTCGAGGGTGCCGGCGCCGTTGACGTTCAGCGCGCCACTGCCCAGGGACAGGCTGTTGCCCAGTTGCAGGGTGCCGCCCAGCAGGTTGGTGCCGCCCGTGTAGGTGTTGGCGGCGTTCAGGCTCAGGGTCGCGGTGCCCTGCTTGGTCAGGGCACCGGTGCCGCTGACCACACCGTTGAGCGCGAGGTCGGCGCTGCCGCCGATCGCGGTGTTGCCGCCCAGGTTGACCAGGTTGCTGATCGCCAGCGCGGTGGTGGCATCCAGGGTGGTGCCCGCCGCGGTGTTCAGGGTGCCCAGGCCCAGCGCGGTGCTGCTGCCCAGTTTGAGGATGCCGGCATTGAGGCTGGTGTTGCCTTGGTAGCTGTTGTTGCCCGACAGGACCAGGGTCGCGCCGCCGGACTTGGTCAGGCCGCCGCTGCCGGCGATGTCGCCGCTGAGGGTCAGGTCGTTGCTGCCCAGCACATTCAGGTTGCCGGTGACATCGATGGCGTTGGCGACGCTGAGGACTTTATTGGCGTCCAGCGAACCGCCATTGGTCGCGCTGAGAGTGCCGCTGCCCAGCGCGGTGGCGGAGCCGAGCACCAGGTTGCCGCTGCTGAGAACGGTGCCGCCGGCGTAGGTGTTGGCGCCGTTCAGGATCAGGCTGCCGGTGCCGGTCTTGGTCAGGCCGGCGGCGCCGTCGATGGCGCCGTTGAGGGTCAGGTTGGCGCTGCCCGGCAGGGTCAGGCCGGCATTCAGGTGGATGGCATTGGCGATGGCCTGGGCGCCAGCGCTGGCGAGGTTGGCGGCGCCAGCGATGGTCAGGTCGCCGGAGCCCAGGGCCAGGCCGTTGCCGACGGTCAGGGTGCCGGCGTTCAGGGTGGTGCCGCCCTGGAAGAGGTTGACGCCGCTGAGGGTCAGGTTGGCGTTGCCGTTCTTGATCAGGCCGCCGCTGCCGTCGACCACGCCTTGCAGGGTCAGGTCGGACGTGCCGGCGATATTCAGCGCACCATTGAGGGTGACCGCGTTGGCCAGGGCCAGGGCGGTGTTGGCATCCAGGGTGGTGCCGGCCGCCGCGATCAGGGCGCCCTGCCCCAGCGCGGCGGCATTACTGACGATCAGCTTGCCAGCGTTCAACACGGTGTTGCCGAGGTGGGTGTTGACGCCGCTGAGGGTCAGGTCGGCCGCGCCGTTCTTGATCAGGCCGCCGTTGCCGGAAATCACGCCGGTCAGGCCGAGGTTGTTGCTGCCGCCGATGGTCAGGTCAGTCCCGAGGCTGAGGCGGTTGCCGATATTCAGCGCCGTGCCGCTGTCGAGGGTCGAGGCGCCGCTGACGATCAGCGTGCTGCTCCCCAGCGCTTGGGCGTTGCCCACCTGGAGGACACCGGCATTGAGCACGGTCCCGCCGGTGTAGGTGTTGGCACCGTTGAGCGTGAGGGTGGCCGCGCCGTCCTTGGTGATCCTGCCAACGCCGCTGACTATGCCGTTCAAGCCCAGGTTGGCGCTGCCGCCGACAGCCAGGTTGCCGCCGAGGTTGACCTGATTGTTGATGGACACGGCCGCGTTGGCATCCAGCGCGGTGCCCGCCGCCGTATTGAGGATGCCGAAGCCCAGCGCGGTACTGCTGCCGAGCACCAGGGTGCCGGCATTGAGGTTGGTGTTGCCCAGGTAGGCGTTGTTGCCGTTCAGGGTCAGGCTGGCGTTGCCGGCTTTGGTCAGACCGCCAGTGCCGGTGATGCCGCCGCCGAGGGTCAGGGCATTGCTGCCGAGGAGATTCAGTGTGCCGGCGACGCTGAGATTGTTGCCGACACTGAGGACGCCGGTAGTGTCCAGCGAGGTGCCGTTGGCGGTGCTCAGCGTGCCGGTGCCCAGCGCGGTGTTGGAGCCCAGGTTCAGGGTGCCGCTGCTCAGGAGGGTGCCGCCGCCATAGCTGTTGTTGCCGGTCAGCAGCAGGGTGCCGGTCCCGGCCTTGGTCAGGCTGCCGGCGCCGTCGATCACGCCGCCGAGGGTCAGGGAGCCGCTGGCCGCGGTGGTCAAGGAACTGTTGAGGTGAATGGCGTTACCCAGCGTCAGCGGACCGACGCCCACCAGTGTCGAGCCCCCTCCAACGGTGAGATCGCCACTGCTCAGCGCGGCCGCGCTGGCCAGGGTCAGGGTCCCGGCGTTCAGGGTAGTGCCGCCCAGGTAGGTGTTCACCCCGCTGAGGGTCAGGTTGGCGCTGCCGTTCTTGACCAGTCCGCCGGCTCCGTCGATCACGCCCGACAGGTTCAGATCGGAAGTGCCGCCGATGTTCAGCACGCCGTTCGCGGTGACGGCATTGGTCAGGGTCAGTGCGGTACTGGCATCCAGCGTGGTGCCGCTGGCCGCGATCAACGCGCCTTGGCTGAGGGCGCCGGCGTTGCCGACCACCAGGCGTCCGGCGTTCAGTTGAGTGTTGCCCAGGAAGTTGTTGTTACCGCTGAGCGTCAGGTCGGCATTGCCGTTCTTGATCAAGCCACCGGCGCCGCTGAGGGTGCCGCTAAGGCCGAGGTTAGCGGTGCCGCCGATGCTCAGGTCCCCGCCCAGGTTGACGATATTGCCCAAGGTCACTGCGGTGCTGGCATCAAGGGTGGTGCCGGCCGCGGTGGTCAGTGCTCCGATGCCGAGCGCGCCGCTGGAACCGACGCGCAAGGTGCCGGCGTTGAGGACCGTACCCCCGCTGAAGGTGCTGAAGCCGTTGAGGGTCAGCGTGGCCAAGCCGTTCTTGGTCAGGCTGAAGCCGCCGCCAGAGATCGAGCCGCCCAGGGTCAGATCGTTGCTGCCGGCAACGGTCGTATTACCGAGCATGATGACCAGGTTGCTGATCGAGCGCGCGGCATCGGTGTCCAGGGTGGTGTTAGCGGACGTGCGCAAGCTGCCAGTACCCAGCGCGGCGTTGTTGCCGATGATCAGCTTGCCGTTGGTCAGTTGCACGACGCCGGAATAGCCCGTGTTGGCACCGCTCAGCGTCAGGTCCCCTGCGCCGCTCTTGATCACGCCGCCGGTGCCGGTGATCGCGCCACCAAGGCTGGTGGCGGTGGCATTGGTCAGGGTCAGGGTGCGGGTGCCCAGGTTGATCGCGTTGGTGATGGCTTGTCCGCTGGCATCCAGTGAGGCATTGGCGCCCAGGCTCAGTTGCCCAGTGCCCAGTGCAGTGTTGCTTTGCAGGATCAGGCTGCCGCCGTTGAGGGCGGTGTTGCCGGTGAAATCGTTGTTGCCGCTCAGGGTCAGGCTGGTGGAGCCACTCTTGATCAGGCCGCCAGAGCCGGAAATTTTCCCGCCCAGGGTCAGATCGTTGCTGCCGGTCAGGGTCAGGTTGCCGTTGAGCTGAACCAGATTGGTCAGGGTCTGGGCGGAACTGGTGTCCAGGGCCGCGCCAGTGACGGCGGTGATGGTGCCCGAACCGGCGGAGCCGGCATTGGCCAGGATCAGCTTGCCGGCATTGAGGCTGAGGCCACCGCTAAAGTTGTTGGCGCCGCTGAGGGTCACGTCGCCGGTGCCGTTCTTGATCAGCGAGCCGGTCCCGTTGACCGCGCCGGCGAGGGTCAGCGCAACGGTGTTGGTCAGGCTGAGCGCCCCGCCGTCGAGCAGGATGGCGTTGGCCAGGTTCATCGTCGTAGCGTTCTGCAGGCTGCTGGCGCCGGTGACCGTCAGCGTCTGGGTGCCGAGGGCACCCACGTTGCCGAGAACCAGGCCGCCCTGGCTCATCGTGGTACCACCGGTGTAGTCGTTGGCCCCGCTCAGGGTCAGCAGGCCGAGCCCGGTCTTGCTCAACGCTCCGCTACCGGTCAGCAAACCGGACAGGGTCAGGTTGTTGTTGCCCGATACCGTCAGGCCGTTGGTGCCGAGGGTGATGGTGTTGCCGATCACCACACCGATGTCCGAGGCCCCGAGCCGGCCTCCATTGGCGGTCACCGAGGCGCTGCCCAGCGCCGAGGTAGTGACGTTCAGCAAACCGCCGTTGAGCTGCACGGTCGGTGTGGTGGCACCATTGAACAACAGGCCGGACAGCGCCCAGGTTCCGCTGTCGACGATCAGGTTGTTGAAGTGCAGGTAATTGTTGCCGTTGATCGTCCCTGTCCCGCCGGTACCTGAGCCACCACCGACAGCGTTCTGCAACGCCAGGGTGTTGGCGGTTGTGGCCGTACCGCCATCGACGATGCCCGCGCCGGCAAAGCCGATGGTCAGCCCCAGCACCGGCAGTGCTATCCCGACCCCGCCACCGGCGCTCACTAGCGACCCGGTAATGGCATTGAAACGGTTGGCGCCACCGCCGGTGCCCATGGACAGGCTGCCGCTCAGGATCCCGGTGTTAGTGAACACGTTGCCGGTGGAGGTCCCCTGGAAGGAAACACGGCCCGTGATAGTGCCATTGTTGATGAAAACCGCCTTGGAGCCGCCCCAGAGCGCGATCAACGGAATATCCGATGCGAGGATCGATACCCCTACCAATGGCATCCCTTCGATGGTGCCGTTGTTGGTGACGGTGGTAGTACCGGCCGCGCCGTTCTGCACGCTCAAGCCGATACCGGTGAGGCCGACGAGCGAAGCACCGAGCAGACCGGAAGTGCCGCGGATAATCCCGGTGTTGTTGTTGGTGACCACCACGATGCTGTTGTTCGCGTTGCCCATCGTTATGCCGGTGGTCAATCCGGACACGGTGCCCAGCAACGATGGGTCGATCAGGCCAGAGTTGGTCAGCCGCGAGTTGTTACCCGTGAGGTTCAGTGCCGTGCCCAGCAGCGGCGCGTTGACAACCGCGCCAGTGAGCACGTTGACCGTGAGGGCGTTGACGCCGGTGGTCAGCCCGACAGTGGTGCCTGTGCAGTTGATGGTGGCACCGGGAGCCGGCGTGTCACACACCGCCAACACCTCGGGACTGAAGAGGCCGGAAACCACACCGGCCGCCGCCAGGCTGATTGCCAGAGGCAGCGGAGCGAAACGAGCGGTAAAGGCTTTTTTGGCGAATCTTCTGTCCACGTGTGACTCCTTCGTGGATCAGGCGAATCCGTCATTGAAATGCGTGTAGGAGCGTGAACAAAACCCCTTGGAAATACACACACTGCGAGTCGAACAGCCTGACCTTGGCGAATACAGGTTCCATTTGGGGTGAATTTGTAGCCGAAAAATTGGATCCACGCAGGACAATTCGTACGTTCACTTAGTATTAATACTTCCTGATTAGTCGCCGGTTTCGCTGGGTGAAAGCGATGCGGGGCGTGGTCTTGAGCCGACGAACGGTAGTTTTGCCGGGAAAAGGGTTGCGATTCAGTGAGATGACTGAATTCATGTCAAAATATTACAAACCTGACCATTGAGATGGTTTTGAATAGGCTTCGCTTCGAACGAAGATCAGTTTGTGGTGATGGGATCTGTGCTTTAGCGAATCCACTGAACTGTCGCTGCATGGCAGCAAATCTGCTCGGCAACAATGTATTGCCCAGACGTTTGCCAGCCCCATGCCTGCCCGCTCCAGAAACAAAAAAGGCCTACATCGCTGTAGGCCTTTGGTTTTTTTCTGGTGCGGAGACAGGAATCGAATGACAGTGATTTTACCCATTATTTACTGGGTCAACCAACGGAAGCCCCAGCTACGTATCCCGTATCCCCAAACTACAAAGTACCCCTGCTAGCTGCGGGCTGGATAGGTAATGGTCGCCAACAGCCCACAGATCAAGCGATGATCATCTACATGGAAAATCGATGGGTCTTCCGCGTCCTGGCGGCCGAGGAAGAAGATGTAGGGCCGATCCTTGCTGCCGCTTTTCTTCGCATCTATACCCTCTTGCCGAACGACCTCTAGTTCTTTGGTGACGATCGTACGCTTTGCGTCCGACCAACCTGCCCAGGACACGCGAACCCTGTATGGCCGGACGTACCTTTTAGCCTCCGTGCCCCACTCCCCGGCTGATAGGGTAATTAGAAGATTGTCATCATCATCTTCAGCCCTGCCCCAACTGAGCTCGCCATAGAAGATTTTTTGTGAAGGTAGATCCTCAACGCCTTCCCCTCGAAGCTTTTTGAACACTTGCTGGTAGGTGGTGGCCTCAACCGCTGGTACCTCCAGCGAGAGATCCCGGTCGTATGGAAAATTGATGAACGCGCGACAGATACGCCTAATGCTTTGCGCGGATCTGCGCCCCTGAGGGCGAGCCTCTCCGTTTCCTGAGGAGCCCGTCCGTACAGATCGTGATGCCCCTGATGGCGAGGGCTGAGCAGTGGGATCGACAATCGGTCGCTCATTTCTAAGGACCAGCCGTGCCGGTGACAAGGCGGGACTTGTCTGTAGCTTGCTCCGCACAGAGCCCTTTTTTCCACTCGCAACGGTTTTCTCATCACCTTCGATATCACATCCCTCCAAGTGCTCCTGGCCGTGGGGGCTTCGAAAATGGGGGCGCTGCAAGTTCGTCTTCAGGTAGGAAGCCGGGTAAACCGTCAGATCACAACCTCGACAGATGTAGCCGTACTTATCGACCGCTGGCAAAAGCCACAGATCTTCAGCATCTACGACCTCCATTGTTACCCTGTTCCGCGCAGACTCCATTACCTCTCCTTGTCTTGTCTTTCTCAGGTCAACGCCATCATCCGGTACACGACACCGGACAGTGACTGCCCGAAATCGAACACGTTGGGGACTGATATGTCCAGTGTCCAAAATGATGCACAGTTCACTCCTATTCACCTGGTGTACCAGTTCACTAACCTGGCCGGCCAGCTGCTAACAAAAGCTCGCGGGTTCCCCGCCCCGTATCCCGCCTAAGCCCCCAGGGTCCCCGACGGCATCGAGAGCCGGAGAACAGGACTCCGCTTCTGCCGCTGGAGGTACGAGAGGATAGAGGGCGTGGGACCACTAGCAGAGCATGGATCTAAAGTCCGTGTAACCGGTGTAACTGGTGCATCTAAAGCTAACAACCAATTGATTTATATGGATATTTTTTCATTACACCTAATAGGAACGCTTCACCTAAGGAGTGTAACAACGGAAATGGTGTAACTTCACCTACCCTTTATCACCCCATGCGACGGTTGTAGAAAGCTTTCGCTCAATGGTGGCTTTCGATCAGGCAACTTATCTTGAGCGCTAGTTTGGAACCGGCCGAAGATTGTCACCATCGGCAACAAGCGAGCCGATACCGACGCCTGAACCCACATAGGTCTGTCAAGGCAATAGCTCGATGCTTTTTCAAGCCGCCTAGCACCAAGCAGGATATTGACTCCACCACATCAATACCCAATATGATGTACAACTACCGGCGCCAATGATAGGAGTCGTATCTGCACATGGATCCTCTAAAATGACGGAAAACGCAATCACCGCTCCGGCAAGTCATATCCCACCTTTTATCTCAGTTCAAACGGCTGCCCAGACGTTGCCATTTAATGAGTTACGATGGGAGAACTTTGAAAAGCTGTGTTATCGATTGGCTGGAAAACAGGCAGATATTGAATCCCATAGCCTATATGGAAGGGCAGGACAAGCGCAGCAGGGAATAGATATTTATGCCCGAAAACGCAATGGCAGATACGAAACTTGGCAGGCGAAATGCTATGCAAAATACACACATGCAAATTTGAAGGATGCCTGTGTAACATTCCTTGCTGGAAGCTGGTCGAGTAGAACTGATATTTTTTACATCGCCGTGCAATGCGCTGTAGATGATGTTGGACTACAGAATGCGATTGAAGAACAAGCGGAGTTGTTTCGGGCCCAGGGAATAACCCTTAAGGTGCTTGGCGGTCATGACTTGTGTACCGTTTTACGAAATAACCCAGACATCGTATTGGAGTTTTTTGGCCGTGAATGCGCCAGAGCATTTTTTGGAGACACAGTAAGCCAAGAGCTGCTGTTGCGGCTGGATGGCAGCGAGCTAGATAAAATTAGGACGCAACTCCATCGTGCCTACCAAGGAGGCTTCGAACTTCTGGACCGAATTCCAGTGAGTGCTCCAACGCCTTTCTCTGATCGACCTCAGGCTTCCATCTCACTACTTGATCGTTTCTCCACACCTGATGTTCTCTTGCGGGAAACTGTTGTTAGTCAAGCGGCGTCCAGCCAAAGCGAGGATTCGACTTCACCGATGTCCAACCCGCAGCGAGCTGACGCACGTTCACCTGTAAAAAAGGAAGAAAGCCGGCAGGCGGAAAACTACCGCCGAACTCCCATCCTGGAATGGCTAGCAGGGGCTGATCAGATCGCCATCGTGGGCCATGCCGGAAGCGGAAAAAGTACCGTGCTGAGGTGCCTAGCGCTTGATTTGCTCGGCGACCAGGGACGATTCACTGACGTTGCTAAACGCTGGGGACGCCATTTACCGTTGTTCATTTCTTTCGCCAAGTGGGTACGCCTTAGTGAGGCCAGTAGGGGAACTGTAGGCATAAAAGAATTAATCCGTGCGACCTGGCAGCCTCAGTTAACTAGTGATCTCGTCGCATTAATTGATCAAGCTATTGATGAGTCACGGGTAGTGCTTCTTGTCGACGGACTGGACGAATGGGCTAATGAACAGGCAGCTCGCACTACCTTGCTTGCCATGCTGACGATTGTGGCCGCACACAAGATTCCGGTAGTGGTCAGTGCTCGACCCGGAGGGCTATCGAAAATCGGCGGGATTCCCGACAACTGGGCAGTGGGACTCCTGGCGCCGCTATCGAAGGTGCAGCAAAGGGAAATTGCAACTACGTGGTTCTCGCGAAATGTAGGTTTCAACAACGATCAACCCTCTCATGAAGAATCAATCGCCTGGCAGACTCAGCGATTCTTCAACGAGCTTGATAAAGGGCGTGGATTGGCCACTCTCGCTGAGACCCCCTTGTTATTGCTGGGATTGATTGCGTTGGCCGTTCGCCAGTTGGTTTTGCCGATCAACAAAGTCCAAGCGCTGAGCCAGTTGACTGACCTGCTGTTGGAGATTCATCCGTCTAGCCGAGCCACGGCTGCGGGAGACGTGAGCCCGCGATTTTCCCCGGCAGCATCCATTGACGTGCGCAGGGAAGCGCTCGCTGCGCTCGCATTTGAGATCCGAGTGGAGGGGGGAGACGCTGGGTATCCTCTCCAATTGGCTCGTAACTGCATAAAAACGTTTCTTACTGACCCTGAAGGGTATTCCTACACCGCTCGCGAGGCTTCCGAAGTCGCCAACGAGATCCTTGCAGTTAACGCAGAGACGATGGGACTGCTGGTTGAGAAAGGGCGCGAGGAGGTAGGCTTTGTGCATGCCAGCTTGGAAGAGTATCTGGCATCCGTCCATATACACGGCTGGCCGATTGAGAAAATCCTAGGTTTTGTGCGCGCGAATGCAAGCAGTTTTCGCTGGAGAAGTGTATTCGGCGATTTGATCGCTCGGAACACCAGGCGTTCTGAAGCAGAGCAAATCGTACAGGTTATTGATGAACCTGAGGCTGATGTGATTGGCGCTTTGCAGCGGCGCTTGCTTCTTGCCGATGTTGTGTTTAGCGGGGCTGAGATTAATCGTCCTACTGCTATAAGACTGGCAGAACGCAGCCTGGATATCATTGAAGGTGCTGGGTGGGGTGGCGAGCGGAGTGCTCACCTTGCAGTTGCACTAGGGGGAATTTATAACCCGACACTCAGGGAGAAGTCTTCGGAGAGCATCAACCGCTGGGGCATACGTACTAAGGAGTATTTGAAAGATTTTTATTCAACACTGACACAGTGGGAGCAGTCAGAGCACCAACTCAGTTTGTTAAAACATGGGCTTAAGGATGATAACCCTGCCAACTCTCGAGCCGCGGCTCAATCATTGGGACTTGTCTACAAAGGCAATTTTGAGGTTGAAAGCTGGCTGATGACGCTCATTCGTGGCGACTCCGATTTAGCAGTGGTGGCAAGGACTCTAGAGGCTCTCACCATTGGCTGGCCCAATAATCCGAATTTGATTGAATTTCTAGCTACAGCGTCTGCCGCTACGGAAAAGGCACTTCAACTGAGTGCTATCTGGTGCAAAGTTCAATTGAGACTACATCAGGAAGTTGATCTGTCAGCGCTACTGTCAATGTCTGCCTGGCATGATAGAGTAAGCTACGAGCATCACGCACAGATTGGGGAAAGTTTGGTACAAGGATGGTTGGACAAAGACAGACTAATAGATATTTGCCTGGGCACCTTGAACGGAGGTTTCGGAGCCTACGGCGAGATCGAGAAAGAAATAGCACGGTATTATATCCTCAGCTGTAGTGCTAAAAATCGTAAGATATGTGCATGGATCGTGAATGAGTTGCAGTCAGAGCATCCCTACGTCTTGCGAATGGGGGAAGACTGGAGCCAGCTTTTGAAGTTCGCGGAAATGGATGGTGAAATTCGAGAGTTACTCGTGCTCGCGGTAACCTCCAAAAGGATAGAGCATCAAGAGTATGTAGCCAGACCAGTATATGACGGCATTCAAGATCCAAGAATTACAAGATACTTGATTGAAAGGACAAAAACAGCAGAGGGGTTTTCCGTCGTCTGGTTACTAGCGCCTTTGATTAGCGGTTGGGCAGCAGAGCTCCCTGAAGTACGAGATTTGATCCAAGAGGTACTTAAGTGGCCGGATGAGCGAAAGGTTAATTTGGTTGGCTTGTACCCTCAAATTTATAGCCACGAAGCGTGCATTGAGGCGCTATTAAAAATCCTAAATTCTGGCCATAAGGTTAGATTTGACATAATAACTTCTGCTTTCAGGCAGTTGAATATCTCTAACCACAAAGAAATTAAAGACATCTTGGTGAGCAGGGGATTGCGCGAGCCAGATCAAATGTATTCAGGTCTAGGTCCATTGGTTGCTCTCTACCCTCAAGATAGCAGGGTCAAAAATTTCGCCCTAGAAAGGCTTAAAGAGCGTAATCCCCCCCTTGGGCTGTTTGCCTCAGTCTATCGGGATGATTTGGTTGTTCAGAAGCTTATAGCTCAGCGTATTGGAGCTCTCTCAGCTATTATGCGTTTGCAAATCATTGATGCCGCCTCCAGTGAGTTCGACCGCAACGATGCTGCCAAGGAGATACTGGAGAGATATGACCATGAAGTAGACGGCCCCCTTAAAGTGCACGCCGCCATAAAAAACTATCAGGCACTCCTCTCAGTCGGTACCGAGAGGAAGCACGTTGTGGATCGTCTGCTCAAAGATGCAATGGCAGTCGGACACGATCATGACGATCGGCGAGCGGCGGCGTTCGCCGGCCTAGTTGTGTATGGAGCAACAGAGCAATTTTCCACTCTAGAGTGGGGCAAAAAGCCTCTAGATATCTCACTAGGGCACTACTCTAATGAACCGCCAGCGCTGATCAGATTAGTGGCCGAGCATTGGGGTGACTTGGAAAAAAGCTTCGACGGAAAGTTTCTCTCAAGGCTTGGACACTTTACTGACGAGTCGCGTTTTTGGGAGCTCGTCGCTCCACATGTCTCTTTCAGTTCAGATTTGCGACAACGCTTTTTAGACTATTGCTTGCGCACAACAGAGTTTCATAAAGTCGCGGTATTGCAGGCTCTCGCCAAGGAAGTCCCCAGAAGTGATTTACTGCTCCGACAGTGTTTAAAAGCAGTGAAAATTCATAGAGATGACAAAGACCGCTCTTGGAATAGATTGCAAAGCTATTACGAAGCCTCTTATATATTACGGCATCAATTCCCACAAAACGTCAATATCCTAGCTCAGTTGCAGTCTATTGCTTTCGAGAGCAATTTCAAGTCTGGTATTGCGGCACTGGCAATCTATGCCCCCCACAACCAAAGCCTCAATGAAGTAGTGTCTGCGCTGACATATGATGACCGTGACGATCATAGCTTTGTAACTCCTATAATCATAGGAACTGAAAGGCTTGAAGGCGAAAAGTTAGAAAAACTTGTCAGTGCGATGGTCAACCGACCGAGACATTCGTTGTGGAGCTTTCAGGACAGAATAAATTACGCCATCAAATTCAGAATCAGCACTGATAGTGAGTTTTCTGGTCTGATTAGTGAACGATTGAGGTCTAGTTCATCTGCGAGCGAAATCTCAAGCTATTCGCGTTATTTGGCTTCCACGGGAAAATTAAATGAAGAGAGCCACGCCTATTGTTTAAGCCTGCTCAACTCGGGTTATTCTTCTTTGCGCATTCCACCACATGGATATGATTCGACAGCCGATGCTGTACGACCTGTCGCCCACTCTCTTCTTGACGTTCTGGCAGGCCCAAATTACTAGTTTTGATTAGCTACCAATTTAAGGTTTACGGGGCTCAATAAGATCAGGTTTAAACGGCAACCGTTTTGGCTCTATACAGGCAATGACCGGCCGTATTAAATCACAAGTATTTTGCCACTGAGACCAATAATAAGCACCATACCAATAGGGCTCAATAGCAAGTAGTTTATATTAAAAAGAGGGCGTCACGCCCTCTTCTGTAATTGTTATATATTGCTCAAGTTCAATCTCGAAAGTGATACAGAAATCGAACTCCTAGAGTTTCGCTGGCAGTGGCTGATGGTTCTGCCGCCCCAAACATTGGTCCTTTCTCTTTTGCGGTCCAAAGGCTTAGCAGTCTGCTAATGCAGACTGCTGCCATCCCTAGGCTCATTGAATCGCCCCGGGTTTCGTAGACACCTCTTTGCCTTAAACTGAGGCCAATTAGGAGGTGCCATGAGCAACCCGCGTTACCCCGAAGAATTCAAAATCCAAGCGGTCAATCAAGTGACCGAAAAGAAGCTGCCTGTCGCTGATGTAGCGGCTCGTCTCGGCGTGTCGACGCATAGCCTCTATGCCTGGATAAAGCGCTACAGTAAACCTCAAGAAGAGCGGCAGCAGGATGATGATCAGCACGCTGAGCTGCGTCGTCTTCGAGCGGAACTCAAGCGGGTGACTGAAGAGCGAGACATATTAAAAAAGGCCGCCGCGTACTTTGCCAAGGAGTGCGGCTGAAGTACGCCTTTATCAAGCAGCGCGCGGGCGAGTATTCGATTCGACGGCTTTGCCTGACGCTGAAAGTCCATCCCAGCGGTTATTACGCCTGGCTGTCTGAGCCGCAATCTCTACGAGCCAAAGACGAGCAGCGACTACTGGGTTTGATCAAGCATTCATGGCTGGAGAGCGGCGGCGTTTATGGCTATCGCAAAATCCATGACGATCTGCGCGAGGCCGGTGAGGATTGTGGTCGTCATCGTGTGGCAAGGCTGATGCGTCTTGAAGGTCTGCGCTCTCAGACAGGTTATCGACGCCGCCCTGGAAAGTACGGCGGTAAGCCAGCGGTCGCCTCACCCAATTTGCTGAAGCGGCAGTTTGATGTCGTAGAACCCAACAAGGTTTGGGTCACCGACATCACCTACATTCGTACGTATGAAGGCTGGCTATATTTGGCAGTGGTGCTGGATCTGTTTTCTCGCCAGGTCGTTGGCTGGTCAATGAAGTCGCAGATGACCAGTGATTTGGCCATTGATGCGTTATTGATGGCGGTTTGGAGGCGGAAACCGAAACAGGAGGTGATGGTTCACTCCGACCAGGGCAGCCAGTACAGCAGCTCAGATTGGCGCAGTTTTTTGAAAGCGAACAATTTGGTTGCCAGCATGAGTCGCCGAGGCAACTGTCATGACAATGCCGTGGCCGAGAGCTTTTTCCAGCTTCTGAAACGGGAACGGATCCGGCGGAAAATCTACCCCACACGGGAAGGTGCACGTAGTGATGTGTTTGATTACATCGAGATGTTCTACAACGCGAAACGTCGTCATGGTTTCAACAATCAGCTGTCGCCGGTAGAGTTTGAAAAGCGTTACGCAATGAGCTTGCAGGGTGTCTAAAGAACCCGGGGCGATTCACCCAACTGATGAAGACGAACGAAAGCCCGCCCAGTGCGGGCTTCGTCGTTTTTGGAGCAAACGAAATAGCTCAACCGCGCTAGAGCTAGTCCTGCACTGGATCGGACTTGCAGCCAGAGCTGGGCGAACTAGGCGCGAGGCGGGATGAAAAAGGGGCAGAAATCCTAATGTTTCCCAGCGCTCATAGCTGCTCATCTTGATAGCCCCATGCTAGCCCACCCAAAAAATAAAAAAGGCCTGCATCGCTGCAAGCCTTGATTTTACTGGTGCCGGAGACAGGAGTCGAATCAGGCACCCATAGACCCTGTTTTTATTGACCTCTAGCCTCTATATCTCCAAACCGTATACCTAACCATATACCTAAAACCCAACTCACCCTCGCCCTCGCCCTCTGCTTCGGCGGCATCGCAAGACACCTTCCGCCAAACTGCAGCTCTGCCTGCCTGTCTTCTGACCGCTTAGCTGGCTGGCTGGCTGGCTGGCTGGCTGGCTGGCTGGCTGGCTGGCTGGCTGGCTGGCTGGCTGGCTGGCTAATGCAGCTGTGCCCTGCTAGCAAGCGTCAAGTCAAGCTTTCGGGATCGTTCGGGCCTCAGCCGAATGAAACAGAAGACGGACATCCCAAGGAAAATCTCAGCTGTAGGGAAACCGCGAGTCCCCGTACCCGTGTAGGGAGGGGGGAGTGGGGAGGACCCAAAAAACTGCAAATGTAGACGCCTATTCCGCGCACCGAATCCAGTGAACTGGCGCTAACAAACAGCTGCGGGCTTCCCGGTCCAAGCCTCCGCCAAGCGGCCAAAGTCCCAAGCCAGTTCAGGCAGTCCAGGGGCTTACATCGCTGTAGGCCTTAGCCGCTTCCGGGGCGCGGGGAAGGTAATCGCTAAAAAATGGTGTTCTTGGTGTTCTTGGTGTTCCGAAACCGCTGAAAGCCACATAACATGGGACCTGTAGCCGAGGAACACGATTTAGCAAGGTGTGGAACACGAAGGCGCAGGAACACAAAAGGTGTTCCATGGCTGCGAAAGGCACGTGGCCCAATGGTGGCTACAGCTCAGATTAGCCTGGTGCATCACTCAGGTGCGACGGCCAACAGGACAACAGCGGGGCTGTACCCTCCAGCCGAGTTGGGCCTGCACTTGCAGATTCGCAGTGGTTTGAAATCACTATCGTAAAGAGCGACGCCTTTACATGTAACATAACCACGCGTTTGTACAGAGTCTGACCAGTGACACTCGCACCCTCCATTGGCTGATTTGAAATTGAAGCTGCTTAATTAATTTATATCCAACCAGCCAATGAATTCAGCCCATGATCAATTGGGTGGAAATATTTTATAAATAATAAATCCACCCTTTATTTACCGCCTCCTGAACCTATCCAAAGGTGCTAATAAGAGGCTGTACCTGAGCCTTGAATGCTTTATCAGCAGCCTTTCTACGGGTAGCAATGTCGCTTGCAAACGCTCTTAGCTCGTTAATATGATTTTTTATCTCTGCTGGCTCCGGCCTATTTTCCGAGAGAGCCCGAGATTTATCATGACCGTACATCCAAGTGCTCGCAAGGGACATATTAGCAGTCACTCGAGCAGCATCTAAAGACTCGATTGTTATCTGTCCTATTCTCGTAGTTTGTACGCTATTCCTTCCGCGACTAACTATATCAAAGAAAAGATCTTGCTCAATCGACGACTCCCAAGCCTCCCTCAGCAGACAATACAACATCGCAGATTTCTCGTTATAAGCTGAAATATCCGCCTCATAAAGATCTTTGAATGACTGTAACTCTTGTTCCAGATGGTGCGCCCTGCTACTTGTGCTCATCCCACGCCAAGGCGCATCTAAATGGCAGAAGCCAGAATCTCTACCATTTCTTCTGACTGTGAATGTTGAAACGGCAGGGCGTGTATTCTGATTCAAAGCCATTTCAGTACACTTGCCATCAATCTCCATGATAAGTGCGAGATCATGTGTAAAAACTATTATTTGTCTAGACAAGGCTTCCGAGCAGAGGCGGGAGGCAATTTTTTCACGATATACGTGATCAAGAGAGCTAACTGGATCATCAAAAACGATGGGGGACAAGTTTGCAAATGTTTTTATTTCCGCGAGATACGCAGCCAACGAAACAACTTTTTGCTCGCCCTCACTCAGAACTTTCCCTGGCTTTTGCGCGCCTATCGAGAAACTATGAGAAGTATCGCTATCCCTCACGATCGGGGCTATATCAACCTCCAGCCTGATACCAAATGCATTTAGCTCCGCTTTGAAATTATCGATGAAATCAGGCGTGACTAGTTGAGAGATAATTGATTTCGCCTTGCCAGAAAACCGCGTCTTAGTCTGCCTAAGTGAATTTATGCCACTCTCAACTTTCTTGTTGTGCTTGAGGTCATCAATATAGCTAGCGATTCTTTCGGAAGCATCTGAAAGCAGCTTCTTGTTGGTCTTCTTTTTTAAGCTTACTTTATCTGACTCGTACTTTTCTGGAGAAATGTTCTTCCGAAGCTCATTCAGCTTATTTTGAATATTCTCAGAAATACTGCTTTTAATATTCTCAGCAGAAACAATGCTCTTGTCGTACAAGATGTCATGAGGCTGGTCTGAGGTAAAAAAGTCTTGCCTAGCCTTTAAGATACGAAATGCTTCAGCAAGTCCACAGTCTGAGCCTAGGGTCTCCACCAACTCATTACAAAGAGGCTCGTATGCTTCCGGCTCGGGTAAAACCAAACCGGAAATTTCATCTCTAGTGCTTTTTAAAATTATGCAAGCTGCGTCATAAGTCAACTTACTTTTGTCTTGCATAAATTGCCAGAAACGTTCAAGACGCGCTTTTGCATCGTCGTCCAGTGGTTGCATACAAAGGACACACAAGGCGTCAGCACTAGTGTTTGGAAACCCAATTTCAGTGTAGGCATGAGAAGTTGAGTAGTCTCGGGCGGCCGTAAAGAGAATTTTCCAAGGATCGGAGTGAACTCCTTCTAACGGGTCTTTTTTGTCAAAGCTAGTTAAAGAGAGGTCGTAGGCTTTTTTTGCGGCAACTTCAGCAGCTTGTAATTTCGCGACTTCCTCCGGCTTCGTTTCGGCTAGTATTTTTACGGCGGATGCGAGTTTCTGGATCGCTCGAGGAAGTCTCTCTGCTGAGATTTTTGTTAGCTTCGCAATGGTTTTTACTGTAGTGCCGTTTTCGTAGTCAGCAATAGCGCTTGTCAACAGCGTTAGTTCGGTGGCGTCAGCATCGCTCCAAGCCAGACTACTTTTTAGCTCGTCAATGTTAGTTTTTTCCGACAGTCGACTCAACCAAGCTTGAACTTCTGCACTATCTTCTAAGCCGCTAATAGCCGGCTTTTTCGCATCCCGCATCTTTAATTGCATTGTATCTTTGACGCTTTCTATGACTTGGGATACATGATCGAATATATTCGCGCCTCGAGGCTTGTAAGTCACACGATTATTGCTATCAAGCAAGGTTTTTCCGCAGTCGGTGTCAAACACATTGATCGAAGCTAATTCAGCATGTTTTTTTCCCGGCACCCACGTCCACTCTTCTCGATTACCGCTTTTTAAATAGCTTATGCGAGCGGATTGCCTAAGTGTTTTGGGCTTATAAATATTTCCAAGAAGAGTAGACTCAACATGCTTAGCAAAACAGGCGCTTTTCAATATACGACTGTACCCAGATTTGCCTGAGCCATTTTCTCCATATATCAGTGTAATCCCTGAGTGTCCAAAAGGCAGCTTAGCTTCTGAATGAATGGCATTGATATTTTCCACCATATCAATACTGCACAGCTTTATTGGTTCGACGGAGGTTTCGGCAAGCAATCCGTCTAGCTCATAAACTGGAGGCGAACACTCCTTACATTCGTTATCCTCATTAAGCCCAAAAGCGCAAAGAGCGTTTTTCGCTATTTGCTTAAGCTGCTCTGGATCTAATGCTGGGTCTTGTAGAAGACGACGGACAAGGTCTGCCTCCCATTCTGGCAGGTCTTTTGCAGCCCATTCCACAATCGCTTGATACGAGTTCATATACGTTCCCTGTAGTGGCTTTTTGATGCTTTTTACGCGTAATGCGCTCTGCCGTCTAGAAGACACTAGATCGATCAAACCTGACCAATAACGCATACTAGTAGTGGCCTACGATGGATGAGCTTAGTCGTAGATACGGGGGCTACTGCCGTTGAGCGTGTGGTGATTAGTCATCCAGCGTAGGTTTGCTTGATCATTACGACCGGGTGCGGCATCGCTTTACGGGTGACCATCCAATAGCCGCACTGGACACTCATTTGAATTTATCTTGAGAGACAGCGCCACTCGAAAGGGTAGCGAAACCTTAAAAGCTGTATGAGGGATCCAGAGCAAGCATTCCATGCGTCGATTGGTCCCCTGCCCCCATCGCTTGCGGCCACTTCTCGGACAGCCACCAGGGTCATCGCGAGGGGCTTGCGGTTGGTAGTTTTTTGACGTACTTTCGCTTTGCCTCCATTCAGGTATTAAATAGGGTTGTTCAAATGCGACCCGATTCAAAAAAGCCACAAGCAACGGCACTCAGCGACTCTGAGACGTTACGCTCAAAGGAATAGGGTGAAATATGAATGGAGGCTTTTTTTTAAGCTTTATCCCACTAAACTCTTCGACCACACCTGGAGAACTTGCGGAGCTGCTCGGCACGGATTACGGCAAGATCAAGCGCCTATACTACGCTGGGGACATGCACCGACATTACTTGGCCTTCGACATAGCCAAAAAAAGTGGGGGCAAGCGTAGGATTCTGGCTCCGTCCGATAAGCTTAAAACGCTTCAGGGTAGGCTTGCATCTTTGCTTGAAAAAATTTACACGCCACGCGAGCCTGTAAAGGCGTTCCGTGAAGGAAGCTCCATTGTTGCAAACGCACATCCCCACTGCCGAAAGAAGTATGTTTTCAACATTGATTTAGAGAACTTCTTCGGCACTATAACTTTCCGGCGAATTCGCGGAATGCTAATTGCCAAGCCCTACTCGCTAACAGCCGAGACGGCGTCTGTTATTGCCCACCTAGCAACGGTTAACGGTATACTCCCTCAGGGGGCGCCTAGCTCTCCAATTCTTTCAAACATGCTATGTTCTAGCCTAGACCGCGAACTATATTCTTTGGCTAAGAGAAACAGGGCTGTTTATACGCGATATGCCGATGACATAACGTTTTCATTTTACAGCCCTGCAGAATACCTACCGAAGAATGTAGTTGAATACAGCCTCTCAAACGGCAAACCGAATCACTACTACAGTAGAGTAGGCCAGGAGCTTGAGGCAATAGTGCACCAGCACGGATTCGCAATTAACCTTGACAAGGTGAGACTACAAGGACCAGGAGAGAGGCGTCTAGTCACGGGGCTGGTTACCAATCAAAAACCAAATGTTCCTCGCACCTATATTAGGAAAACTGCCGCATTGATACATTCCCTTGAAAAACATGGGGAAGAAGCGGCTAATGTTATTTACAAGAAGAAAAATCCAAATAGCTCCGGAATTCTTGAATCACACCTTCAAGGTCGTTTGCTATTCATAAAACAAGTTGTTGGTGAAGAGTCAGAAGTCTATCGAAGGCTTGCGCAACGCTATAATATGCTGCCTATTAAGAGCAAGGTGCCTAATACTCCGATCTCCACCCCTGAAGACTCAAACAACTTCAAGGTCGGCGAGTTCATCAAGAGCAAATGCTGGGTAACTGAGGTATCAGAAACAGTTGATGGCGAACTGGTGCAAAACCAAGGTACTGCTTTCATGATTCAAGGCGGCCTGCTAATCACCTGCGAGCATAATCTCGCCCATCGCAGTGAAAAGAGAAGACATGAGTTTTCCGAGTGCTGCGTGTATAGAGTTGGCGAAGGCGAAGGTATATATGAAGCCAAAGTCATAATTCGAAACAAAGACCTTGACCTTGCTGTCCTTCGGATTAACGATACTCCTACCGGACTCGAACACTTTACACTTGAGGTAACGAGAGAGCCAAATATTGGGGAACGCGTCGCGGTCCTTGGATTCCCCAATCATAAGATCGGCAGTCACGTTGGCATTCTGAAATGCCGTATTACTTACAAATACCCATTGCATGATGTTAAGCACAGCGAGGTCGACAAAACCTTGTACGCAGGAAATAGCGGAGGGCCTGTTATCAACTCAAGTTATCACGCCGTCGGTATAGCTGCTAAAGGTGCAGAAGGTAATCCCAATGGCAAAAATACATTTATTCGCATTTCAGAACTAATAGATTACTTACAGAAAAGCGGCTTTGTAATGTAATTTATTGCTTTAAACCATTGCTTCACCGGCCCATTCTCAAGGGTAAAGTTGCCCATTCAAAAAACGGCTCAAGAACCATTGACAAATAGCCGAAAACTTCCTAAGCACATAGAAACCCAAACACCATCGCCCAATATCCGAGGATGGTGTTTTGATTTGGTAGTTAAGATGGTTTCGGTGTGACTAGGGTTAGATATCTGTCAGCTGCTCAAACTTCACATTGCTGCGTCGATCCAGAACCCTACGATGAGAAATGAAGCGACCTTTTGCAGGAGATACAGTTGGAATATAGAAGTCACTCAAACTATCGCCATATCCAAGTAGTTTTTCGGCGGCTGCAACATGGGCTGCCAGGGTCGCCAGTTCATGTGCAGCCTTCTCAAATCGGTCAGCCCAATAAAATCGAGCAGCCTGCAGGATTTTAGAGTTCAAGCTATCAAGCTCGGATTGCTTCTGTTGAATTGCATCGTCAAGTTCCGCGAGCTGATCACTCAGTGCAGAGGAAACTGTATGAGCACCTTGAAGCGTTTGTTTAATTACCGCCAATGCCCGGGATGCTTTCTCCAACAACCCCTCTGCCTTGCTCTCAACCCCGCTATCATTCTCCCCTATCGCTTTGGCATAAGCTTGGGCGGCCTCATGCTCATCGTGCTCAGCCGCTTTAAATTCACGCTCGTGCTTCGCAATAAGAGCAGCCCTTTTGGACTCGAGCGTCTCTCGCTTATCACGCAGAGTCTTTATTTCGCTCTCGGCCTTGGCTATATCCTTTCTTGCCAGACGCACATCCTCAGAGGCAGACTTTACACCCTCCTCCCAATTCACCAGCCCCTGAAGTTTTGCAATCTCACGGGACAGCTCATCAATTCTGGCCTTAGCATTCGAATAAGGGTCGATCTGATCCCGAGGATAAACAGGTCTTCCCTGACGGCTATTCGAAAAGTTTTTCGCTGCCTCATCAGAAACTGCCTTTAGCCTGGGAAGTTCTTTCTTCAAGCTCTCCAGTTCAGCCTGGCATTGTTTTAGCGCAGAAGAATTCGTACTCATTTTGGTCTCCAATAATTAAATTTAGATAAGCGCAGGCGTAGGCAGGCCGAGCCTATAATTGGCCAATAATCTCCAGACTCGTTGAGCGCTATTATTTAGTCGCTAAGCAATGCGTTTGAATTCACAACATAAACCCGGCCTTTCGGCATTCCGGGTAGTGTTACGGATTGGGCGGCTTTTCCGTCTCCACTCGGCTCAAGTATTCCGCGCGCAACCAGCTCCCTGTTGACATTGCGCAAGTTCATCCCTTTGAAAACCTCATCGCGCCAAGTGGTGCCGAGGAAGTAATAGGTCACCGACGTGTATAAAGAGTCACCAATGCCATGATCCATAGTCCTGCGAAAGCCAAGGCGGTCTGCTGTACGAGGCGCATGGTCATCGGTCTTCGCGGCAATCGCATCCCATCGCGTGAAGCGACTTTCTCCATAGCGCTCCACTATGCCGCGCAGTCTGGCCACAATGGCGTCACCTTCCAGGTTTCCAGCACCGCCACGCTCAGCCAACCAAGCATCCAAGCACACACGGGCAGATTGGAGGGCTAGACCGTCTGGCCATCCTGTAACGCCCAAGGCTGTGGCCAACTCACCCGCCGCCGCTGCCAGTCCGAAGCGAGTTGCGGCACGCTGTGCCTGGCCGCTGGCGTTGGCAGGTAATGCCTCAGCGGTAAAGCGCTCTAGACTGCGGCGCACCATGGCCGCATACGCTCGCAACTTGGCGGGATCACAGAGGGCCGACAGGAAAGCCGGGGCAGGCGTGCCATAGCATCGGCTCACCCGGGCTTTGAGCGCATCCGAAAGCGCGGCGGCATCATCGAAGCCATGCAGCTCTTCGAACAACCCTAGTCCTTTGCTCGCGTCAGCAGGTACAGCGAGCAGTCGCACCTCCATACCGGCTTTCAATTCCTTGTTTGCCTCGGCCATGTGCTGCGCCAAGGTCTTTTCCCCGGTGGAGAGAAACAGCAAGCGCCACTCCTGAACTTGGCGCCCACTCATGCCCCGATCATTGGCCCGTGCCTTACCGGTGCCGTTACCCAGCATGTAGACGGTTTCTCCAATGATCCGTGGGTCGCACATCCCGATCTCATCTAGCACCAGCAACCCGTCCGAGTGCGCTGCCGCGATACTTTCCAAGGCGTTGTCTGTAGAACGCCAGGAACGCACTAGGCGTGGCCCCCCCCACACCGAGGCAGCCACCTGCAGGTGAGTGGTCTTCCCGCCCGAGCTATCCCCATACAGGTGGAAGCCACCCGACTCGTGCCCCAGTAGATGCAATACCGCACCTGCGAAAGCCACGCATACGACGAAAGCCAAGCGGTTGTTGCCCACGCAAAGCGCACCGATTTGCTGCTGCCATTGTTCCAGTGTCCCTGCCTGAGTGATCGGCGGAAGCTGGGCACCGGCTTCGTAGAAGTGCAGATACTCGGCGCTGGCACCTATCTGCCGATCTGGCAGCAAGTAAGCATCCCCGTGCCAACCTAGACGCGTGACCAAGCGAGCACGCTCAGTACCGTCATAGCCTTGTAAGTAGCTCTGTAGATCATTGCGCGAATTGCGAGCGGTGCGCACGGGCGCCAGGCGCAGCCCCATATCTACCAGTGGCGCGAGCACTTCCTTGCCAAAGTCGCCCGCCATTGCCCTCGCCGGAATGTTGAGGCGCTTATTGGCCCCATCCGGGTCATCGAACTCCACCAGCAGGCCCCAGCCGTGACCCTTTTCATCACGCGTGCGAGCCAATATCTCTAGCCGTGAACAAACCGGGCGTGCTTCGCCATCGTCACTGGCATAGAACACCCCATCCTTTGTGACACGGAAGCCGCTCGGGGCCTGGGCGGTTTTCTTCTCAGGTTGCGGCTTGGCCCGGCCAGTGGCCTTGCTCTGCTTGGTGGGTGTAGGGGTAGCGGCAGGTGCGGCGAACAGTTCCCCGGTGCGTTGCAGCTCTGCCAAGTGTTGGGCAGTCCAGCCTTTGAATTGGGCATCAGCCGCATCGTCACCTTCGAGCAACTTCCCGCCAGGGGCGAAGGTGGGGTGCTCACCGTCCATGCCGGGGTGTTGCCCGAACACCGCCAAGGCTACCGTTTGTACCGTAGCTGCTCCGAGCTTTCGCAGGTGCTCGGCCAAGGCATCCATGCACTTCAAACCTGGGGCGTCGTTGTCTGGCCACAGCAACACGTCACGCCCGACTAACGCGGCGAAATCAGCCTTCTGCCAAGAGTTCGTCCCGTTAGGCCAGCAGG
Source organism: Pseudomonas sp. 5P_5.1_Bac1 (assembly GCF_025466015.1). Lineage (NCBI taxonomy): Bacteria > Pseudomonadati > Pseudomonadota > Gammaproteobacteria > Pseudomonadales > Pseudomonadaceae > Pseudomonas > Pseudomonas sp. 5P_5.1_Bac1. Next base: position 37,279 of record NZ_JANLNX010000037.1, on the reverse strand, counting down.
TGGCAACATGCTCGGGCAATAGCTCGGCAGCGGCATCGGCAGCCTTCTCGCCCTCGCACAGCACGACGGGTGCCGAGGAGCGTTTAGCCAGCTCATCAAGACGCAGCAGCGGACGAGGCTCCGATAAGCCCTGCCAGCGCCAGGCCCGTGAGTCATTAGCAGTTTGTTTACACCAGGTGAGGGGCGCGAACACTTTGCGTGGCGTGCCGCTTTCATCCGGCCCGAGGTCGAAGCGGTACAACACCATGAGCGGCTGACCGGTGGCATCACGGTAAATCCAAACTTTGGAAGGTTTACCGTGTTGCCGGTGCGCTTGCAGCACCTTCTGCATTGCCTGCTCAGGAATGGGGAGCACAGGCACCCACTCTGGTTTCTTAGCCTGGCTAGCGGGCGGCGTGACGTTGGAGCTGCTCGTCGCCTCAACACCGAGAAAGGCCGCCAATTTGTTGCACGCCTCCACATCGGTGCATCGATCGAGGTAGCGCACCAAGTCAATCAAATCACCGCCTTTGTCACCGGTGGCGAAGTCGCACCAGGTGGCTTTGGCTAAGTTCACCTTGAGCGAGCCTGAATGCTTGTCCGCTCTTGTTGGGTTGGGGGCGGTATATTCCTTACCACCGTCCACGCGCTTGCCACCGGGAAGCCAGTGGGCAAGCACGCGGTCAATCGCTGCGCAGGAGGCGGCCTTGACCTGCGCAAAGGTCGGATGCCTGGAGTTGGGCATCTTCCTACTCATGCCTGGCCACTCTCGGCAATCTGAATCCCAGTGGTCACATCATCGACAAGAGCCTTAGCCTGCTCACCCAAATAGTGCGCAGCCCACACCAGCGCATTGTTGTCGTCGTTCACGCCGGCCAGTTGAGTCAATTTGTTCACGCAGCTCATGAGCACCGAAGCTTGCTCCAACGCTTCCTCACCGGAGATATCGGGGCACACCTGGAAGAATGGGACATTCGACGAGTTGTGATTAGAGAAGCTGGCACCACCCGCTGTATTAACCTGAAAGCGCCCGCTCATTTCCGCCCCCTTTCCGCAACATGACGGGTCGAGTCGTCGGCATGCACGACCAGGGTACGAATCTGCTCCAGCGTTCCACGCACGTCCCACAGGGCGCCGATAATCACGCGGTTAGTCAGGCGCTGCCCCTGCTCCGCCTCGAACTGATCCTCCAGCAAACACAGCACTGCCTGAGCTCGCTCAACGGCACAGGTGATCGCATCTATTGGAACGCCAGTGGGCGCCTTTGCGGTAACACAAAACAGGTCTTCGGGCTGAGAGCAGTGCTGTACTGGAGTAATCATTGGGCACCCCCGCTTGCTTCCAGGGCGCGGGCACGGGCCATCGCCGCGTTGTAACGCGCTAAGCGGACGGAGAGGGATGAGTTGGCGTGCAGTGCCGCAATGGCACGGGCCTTCAGGGCGGCAATGTGGCTCTGCAGAGCAGGCGGATTGAGGGTGTGCATGGGGTGACGCTCCTTATGTGTGGAGCTGCCACAGTCCGTCGCCAAACGAATTAGGGTGGCAGCTGTGCGCAGGTTGGCGAACCGGTACATAAGGAAACCGGCAGACCCGAAGGTCTCCCACGCACAGCCGCCATAACACGGACGTACGGGCACAAAAAAAGCGCCTGCAATCGTGATGGGGGCGCCTGTGCGCCTTATGTTGATCGGGTCGCCAAACCCGGTCGCTGAATTTGCAGCGACAGGCGCAGAGTAACGGGTGAGCCGACGGAGCGCAAGCTGAGAGGTGCGTGCAGCTTGCATGGTTCTTGGCCATGGCATAGATTGAGCGGGCACAATGAAGATCCTCAAACGCCCTCGGTTGCAGCCGGGGGCGTTTTCGTTAGTGGGTAGTGGCTGGGCGACGCTCAAGCTTGAGCCAAGTGAGATTGCGGCCTTGCCTGGCCTTCTCATACATCTGTCCTAACGCATCGGGATTGGCCAGCACATTGGGCACCAACTGCGCTGCATCCCGAATTACTACGTCCCCAGGCGCCTCGACAGCGAGCAGCACCCAATCGAGGGTCGGCCAAATCAGCAGCAGAACGTGAGCCCCTTTGGCCAGTGCTTCGTCGCGGAGTTTTTGCAGTCGCTCCAGTCGCCCAGGCGAAGGAGCCTTTGGGCCCAGTTCGCCCATGGCATCAAGGGCAGCGGCGGGCAGGAAAATAGGTTTCATGCGGCGCACCCTCGCAACCAGGCCGCAACTCGCTGATCCTCCGCACATTCGCGCTCATACTCAGCACGCAGCATGCGGCGGCAATCCTCAGTGTTTACGCGGACCCATTCGGACAGACCATCACAGGTCGGCTCATGCTCTGAGGACTGCCAAGGCAAGTCAGTGGACTGCTCTGCGCGTTGGCTGATACGGCGGGCATCAACGTAGTTGTGTTCGGCCGCTTTGCGCTCAGCCGCTGCTTGAGATTCCACATAGGCATCCCATACCTCTGGGCAATTTGCATAGGCCGCATCACTCCCTACGAGCCAGTAAGTGACCCACTGGTTTGATTCGCTCGAATCTCCAGCTGGATGGGTCGTAGCAAATACGCCTGACCCCATAACTTGTGCTGGCTCCATTCGCGTCCTCTGTTGGCGCAATACGGTAGGCAGTTCCCAAGGGGAAGGAACCAGCGGAAGCACCAAGCCATCAGGGTTGAAAAAGTGCGCTTTTCCTTCCAGGCCGTTCCAACTTACACCTGCGACGGTACGTTGCTTCCAGTTGTTGCGGCCCGGCTGGTACAGGGCAAAGCCAATTCCGTAAGTGTCGAAGAAGGGGCCAGTAAAGGGCGTACGAGCGGGTCTCATGCAGTGATCCCCCGAGCTTCAATACGTTCACGCGCCCAGCGCTGTACCTCTGCGAGAACAAAACCCACTGGCGCTCCGCGTGACGTGCTGTTGCTCAACGGCACGGGGCGGGGAAAGGTCGGATCGTCCTTGAGGCGCTTGTAGATAGTTGCGCGAGCTAGGCCGGTCATAGCCACCACATCGGGAAAGCGAATCAGCGTGGCAGCAGGGTCAAAGCCTGGAGCTTGACCAATATCCTGGCGCAGATTACGCCCCGAGACCTCGCGGGCAAGCGCACGGCAAGGGGTCGATTGGGCAGGGGTTTTGCCAAAGGTCTGATGCGAGGACATTAGATTTCCCCCCGAGGCACGGCGGGGGTGTGGTGCCGATCTGCTAGCCAGGCGACCAGCTCGTTGCGCTGATAACGGATACGTGCGCCGCAGCGGATGAACGGGAGAGCGTGCCGACCAGTGCTGCGCCAGGTGGCCAGGGTCTTGACCGATAGGCCCAACAATTGGGCCGCCTGCTCAGGTGTAAGAAGGTCAGCGGGTGAAACAGTTGTCACAGTTCGATTGAGTTGCATGTGATGCCCCCGGGTTTGATGAAACCAACGGGGGCGAAGATAAGAGGCATGAGGGAGGTGAACATGGTTCACCTCCCTGTAATTTAGGCGGGATCTAGAACAAGTCCTTTGCGTAGCACGTCCCGTACGCCCTTGGACCCAAGGTTTCCCGAAACTTCCATTCGTGAAATGATCCCAGAGATTTCACTGGGGGCCCTACCAGACGCGAGTAGCTTCCGGCCCGCATCACATATTTCCCTGTCACGCCCGGCATTCTTCTCCTGCCTGGCGGCCCCGCTTCTTGCCCCGGCTTTTCTGCCTGTCGCTGCACGAGACTTCTTTACTGCTTGCTCATTAAGTCGTGCCATGGCTTCGGGTGAAATATTTGGATTCCGATAAAGCTCCGCGAAGATGATGGAATTGCGTGCGCGCCCCAGCAGATCGGCAGCCGACTCCCTTGCCTCGATCTCAGCTATCGAATCTTCAATTCGGCAATCATTAACGATGGTGGCGTAAATCCCAGGATCATTAACCCTTAAGTCATCAACAAGCGCACGCCCAAATGCCTCCATAACATCGTCAGCCAATTGCGCTTGCCATTTGCGAATAGCATGTATAGCCCGACAGCCATAAGCCATAGCGAGGGCTGCCACAAGCTGTGAGTCGGTGGCACGCCTTTCCCACGACCCCGCGTTGCGCACCGCCCAAGCCAAGCCTAGTGCTGGAGACCGGTCCAGCGCCTGCCCAATGCTAGAGAGCTTTCGGCTTATCTCCGCTGCCGTCTCAATTGCCCATTCTTCGCTCTCATGAGGGCGCCACATTTCGATAGCAGCCGCTACTAGGTCAAGCGCCTCATTGAAGCGCTCGGCGAATTCGCCATAAAGCGGCAACCACTCCAACTCCAATTCAAGCGCGTCGAGGTCGAGGCTCAAAGGACTAATTAATTTGCCCAGAGTCATAGCAACGCGCCGTTAGCTATTTGACGATCCCCTCGCCCCGGTTGGCGCAGACAAAGCCGCGCCGGGCCGTGACTGAGTGCGTGAGCGCATCGGAAGAGCGGCCAGCAGGAGGGGGAGGAGGCTCGCGCTTGCGTAGACGGGCGCACGGGGCGAGCCGCCTCGTTCAGAGAACACCCTGGGTGTTCCGGCGTCTTCGTGTTCCGCCGTTTAGGCAAAGGTGTTCCTTGACTACAGACCGCGTGTTTTTTGGCTTCCAGCGATTTTGGAACACCAAGAACACTAAGAACACCGGCTTTTAATTGAATACTTGTTTTCATTGCCGTTGCTGTCCAACCATGCCAAATGTTCCACGCACTACATTGCTTACTCCCTCCCCCACGCGAGCAAAGTCATAAGGCGTGATGTGCTTCTCTCGGTTGGCATCCAGATAATCGGCCCACCACTGAACCATAAGCCGGCGTTCCTCAATGTACTCGGCCTTGTGGATGTAAGCTGCCCGCACACTATTACGCTCTTGGTGGCTCATCTGGCGCTCTACCGCGTCCTTGCTCCACAGTCCCGATTCGACCAAGGCAGAACAGGCCATAGCCCTGAACCCGTGCCCGCACACCTCAGTTTTGGTGTCGTAGCCCATGCGCCGAAGCGCCTTGTTCACCGTGTTCTCGCTCATCGGCTTCCAGTGGTTGCTGTCACCCGCGAACACCAAGTCGAAGCGTCCGGTGAGCTGGCGCACCTGCTCGAGCGTGGCTAAGGCCTGGCGACTGAGAGGTACCAGGTGGGGCGTGCTCATCTTGGAGCCGCGATGCGAGTTCTTCACACCCTCGATCTCCTGGCGCTCCCCGGGGATCTCCCACATGGAGCGACCGGCGTCGATCTCTGGCCAGCGCGCAAACCGCAACTCGCTGGATCGAATAAAAACCAGCAGGGTGAGCTGGGTGGCCAACCGTGTCAGCGGCCGACCAGTGTCGCTGTCGATTCGTTGCAGCAGCTCAGGCAGCCGATCCAGCGCCAGCGCAGGCCTGTGAACGGTCTTGCGTGTGGCGGTTGCGCCCTGTAGGTCCACCGCTGGGTTGGTGTCGATGTGCCCGTGCTGTACGGCCATACGCATGATTCCGGTCATGTACTGCCGTAGCCGGCCAGCGGTATCCAGAACCTCACGCTTCTCCACCGCCTTGAGCGGCGCCAGCAGGTCGCGAGTCTTCAGGCCGGCCACCGGGCGCTGGCCTAAGGCCGGGAGCAGGTATGTTTCGATCCGCCGCCACACCGTCGCCGCATGACCTGGTGACCATTTCTTGGAACAGGCCTCATGCCAATCCTTGGCCAGCACGCCGAAGGTGTTGGCCCTCGCATTCGCCACTTCGACCCTCCCCTGCCTGGCGCTCTCAATCGGGTCTTTACCATGCGCCAGCAACTCCAGCGCTTCGGCTCGGCGCGCGCGGGCGGCTTTGAGTGTCAGCGCTGGGTAGTTGCCGAAGGTGGCCAGCCCCTCTCTGCCATCCGGCCGCTTGAACTTCATGCGCCAGATCTTGCTGCCGTTCTTCTTGACCAGCAGGAACAGGCCCTGACCGTCGAACAGGGTGTAGTCCTTGTCCCGCGGCTTGGCAGCCTCGCATTTGGGGTCTGAGAGGGGCGTAACGGTGCGTGCCATAGGTATACGTTTTCTCGTCGAACCGGCGTATACCCTAACGTATACCTAAAATCGGTACATGCCTAGAGACAGACTGAGACAGCCAGAGACAAGAAAGCCCGCACTTGGCGGGCTTTTCAGGGCGTTCCGTGTACAAGAAGAGACGTATCGGAACAGTTGCATGGTGCCGGAGACAGGAATCGAACCTGCGACCTTCGCGTTACGAGTGCGCTGCTCTACCGACTGAGCTACACCGGCGTGGCGCCAACGCTACCACTGCCGTGAGCCTTACGCAATTTACTGTTTAATAAGGCTATTGATCCTTCGCCTCGCACCCTTTCGGCGCCTGGTCGGTGCCGATGTTGGTGCTGCAGGTCCAACCGGTGGCCGAGCGGTTCAGGGTCAGGGTCTTGCCGAGCACCGGCGCCGGTGCATCCATCAGGGTGCAGGCGATGCTGCCAGTGCCGCTGGCGGCTACCGCCGTGGCGCTGATGGTGCAGTTCGCGGTGCGTTCCTGGCCGCCGATCTGCGTGACATTGGCGATATCCGCCCCCTGTGTCAGTCGAACCTCGAAACCGGTCTTCAGCGCGCTGATTTCGGCCAGGCCAGCCGTGGCTTTGGCCTGTGCCTGGTGGTTGGTGTAGAGCGGCATGGCGATAGTCGCCAACAGGCCAATGATCGCCACGACAATCATCAGCTCGATCAATGTAATCCCGCGTTGCTCCTTCATGGATGCATTCCCCAATTACTGAAACTTCAAGTCATATCGGTCGGTTGTGCCGACAGGCGCGCCAGTAGGCCCGAGCCGACACCTTTTGTCACCCTGCCAGGCAGGACCGCCGGGGCGGCTCGACTACTCTAGTGCGGGCCGGGAAGCACTGCCGGCTGGAGCTGTTACGGAAATTGTGTTTGGCCAATTGCTACAAGGACGTCGCCATAACCATGAAAACCAGAACCTACAACTGGCAGGGAGTCGATCGGAACGGCGCTCGGGTCAGCGGCCGCAGCGATGGGCAAAGCCCGGCGCTGATCAAGGCCATGCTGCGCAAACGCGGCATCCATACCACTCGCATCCACCATTCGCGCCGCGTCTCGACATTGAAGTTCTCGCGGCAGATCAGCGCGGCGCAACTCACCCAGTTAAGCCGCCACCTGGCGACCCTGTTCCAGGCAGGCATTCCTCTGCTGCACGGCCTGGACATCATCGCCGAGGGCAGCAAGAACACCCGCATGATCACGCTGCTGCACACCCTCAAGCGCGACATTAGCGCCGGCCACAGCCTGGCCGAAGCCCTGCGCAAGCACCCGCGCTACTTCGACACGCTTTATTGCAATCTGGTGGCGGTCGGCGAAGCCTCCGGGCGCCTGGATACCCTGCTGGAGCAACTGGCGACCTTCCAGGAAAAACGCGCCACCCTGCGGGCGCGAATGAAGAAGGCGATGATCTACCCGCTGCTGGTGCTAATGGTGGGCTTGGGGGTGTCGAGCCTGCTGTTGCTTCAGGTGGTGCCGCAGTTCGAAGTGCTGTTCGCCGGCATGGGCGCGGAGCTGCCGGCGTTCACCTTGATGGTGATTGGCCTGGCCGACTGGCTGTCCAATCACATCCTGCTGATGGCGACCCTGCTGTTGGCCGGCGGCGTCACGGTGCAGCAGGCGTTCCGCCGTCATCTGAAATTCCACCGGTGGCTGTTGCGTATCGGCCATCGCCTGCCCGTGGTCGGCACCCTGCTGCAGCACGCGGCGCTGGCCCGCTTCGCGCGGACCTTATGCACCTGCTTCGCGGCGGGCATTCCCTTGGTCGAAGCCTTGGGGCCAGTGGCCAGAGCCTGCGGCGACGCGCTGTACGAACAGGCGATTCTTCGCCTGCGCCACGACCTCGGCAATGGCCTCTCGATGAGCGCAGCGATGCGCGGCAACCCACTGTTCCCCAACCTCTGCGTACAGATGTGCGGGATCGGAGAGACATCCGGCACGCTGGACGATATGCTCGAACGCATCGCCAACCACCACGAACAGGCCATTGATCAATTGATCGAAAACCTCACCAGCCTGCTCGAACCCGTGATCGTGCTGATACTGGGGCTTCTGATCGGAAGCCTGGTGATTGCCATGTACTTGCCGATCTTCCAGCTGGGTGACGTGATCTGAACATGAACCTGTGGGACACCCTCGCCAGCCAGCCGCTGGCCTATCTGGGGAGCGCCCTGCTGCTGGGCCTGATCGTCGGCAGCTTCCTCAATGTGCTGATCCATCGCCTGCCGCTGATGCTCGAACGCCAATGGCGCGACGACGCCCGCCAGGCACTGGCGCTGCCGGTGCAGCCGAGCGAGCGTTTCGACCTGTTTCTCCCGCCTTCGCGCTGCCCGCATTGCCAGCAGCGCATCCGGCCCTGGCAAAACATACCGCTGATCAGCTACCTGTTCTTGCGCGGTCGCTGCTCCGGCTGCAAAGCGCACATCAGCCTCCGCTATCCCCTGACCGAACTGGCCAGCGCCGGGCTGACCCTGTTTGCCGCCTGGCACTTCGGTTTCAGCACCAGCGCGGCGGCGTTCATGCTGTTGAGCTGGGGACTGCTTGCGCTGAGCCTGATCGACATCGAACACCAGCTACTGCCCGACGCGCTGGTGTTGCCGTTGTTGTGGCTGGGCCTGATCGTCAACGCATTCGGGCTGTTCGTGCCGTTGGAACAGGCGCTGTGGGGCGCGGTGATCGGGTATGTCAGCCTGTGGTCGGTGTACTGGCTGTTCAAACTGATCACCGGCAAGGAAGGCATGGGCTATGGCGACTTCAAGCTGCTGGCACTGCTCGGTGCCTGGGGTGGTTGGCAGATTCTGCCGTTCATCCTGTTCTTTTCGTCGTTGCTGGGAGCCATTCTCGGCCTGGTCCTGTTGCGTCTGGCCGGTAAACGCGCCAGCACGCCGATACCTTTCGGCCCCTATATGGCTGTGACAGGCTGGATCGCACTGCTCTGGGGTGGTCAAATAACCACTTCCTATCTGCATCTCGCTGGATTTTGATGACAACGCCCGCTTTCACTCCCTGGATTCTCGGCCTCACCGGAGGCATCGGTAGCGGCAAGAGCGCAGCCGCGCAACGCTTCGTCGAGCTGGGCGTGCACCTGGTGGACGCCGACCAGGCCGCCCGCTGGGTGGTCGAACCCGGTCGTCCGGCACTGGCCAGCATTGTCGAGCGCTTCGGACCCGGCGTCCTGCTGGAAGACGGCCAGCTCAATCGCGCCGCGCTGCGCGAGCTGATCTTCGCCGACCCGGAACAACGCCGCTGGCTGGAAGCCCTGCTGCATCCGCTGATCGGCCAGGAGATTTTCAGCTACCTGGCCAAGGCCGAATCCCCTTACGCCGTGTTCGTCTCGCCATTGATGGTCGAGTCGGGCCAGTACCAGCGTACCGACCGCCTGTTGGTGATCGACGCGCCGCAGAATTTGCAGATCGAACGCACCCTGCTGCGCGACCAGACCAGCCCGGAGCAGGTCCAGGCCATCCTCAAGGCACAGGCCAGCCGCGAAGAGCGCCTGCGCCATGCCCATGATGTGCTGGTCAATGACCGCGACCTGGCCTGGCTGCATTCGGAAGTCGACCGCCTGCACCACTTTTACCTGACTTTGCGAGGAGGCCGAGCATGAGCCAGCCGCTGAATGTTGATTGCCCAACCTGTGGCGCCCCTGTCGAATGGAGCGCTACCAGCCCGAACCGACCGTTTTGTTCCGATCGCTGCAAGCTGATCGACCTGGGCGCCTGGGCCGCCGAGGAGCACAAGATTCCGGTCGCACCGGATGCCGAGGACGAATTGTTCTCCGGCGAATTCGACCCGCGCGAGCCGCATTAAGGCTCCGGTCCGTCATCCTTCCACGGGGCCTGCAAATAGCGGGTCCTGTTGAACGTCTCCAGCCATTCCGGGCAGAACACCACCAGCGCGCTGACCACCATCCCGTTGATAAAAGCTTCGGGGAAGAGCACCAGCCACAGGTAGCCGATAAAGTCCTCCAGCCACACCGGCATCACGAAGCGCCCATCCAGCCACAGCACGCCCAGGCTTGCCAGCAGGCACACCAACGCCGACAGCGCCGCGGCAAAGAATCCCGAACAGAAGATATAAACGAACAGATTGCGTGGTTGTGCCCGCTCCACAAGCATCGCGCACACCTCAGTGACCAGCACCGGAAGGCCGATCAGCAGCACGCCATTGACGCCCATTGCCGCCAGATCCTGGCGACCCAGCAACACTAGGCCGATCTGCGCCATGAACGCACCGAGCACGGCCAATGGCCAGTCCAGCAGCAGGGTAACGGCGGTCATACCGATGAAGTGGTAGGACAGGCCCGTTTCGAAATCCCGTCGTACCAGCCAGAGCGCAAACAACGCGAACACCGTGCCCAGAAACAGGTGCTGGCGCCGGCTGTCGGTGAACAGCTCGACCCAACGGGTACTCGCCACGGCCCAGGCCAGCAGCGGCACGAAGATGATCCAGCCGAGGGTCAGGCTTAGATCCGACAGCAGTTGTGCACCAATCACGGCAGGCAGCCCTTCTTCACGGGGGATTCTGGCAGTCTACACCCGGCTCGCCGGCGTTCCCTGCGCTGGCGCAGCTAAAACCGACCAGAATCAGCCACTTGCTCCCTCAAAGCGGAATTGGACGCTAAGCTTGTTTCCTATGGATGACTCAGACTACCTGCGCCTGCTCACCATTCAGGCCGAACAAGCCAATGCGTTTCTCTCCAATGCCCGCAAATGGGAACGCGAGCGTTGGGTCTGCCAACGCCTGCTGCAAGGCTTGAACATCCCCTACCGTAGCGAGGATTTCACCGCCGCCGGCCAGGAGCCGCCTGACGTTTTGTTCCGCGACGCGGCGTTCGAGGTGTTTTTCGTGCTGGACGAGGGCCGTCGCCTGAACGACGAATGGCGCGAAGAACTGCAGCGTCGGCGCAGCGCGTTTTCGTTGTCGCAACTGGTCCGTCGCGAAGCTCGCCCACGGCGCATCGGCGCGCCCGAGTTGCTGCAACGGCTGGCCCCCACCCTGCGGAAAAAGGCCCATAACTACCGCGAGCGCGGGCTGGACCTGGGTGAGCTGGACATCATTGCTTTCGCCAGCCTCAAGCGCGAAACCCTCGACCTCAACAGCCACTTCCCGCCGCCCACCGAGTACCTGCGCCAAGGCTGGCGCTCCCTCTCTCTGGTCGGCCCGACCTTCGCCCGGGTGATCTTCGCCCACCCCGACGCGCCCGATTTCCTGCGCGGCAACCTGGGGCGCAGCATTGTCTTCGACGTTGGCATCAGCCTCTGATCCGGCCTCCTGCTAAAGCGGGATGGCATAAATCCGGCGCCGGTGATACAAAGCGCAATCATTCGCTATTGATGCGAGCTTTTGCCGGCAGGTACGCCAGTGGCAAGCGACTACAGTGAACCCTGTAGCTTTCCCACAACTCCAAGCGTCTACCTGCCGAGGCCATCATGACCAGCCGCCTGACCCCCGAAGACCAGCGACGTGTCGATCAGTACCTGCAAGCCCCCCAACACCAAGTCGAGCGCAAGCCTTTCCGGCCCTGGCTGCTCCTTGCGTTGGTCGTGGGCGTGACCGTGGTACTGGGGCTGGTGAGCCGCCTCCTGAGTTTGTTGGTGCTATGAGCTGCCTTGCGCTCGCCCACTTCGCCCGCCCCACGCGGCCGGCCAGTCAGGACCCGAATTCCGTAAACCTTATGAGATATCTCCATGACTCACCGCATCGTGATTGTCGGCGGCGGCGCCGGCGGCCTGGAACTGGCGACCCGCCTGGGCAAGACCCTGGGTAAAAAGGGCACGGCCAGTATTACCCTGGTCGACGCCAACCTGACCCACATCTGGAAACCGTTGCTGCACGAAGTCGCAGCAGGCTCGCTGAATTCCTCCGAGGACGAACTGAACTACGTGGCCCAGGCCAAGTGGAATCACTTCCAGTTCCAGCTCGGACGCATGAGCGGGCTTGATCGTGCCTCCCAACAGATCCAGTTGGCCGCCACCCTCGACGAAGAGGGCCGCGAGCTGCTGCCCGCACGCACCCTGGGCTACGACACCCTGGTCATCGCCGTCGGCAGTAACACCAACGATTTCGGCACCCTGGGCGCCGCCCAGCACTGCCTGTTCCTCGACACCCGCAAGCAGGCCGAGCGCTTCCACCAGCAACTGCTGAACCACTACCTGCGCGCCCACGCTGGCGATCAGGCCAAGGAAAAGATCAGCGTCGCCATCGTCGGTGCCGGCGCCACCGGCGTCGAGCTGGCCGCCGAGCTGCACCACGCCGCCCATGAGCTGGCAGCGTATGGCCTGGACCGGATCAAGCCGGAAGACATGCACATCACCATCATCGAGGCCGGGCCGCGAGTTCTGCCGGCGCTGCCAGAGCGCATCAGCGTGCCGGTGCACAAGACCCTGGAAAAACTCGGCATCACGGTCATGACCAACGCCTCGGTCAGCGAAGTCAACGCCGACTGCCTGAAGACCGCCAATGGCGACGTCATCGAAGCCAGCCTCAAAGTCTGGGCCGCAGGCATCCGCGCCCCAGCCTTCCTCAAGGACATCGATGGCCTGGAAACCAACCGGATCAATCAACTGGTAGTACGTCCTACCCTGCAATCCACCCTGGACGACAACATTTTCGCCTTCGGTGACTGCGCCGCCTGCCCACAGCCGGGCAGCGACCGCAATGTGCCGCCACGGGCACAGGCCGCTCACCAGCAAGCATCGCTGTTGGCCAAGAGCCTCAAGGCTCGTCTGGAAGGAAAACCGCTGGCGACCTACGCCTACCGCGACTACGGCTCGCTGGTATCGCTGTCGCGCTTCTCGGCGGTGGGGAATCTGATGGGCAACCTGACCGGCAGCGTCATGCTGGAAGGCTGGTTGGCGCGGATGTTTTATGTGTCGCTGTACCGCATGCACCAGATGGCGCTTTACGGGACGTTCCGGACCTTGATGCTGATGCTTGGTAGTCGCATTGGCCGGGGAACCGAGCCGCGCCTGAAACTGCACTGATCCGCATTTTGGGGCTGCAATGCAGCCCCAAAATCGTTAGACGCTAGTGATGCGCACCGTGCGCGTCACCCGGCGTCCCATCCAGCGAAATCCGCACGTTCTGCATCATGCCCTGGTCCTCATGGTCGAGGATGTGGCAGTGCAGCACGTATTCACCGATGTAGCGCTGGTAACGGGTGTTCACGTAGATCGTGTAGTACTTACCGTCATCCGTCATGGGTTTGACGAACAGGGTGTCCTTCCACACGCCCTTGAGACCGGCGTACTGCGCGTCGGGATGATCCTTGTCGAGGTTATCCACAACGCCTGGATCACTGAGATCGGTCACACCGTCCGGCGCGATGATCTTCTGGATCTGGAACGGGTTGACGTGGATATGGAACGGATGGCCCGCCACGGCTGATTGCAACACCCACTTCTGCGCATCACCCAGCTTCAGCTCGCGATTGACCACGGCCGGGTCGTAAGGCTTGGCATTTTCCGCCGTGGTGCCGATGGCGAACTCGGTGACACCCTTGTCGTTCTTGCCAATCTTGAACACCAGTTGCTGCACATCCTTCACCAACTCGCTTTCTTCGATGGTGCGATGCGGCACGAAGCTGGTCAGCAGAAGGTCTTTCTTCAGGTCGGCCACCACTTGCTCGCGAACCGGGCCTTCCGGCATGTTCGCCTGGGCAGCAGCGATCAGCACGTTGCTGATGTGGTTTTTCTTGTCGGTCACGGCCTGCCCGGCCTCGGCATCGACAAAGCCCAGCAGCTGGTGATCGCTGGTGAGCTGGGTCACGTTACCCGCAGGGGCTTCGGAACGATCGATCACGCAGTAGCGACCTTTCTCCGGGAAGGCAATCAACAGGTCGTTGCGATAGCCGGGTTGCAGGGTCAGCAGCTCCTTGCTCTGGGCCTTGGCCATGGTCAGGCCGTCTGCGGCGATGACCTGGTACGGCACCACTTCGCCATTACAGTTCTGCTCAATGAACTTCTGCGAATCGGCCGCCGCCACACCCGCCAGGCTCTGGGACGCAGCGCTGTCCTTGAGTTTGACGAACTGCAGGGTCACGGTTTCGCGGATACCGGCATGCACCAGACGCCAGCGTTGCACTTCACCGGTGCGCGCCTCGAACGTAGGCTGGACCATGCCGTTCACGCTGGTGTAACGACCCGACTTACCCCACTCGCCCGGCCCGAATGCGTCGTAGGACTCCACCACACCCGTTTCGCCGGAGCTACAACTCCAATCCACATCACCGTCTTTGGTTCGCTTGGTTTTGCCGTCCTTTCCGAGGCACACGTAAGGAATTTGCTGAAGCACCACCAGGCGCTCGACAAAATCCTGGCCCTGGATCGGCTTGAGCAGGGTATCGATATCGCCGTTGGACTCCGAGGTGGGCAAACGATCGCCACGAATCACCAACGCCCCAGCCATGCCGCTGCCGACTTGCAGCGCTGTCGAGCCGTGCAGGTGCGGGTGATACCAGAAGGTGCCCGCCGGGTGATCCGCCGGGATGTTGTATTCGTACTGGAATTTCTGCTTCGGCTTGATCTTCAACAGCACGTTGTCACTGTTGCCCGCCGGGCTTACCCACAAGCCGTGAGAGTGCAGGTTGGTGCCGTTGAAGCAATGCGGCTTGTTGATGGGCAGATCGCTGGCGGTGCAACTGTCTTCCGGTGGAAGACGGTTATCCAGGTTGATCCGCACGGTATCGCCGGGCGTGACATTGATGGTTGGCGCCACAAACGGGGTGCGTGGGTCGACGCCGGTGCCTTTGTAGCTGCGCAGATGGACCGGCACAGAATTCTGGGTGGCCGGGTCATAAATGGTGCTGTCGGTGTAGTCGATCACCAGATTCAGCAGACGCTCTTTACCGGCGTGAGGATTGACCACCGCGCCAGCCGGCGCTTCGGCCTTCATCAGCAAGGTGCCGCGGGCTGTCTTGAGCGTCGGTGCGACCTGCTCGATGGAAGGTGGGTTGGCAAAGGTCCGGGCTTGTTGCTCTGCCTGTACCGCTGCGGCGCTGCACATCAGTGCCAATGCGCTCAGGCCAAACGGCCAGCCGTGCCGGCGGCGCGTGTGAAATCCTGTCATGCCAATGCTCCTGCGTTATTTGTCGGGAAACGACAATAAAGCGGACGCGGGCAGACTCCCCGCCTGCCACGGCCGCTGTTGGCGCAGGGAAAAGCCCGAGCGGTGAGCTCGACGAGAAGAATTAATGGCTTAGTGCTATCCCTGCCCGCACACCCTAGGGAAAACAGGGGCGTGAGCGCAACAGGAAAAGGTTGAGGCACAAACGAAAAAGGGCACCCTTGCGGGTGCCCTTCTTCTGAATATGGTCGGGGTAAGGGGATTCGAACTCCTGACATCCTGCTCCCAAAGCAGGCGCGCTACCGGACTGCGCTATACCCCGGTAAAAAAAAGGCACCGGTTAAGGCGCCTTTTTCGTGGCTGGACGCTAATGGCGTTCCAACCTTTTAAGATTCAAACCCAGCGAACCGGACTCGAAAATGGTGGGTCGTGTAGGATTCGAACCTACGACCAATTGGTTAAAAGCCAACTGCTCTACCAACTGAGCTAACGACCCAAAAATGGTCGGGGTAAGGGGATTCGAACTCCTGACATCCTGCTCCCAAAGCAGGCGCGCTACCGGACTGCGCTATACCCCGGCTTGAAATTTGGCTCCGCGACCTGGACTCGAACCAGGGACCCAATGATTAACAGTCATTTGCTCTACCGACTGAGCTATCGCGGAACTATCAATTTCAGTACTGCAATTTCGAATGCTGTATCACTACCGCCTCGAACTCTTCGACCTTGTGCATCGCTGCGTTCATGTCTCTGAGGCGCGTCATTCTACAACCTTCAAAACCTTTGTCAACCCCTCAATTTGCATTCAACTTACTGATTTGCAACTTGTTTTCAGATTTCTTCTACCGCCGGAAATCTGGGGTGACATACAGCGGGGCGCACTTTACAAGCACTCGAAAGAAAATGCAAAGAAAAAAGGCCTCGAATTTCGAGGCCTTCTCTCAACCCGCCGAAAAATCAGGCGAAAACGATCTCGTCGCCATCCACCGTTGCGGTAATCGACGTGCCTGGCAGAAAGCGCCCGGCAAGGATCGATTGCGCCAGCGGGTTCTCGATCCAGCGCTGGATCGCCCGTTTCAGTGGTCGTGCGCCATAGACCGGGTCGTAGCCGACGGCAATCAGCTTGTCGATGGCTTCCGGACTCAGCTCCAGGTTCAGCTCGCGCTCGGCCAGGCGGCTGCGCAGGCGGCCGAGCTGGATCTGCGTGATACCGGCGATCTGATCGCGGCCCAAAGGCTCGAAGACCACCACCTCGTCGATCCGGTTGACGAACTCCGGCCGGAAGTGCGCGCCCACCGCATCCATCACCGCGGCACGTTGCGCCTCGCGATCACCGACCAGATCCTGGATCTGTGCAGAACCCAGGTTGGACGTCATGACGATCACCGTATTGCGGAAGTCCACCGTGCGTCCGTGGCTGTCGGTCAGGCGACCGTCTTCCAGCACTTGCAGCAACACGTTGAACACATCCGGATGGGCCTTCTCGACCTCATCGAGCAATACCACCGAATACGGCTTGCGACGCACCGCCTCGGTCAAGTAACCGCCCTCCTCGTAACCGACATAGCCTGGCGGGGCACCAATCAGGCGAGCCACGGAGTGTTTCTCCATGAACTCGGACATATCGATGCGGACCATCGCCTCTTCAGTATCAAAGAGGAACTCCGCCAACGCCTTGCACAGCTCGGTTTTACCGACACCGGTCGGGCCGAGGAACAGGAACGAACCACTTGGCCGGTTCGGATCGGACAGACCGGCGCGGGAACGACGCACGGCGTTGGCCACCGCCACCACCGCCTCATCCTGGCCAATCACCCGCTCGTGCAGCAGGCCTTCCATCTTCAGCAATTTTTCCCGCTCGCCTTCGAGCATCTTGGCCACCGGAATACCGGTCCACTTCGAGACCACTTCGGCGATTTCTTCCTCGGTCACCTTGTTGCGCAGCAGTTGGTTCTCGGACTTGCCGTGTTGATCCACCATCTGCAGGCTGCGCTCCAGATCCGGGATCACCCCGTACTGCAGCTCGGCCATGCGGCTGAGGTCACCTTTGCGCCTTGCCGATTCCAGCTCCTGACGCGACTGTTCGATTTTTTGCTGGATCTGCGCCGAGCCCTGTACTTCGGCTTTCTCCGACGTCCAGATCTCCTCCAGGTCGGAGTATTCACGCTCGAGCCGGGCAATTTCCTCGGTCAGTTTTTCCAGGCGCTTGATCGCCGCTTCGTCGTCTTCTTTCTTCAGTGCCTGGGATTCCACCTTCAACTGAATCAGACGGCGCTCCAGACGGTCCAGCACTTCAGGCTTGGAGTCGATCTCCATGCGGATGCGGCTGGCGGCTTCGTCGATCAGGTCGATGGCCTTGTCCGGCAACTGGCGATCCGTGATGTAGCGATGGCTGAGCTTGGCCGCGGCAATGATCGCCCCGTCGGTGATCGCCACCTTGTGGTGCACTTCATAGCGCTCTTTAAGGCCGCGGAGGATGGCAATGGTGTCTTCCTCGCTCGGCTCTTCCACCAGCACCTTCTGGAAACGCCGCTCCAGCGCCGCGTCCTTCTCGATGTACTGGCGATATTCATTCAGCGTGGTCGCACCGACGCAATGCAGCTCACCGCGGGCCAATGCCGGCTTGAGCATGTTGCCTGCGTCCATGGAGCCTTCGCCTTTGCCGGCGCCGACCATGGTGTGCAGTTCATCGATGAACAGGATGATCTGCCCTTCCTGCTTGGACAGTTCATTAAGCAGCGATTTGAGCCGCTCTTCGAACTCGCCACGGAACTTGGCGCCAGCAATCAGCGCGCCCATATCCAGCGACAGCAGGCGCTTGCCTTTCAGGCCGTCCGGCACTTCGCCATTGATGATGCGCTGGGCCAGGCCTTCGGCGATGGCGGTTTTACCCACGCCAGGCTCACCGATCAGCACGGGGTTGTTTTTGGTCCGGCGCTGCAGGACCTGGATGGTGCGGCGGATTTCGTCGTCCCGGCCAATCACCGGGTCCAGCTTGCCTTCTTCGGCGCGCTTGGTCAGGTCGACGGTGTACTTGTCCAGCGCCTGACGGGACTCTTCGGCGTTGGGGTCATTCACCGCATCGCCGCCGCGCAGGTTGCTGATGGCATTCTCCAGGGCTTTCTTGGTCACGCCCTGGCCGAGCAACAATTTGCCCAGTTTGCTGTTCTCGTCCATTGCCGCCAGCAGCACCAACTCGCTGGAAATGAACTGGTCGCCTTTCTGTTGGGCAAGGCGGTCAGCCTGGTTGAGCAGGCGCGCCAGATCCTGCGACATGTTCACGTCGCCAGTCGGATTCTGGATTTTCGGCAGTTGGTCGAGCTCTTTGCTCAACGCGGTACGCAGGCTGGGCACGTCGAAACCGACCTGCATCAGCAGTGGTTTGATCGAACCGCCCTGCTGGTCAATGAGGGCCTGCAACAAGTGCGCGGGCTCGATGGCAGGATGGTCCATACCCACAGCCAAGGATTGGGAATCGGATAACGCCAGCTGTAATTTGCTGGTCAAACGGTCTATTCGCATAAGTTACCTTCCTTAAAAGGGCAGGCCGGAGCGATGGACACACCTGATGAAGAGAAGCCTGCCTGAGATACCACTGTAGATGTGGATCATTTTGGAAGATTCAAGGCTGACGCCGTTGACTCAGGTCAGTTGGGTTCGAGCCAGACCAAGGATGCGAAGCGACCCGTGTGCGGATTGCGTCGATAAGAGAAGAAGCGCGAGTCGGTCACTGTGCAGTAACCACCACCATAGACAGCCTCGACACCTCGCGCAGCCAGGCGAATACGCGCCAGGGCATAGATGTCGGCCATGAACTTGCCTGGCTGGGCGCCGGGCACGAAAGCCGAAGCGGCTTGAGGATGAATGGCCATGAACGCCTCGCGAACCTCGGCGCCCACTTCGAAGGCCTGCGGCCCGATGGCCGGACCCAGCCAGACCAGAACATCCTTGGGATCCACTGCCAGGGTGTCCAGCGTGGCTTCCAGCACACCGCCCGCCAGACCGCGCCAGCCGGCATGCGCCGCAGCTACCCGGGTGCCCGCGCGATCACAAAACAGCGCGGGCAGACAGTCGGCGGTCATCACCGTGCAGGCGATACCGGGAATATCTGTCCAACTGGCGTCGGCTTCAGCAATCACCTGCGGGTCGGCATAAGCCACCGCAAGACCATGCACCTGCTTGAGCCAGGCCGGACGAACGGTACATTCTTCGGTCAGACGCCGGCGGTTTTCGGCCACCGCTGCCGGCGCATCGCCAACATGGTCACCGAGGTTGAGCGTGTCGTAAGGCACCTGGCTGGTCCCGCCCGCGCGCGTTGTCACGCACGCCCTGACCCGGACTGGCGCTGGCCAGTCCGGAATCAGCAGGCTGGGAGCCAGGAGGCTCATCCGACGAACGCCTCGCGGTCCTGCTTGAGCAGCGACAGCATCCAGACGAAATCATCCGGCAGCGGCGATTCCCACTTCATGCGCTGACCGGTGGTCGGATGCGCCAGTTCCAGGAAGCGCGCGTGCAGCGCCTGACGCGGGAAGGTCTTGAGTGCATCAACCATGGTGGGGTTGGCGGCTGGCGGAATGCGGAAACGCCCGCCATAGACCGGATCACCTACCAGCGGGAAGTTGACGTGAGCCATATGCACCCGAATCTGGTGAGTACGCCCGGTCTCCAGCTTGACCCGCACATGCGTGTGGGAGCGGAAGCGCTCCAGAACACGGTAGTGGCTGATGGCCGGCTTGCCGCTGTCCATCACCGCCATTCGCTGGCGTTGCGAGCCGTGGCGGCCGATAGGGGCATTGATCTTGCCACCAGCAGTCACCACGCCCACCACGATGCACTCATAGATGCGGCTGACCGTGCGACTCTGCAACTGCGCGACCAGGTTGGTCTGCGCTTCCAGGGTCTTGGCCACCACCATCAGACCGGTGGTGTCCTTGTCCAGGCGATGGACGATGCCGGCACGCGGCACATTGATGATGTCCGGGACGTGGTGCAACAGGGCATTGAGCAGGGTGCCGTCGGCATGACCGGCAGCCGGGTGAACCACCAGGCCAGTTGGCTTGTTGATCACCAGGATCTGGTCGTCTTCGTAGACGATGTCCAGCGCGATGTCCTGGGCGATCCACTCGCCCTGGGCTTCCTGCTCGGCCTCGAGGGCCAGGATGGCACCGCCATGGACGATGTCACGCGGGCGCACGACATTGCCATCGACGGTCAGTAGGCCCTCTTTGATCCAGGCGGATAGGCGCGAGCGCGAGTGCTCAGCGAATAATTGGGCGGCGACTTGGTCGAGGCGTTGACCGCCCAATTCGGACGGCACCTCTGCGCTAAGTTGAATGATCTCGGACATGCTCGAATCAGGCGACGGCACAGCCTTTGGTTTCGGCTGCGCGCTTGTGGTTAAATACGGCGTCTTTTGCCCCGAGGGTTCCACGGGGCGCTCATCATAACAGGACGGCCACGCCCAAGACAGCGGCCGTCATAGGGACGCAAGCCGCCATGCAAGTGAAACACCTGCTGCTGATCGCCATCCTCGGACTGACCGCTGCTTGTTCTTCGAAGGAAGTCGTCGACGAAAACCTGAGCGAAGCCGAGTTGTACCAGCAGGCGCAAGCTGACCTGGACAACCACAGCTATACCAGCGCCACCGCGAAACTGAAGGCACTGGAGTCGCGTTATCCGTTCGGTCGCTACGCCGACCAGGCGCAGCTTGAGCTGATCTTCGCGAACTACAAGAACGCCGAGCCTGAAGCGGCCAAGTCCGCGGCAGAGCGTTTCATTCGCCTGCACCCCCAGCACCCGAACGTCGACTACGCCTACTACCTGAAGGGCCTGACGTCTTTCGACCAGGACCGTGGCCTGCTGGCGCGCTTCCTGCCGCTGGACATGACCAAGCGTGACCCGGGTGCCGCCCGCGACTCGTACAACGAATTTGCCCAGCTGACCAGCCGCTACCCCAACAGCCGCTACGCGCCTGATGCCAAGCAGCGGATGATCTACCTGCGCAACCTGCTGGCTTCCTACGAAATCCACGTTGCCGACTACTACCTGACCCGTCAGGCCTACGTCGCCGCCGCCAACCGCGGTCGCTATGTGGTCGAGAACTTCCAGGAAACCCCATCGGTCGGCGACGGTCTGGCCGTGATGGTCGAGGCCTACCAGCGTCTGCACCTGGACGACCTGGCGGCTACCAGCCTGGAAACCCTGAAGCTCAACTACCCTGACCATCCGAGCCTGGTTGACGGTCAGTTCGTGCCGCGTCAGGAAGAAGCCGACAACCGTGGCTGGCTGTCCAAGGCGACCCTGGGCCTGATCGAAACCGCCGCGCCACTGCCGCCGGGTGAAACTCGCGCCAACCAGGACGTGATCAAGCAATACGAAGATGCCAAGGAAGCGATCCCTGAAGACCTGCTGCCGAAGGACGGTGATGTCATGCAGGAAGAGCATCACGAAGCCGAAGGCAACAATGATGACCGTTCGTGGTTCAGCTACATGACCTTCGGCGTGTTTGACTGATCGCAAAGAAATGAAAAAAGGGAGGCTTGGGCCTCCCTTTTTTATTGGCCGCCGTCAGCAGCTCTTCTAAACTGGCGCATCTTCACTGAATAAGCTGGACACCATGGTTCGCCTACTTTTCTGGATTGCCCTGATTGCCGCCGCGTTCTGGCTGTGGCGCAAGTTCAAGGCAGGCAGTGCCGCCTCAACCTCCACGCCTCTGGACGCCCCGCTGAAGATGGTGCGCTGCTCTCACTGCGGCGTGCACCTGCCAAACGACCGCGCCCTGCATCGCGGCAACGAGTGGTATTGCAGCACGGCACATCTGGAACAAGGCCCCAGCGACAAACGCTGAGGCCAACGGCTGCCGCCGGTCAGAGCGCTTCCAGGCGCCCGTGGGGCGCATAAGGTGCCGGATCGATGATCGGCTCGCGTCCACTCAGCAGGTCACTGAACAATTGGCAGGAAGCTGGCGCCAGCACCAGTCCATTGCGGTAATGCCCGCAGTTCAGCCACAGACCCTCGCAGCCCGGCACCCGGCCAATGTACGGCACCCCTTCCGGAGAGCCGGGACGCAATCCCGCCCAATGCCCTACCGGTGTCGCATCCGCCAGCGCCGGTAGCAATTCGATCGCCGAAGCCCGCAGGCTTTGCAGCGCGTCCGGGGTCGGCGTCTTGTCGTAACCGGCATGCTCCAGCGTACTGCCCACCAGAATGTGGCCATCACGGCGCGGGATCGCATAGCGCCCCTTGGCCAGGACCATGCTGGGCAGGAAGTCCTCGGCGCACTTGAACAGAATCATCTGCCCTTTGACCGGCTCCACAGGCAGGGAGAAACCTAGCAGGCGCAGAAGGTCACCACTCCAGGCCCCGGCCGTGAGTACTACCTCATCCGCCTCGATAGTCCCCGCAGTGGTCTGGACGCCGGCAATGCGCTCGCCTTCGCGGACGAAGCCGGTGATTTCGCAATGTTCCTGGAGGGTAACGTTGGGCAGCGCCTGCAATGCCGCCTTGAGTGACTTCAGCAAGCGCGGATTACGGACGTTGGCAACACCGGCCATGTACACCGCACTGTTGAAGCCCGGCCCGAGCACAGGCACGGCGGCATATGCCTCGGACACCGCGACCTTGCTCAACGGACGCCCTTCCCGCTTCGCCCAGGCCAGCGCTTCGGCTTCGTCATCCAGATCAAGCCAGTACAGACCGGTCACATGAACCTGCGGATCGACCCCGGTGCTGCTGAACAGATGTTCGCCAAGCTGAGGATAGAAATCCTGGGACCAGTGCGCCAAGGCAGTCACCGCCGGGCTGTAGCGCCAGGGATAAAGCGGCGAAACGATACCGCCGCCCGCCCAGGACGACTCACCGCCCAACTCGCCCTTGTCGCACACCACCACCCGCTCGACGTCCTTGGCCAGGTTGAACGCCGTCAGCAGGCCGATCACACCGCCACCCACAATCACTACTTGCTTGGTCATCTGTAGATCCAGTACCCGAAATGAACCGCGGCGCCAGCCCGGCGCCATGAATGACTTCAACCGCCCCAGCAGCCCAGGCGCGCATCTTCGCCGCGCGAAGGATTGGACCGCACTCCTCGATGATCAAGCTCGAAATCGCCGCAGGCGTCAGAAGCCATGGCCGCGCCGACCCGCCGTCTGGCAGTCAGGACGTAGCTGTCGGCTTCGCGCTTGGCATACAGGCTGTAATGGGCGTTTCCGTCCGGCAGTCGGGCCGCCCCCGCTTCGGAGTCGGTATAGCGACCGGTGCGGGAGTGGTGCTGCTCCAGGTGCTGCGCGCTTTCGAACAAGATCCCGACTATTTCCGTGCGCGCGGCCTTTTTGACCATTTCGCTGTAGCTGGGGTAGGCAATGCTCGCCAGCATGCCGACCAGTGCGACGACAATCAACAATTCAATGAGGCTCAGGCCCTTCTCGGTTCGCTGCATGAATACTCCTAGAATATTTGCCGCCAGGCGACACGCCGGGCAGGCACATCACCCGGCAGCTCCGGCCACGCAAAGGTGCTTTCAAGGACGACCCGGGATTCACCCTCCAGGCCGATGGCAGTAATACGGAATAGCGTGACGGACAGCTCTTCCGGCATGCCCCGCGCGCGATTGCTTGGCCCCAGGTTCTGGATCAGGTACAGACCGGCGTCCCCACCCTGCCAGACAAGTCCGGAGCCACTGCCTCCATGATGGATACCAGCCGCCTGCACCCACTCGGCTTCCGGGGGCGGCAGGCAGACACCACAAGGACCGATGACGGCCCCTGGCAGACGCGCCTCCCCTACCCGCAACAGGCGCTCCGCCGACTCGAACGCCCGCATCGAAGCCAGCAGATTACTGGCCATGCGTTGCTGCTGGATCGCACCCTGCATGGCCGACAGACCCAGCAAGCCCAACAACATCAGCAGCGTCATGCACAGCAGCAGAACGTTTCCATGCTGCTTTGCCGCACGCCGACGCATCAGGGCCACCCGTTGCGAAGCGCGACCGCCAGATGGTAGGTCTGCGCCCGTACTCGCCGTTGCGGATCATCCAGGGTGAGGCGGAGTTTCAGGAGGTCCGTTTCCTGCTCGACGTCCAGCCGGCTGATATTTCCAATCAGCACCGCATTGCTGCCACCACTGCTGAGCAACAGGTCGGCGGCGTTCAACCGATACACCTGACGGCGCAGCGGTACCGTGAAGGTACCTGCGCGAGGAGGCGCAACGCCCTCAACGACATCGGCAGTGGTCCGGCAATCCGTGATCAGCGTCCAGTCCGGCGCACCGCCCAACTCCCCAGCCTGGGCACTGATCAAGGTGAGGCTGTGCAACGTGCCGTCACCCGTGCGCTCCAGACTGACAGGGCGGGAGAATGCCTGCGCGGTGGCCGGACTTGTGAAGGTCATGGCCTCAGGCCGCAGGCAGCCGAACATTCCCGCCATCCGGATATCCCGCGCCAGCCGCTGCAGGACAAAACGCGCATCTTCCTGTAGTCCGGCGGCAACCTCCTGCGCCTGCCAGCTCTGCAAGGCAGCAATGAAAACCCGGCTGCCGGCCATGACCACCAGCAAACCGAGGCTCAGCGCCAGCAACACCTCGACCAGGCTGAAACCCGCTGCCGCCCTCATCGCACACCGCCCAGCTCATGGAGCCGCTGCCCACCGCCAGTCCGCTCCTCGCTCCAGCCAATGCTCACACGGACCTGACCGGCGTCTTCCCGAACCTTTCCTTGCCCTGCCCCGCCGACAAACGCCTCGACCGACTGCTGAAACTCAAGCCGGTCTGCGGCATCGATACCGCCCGCCGAACGCGCCCGCTCCAACATCCCCTGCGCCAGCCAGGCAACCTGGCTAGTGATCCGGGCGCCATCGGAGCCCTGCAATGCGCGCCCTTGCAACGCCGCCATCGCCAACAGCCCTGACGACAGCAGCACCAGCGCAACCATGACTTCAATCAGGGTCAATCCCTGCTGTGGCTTCCTTGCCATGCACACCTCCGCGAATATTCCTCGGCAAACTGCAAACCTGGCTGACTCGACGCCATCCGGTTCGCGGTCGAACCTACAGAGAAGCACTTCCAGGGAGGAACGCACGGTGAAGCAAAAGGGCGTAACACTGATTCAAATGATGTTCGCGCTGGCGCTGGTGGCTTTGCTGACCCAGCTCGGAACAACGACCTACAGCAAAATGAGCAGTGACCTGCAACAGCAAGCCGCAGCGAAACACCTCGCCCAGGCACTGAGAGCCGCGCGCAGCGAGGCCTT
Source organism: Pseudomonas sp. 5P_5.1_Bac1 (assembly GCF_025466015.1). Lineage (NCBI taxonomy): Bacteria > Pseudomonadati > Pseudomonadota > Gammaproteobacteria > Pseudomonadales > Pseudomonadaceae > Pseudomonas > Pseudomonas sp. 5P_5.1_Bac1. Next base: position 12,010 of record NZ_JANLNX010000037.1, on the reverse strand, counting down.
GCTGCGAAACCGGGTGATCACGCTTCAAGCAATGGAGGGAGGCTGGGGCAACGGTTGGCGCATGCTGCTCGAACAGAGCGACACACCATTGTTACGAGAGTATTCAGCGAAGGGGCACGTGAGGATTATCGGCAATCAGCCGGTCGCCCAACAGGTACGCTTCAGCGGGTTGGGGGTGCCGTTGCGGCACGGAGGTGCTTTCCTGTCCGGGTCCCTGCAGGTGTGCGGGGAGCCCAGGCAGGAAAACCTGTACCAGATCGTGCTATCACGCAGCGGGCGTATCAGCCTGCTGCATGAGCCGACCAACAAGCCCTTGTGCTAAACGAAGCTCAGTTGATCGGGCGAACCCGCAGCTCCTTGGGCATCGAGAAGGTGACGTTCTCCTCGCGACCGTCCAGTTCCTGAGCCCCGGTGGCGCCCCAATCGCGTAACTGCTGAATCACGCCGCGCACCAGCACTTCCGGTGCGGAGGCGCCTGCGGTGATACCGATCCGCTCGACGCCATCGAACCAGCTGCGTTGCAGGTCTTCGGCGCCATCGATCAGGTAGGCCGGCGTCGACATGCGCTCCGCCAGCTCGCGCAGGCGGTTGGAGTTGGAGCTGTTCGGGCTGCCGACCACCAGTACCACATCGGACTCGGCGGCCAATTGCTTGACCGCGTCCTGGCGGTTTTGCGTGGCGTAACAGATGTCGTCCTTGCGCGGCCCACCGATGCTGGGGAAGCGCGTGCGCAGCGCATCGATAACGCGACTGGTGTCATCCATCGACAGCGTGGTCTGAGTCACGAAGGCCAGTTGCTCGGGGTTGCGCACCTCAAGCTGGGCGACATCTTCTTCATCCTCGACCAGGTAGATGGAGCCGCCATTGGCGGTGTCGTACTGACCCATGGTGCCTTCGACTTCCGGGTGACCGGCATGGCCGATGAGGATGCACTCCTTACCGTCGCGGCTGTAGCGCGCCACTTCGATATGCACCTTGGTCACCAGCGGACACGTGGCGTCGAAGACTTTCAGGCCACGTCCGGCCGCTTCCTGGCGCACGGCCTGGGAAACGCCATGGGCACTGAAAATCACAATGACGTCGTCCGGCACCTGATCCAGCTCTTCGACGAAGATCGCACCACGGGCGCGCAGGTCTTCGACGACGAACTTGTTGTGCACGACTTCGTGACGGACGTAGATCGGCGGCCCGAAGACCTCCAGCGCCCGATTGACGATTTCGATCGCCCGGTCCACGCCGGCACAGAAGCCACGGGGGTTGGCGAGTTTGATCTGCATGAGGGACTCCAGGCTCAGAGGGCCTTCACCTCGAGGATTTCCACCTCGAAGTTCAGGGTCTTGCCAGCCAGGGGATGGTTGAAGTCGACGGTCACCTGAGCGTCGTCGAACGCCTTCACCACACCGGGCAGTTCCGCGTTGGCCGCGTCGTTGAAGATGACCAGCAGGCCCTCGGACAGCTCCATGTCCTGGAACTGCGAGCGCGGCATGATCTGTACGTTCTGCGGGTTGGGCTGGCCGAAGGCGTTCTCGGGGGCAACGGCTACGCTGCGCTTGTCGCCCGCCTTGAAGCCAAAGATGGCTGCCTCGAAGCCGGGCAGCAGGTTGCCGTCGCCCACTTTGAATACCGCCGGCGCCTTGTCGAACGTGCTGTCGACGGTATCGCCGTTTTCCAGATGCAGTGCGAAGTGCAGGGTGACTTCGGTGTTCTGGCCGATACGGGTTTCAGTCATGGACGGGTTCTCCGGACTTTTTGCTCTTGAACATATCCAGCGCCAGCATCACCGCACCTGCGGTAATGGCGCTGTCGGCCAGGTTGAAGGCCGGGAAGTACCAGCGGTTCTGCCAGTGCACCAGAATGAAATCGACCACATGGCCCAGTACGATACGGTCGTACAGGTTGCCCAGGGCGCCACCGAGCACCAGCGCCAGCGCGACCGCCAGCCAGGTTTCGTTGCGTCCAAGGCGCTTGAGCCAGACCACCAGCACGGCACTGACCACTACCGCGATCAAGGCAAACAGCCAGCGCTGCCAACCGGAGCTGTCAGCCAGGAAGCTGAACGCAGCACCGGTGTTGTAGGCCAGGGTCCAGCTGAAGTAGTCGGGAATGACCACGATCTGCTGGTACAGGCTCAACGCACCTTCGAAGTAAAACTTGCTGGCCTGGTCAAGGACCAGGACCAGCACGCTCAGCCAGAGCCAGGCAAGGCGTCCGAAACGCCCCGCAGCCACATTAGGCATAGTGACGCACCTCACCGCTGCCGCTGATGTTGTCGACGCAACGACCGCAGATTTCCGGATGCGCAGGGTTGATCCCGACGTCAGCGCGGAAGTGCCAGCAACGGCCGCACTTGGCGTGACCGGACTTGACCACTTTCAGCTTCAGGCCGGCGACATCGGTAACCACGGCATCGGCCGGCGCTTCGACAAACGGCGCGACGCTGGCCGCAGACGTGATCAGTACGAAGCGCAGTTCGTTGCCCAGCTTGACCAGATCGTTGCCCAGGGACTCGTCGGCGAACAGGGTCACTTCGGCTTGCAGGTTGCCACCGATGGCCTTGGCCGAACGCTGGTTCTCCAGTTCCTTGTTGACCGCGGCCTTCACCGCCATCACGCGATCCCAGTAGGCGCGATCCAGTTCGATGCCTTCCGGCAGCTCAGTCAGGCCCTGGTACCAGGTGTTGAGCATGACCGACTCGTTGCGCTCGCCCGGCAGGTACTGCCACAGCTCGTCGGCGGTGAACGCCAGGATCGGCGCGATCCAGCGCACCAGCGCTTCGGAGATGTGGTACAGCGCGGTCTGGCAAGAACGACGGGCAACGCTGTTGGTGCCAGTGGTGTACTGACGGTCCTTGATGATGTCCAGGTAGAAACCACCCAGCTCCTGCACGCAGAAGTTGTGGATCTTCGAGTAGACGTTCCAGAAACGGTATTCGCTGTAGTGCTCTTCCAGCTCACGTTGCAGCAGCAGGGTACGGTCAACCGCCCAGCGATCCAGCGCCAGCATGTCTTCGGCTGGCAGCAGGTCGCGGGCCGGGTCGAAGCCGGACAGGTTGGAAAGCAGGAAGCGCGCGGTGTTGCGGATGCGGCGATAGGCATCGGCGCTGCGCTGCAGGATCTGGTCGGAAACCGCCATCTCGCCGGAGTAGTCAGTGGCCGAAACCCACAGACGCATGATGTCGGCGCCCAGGGTGTCGTTGACCTTCTGCGGCTCGATGGTGTTACCCAGCGACTTGGACATCTTGCGACCGTTTTCGTCGACGGTGAAGCCGTGGGTCAGCAGTTCGCGGTACGGCGCATGGTTGTCGATCGCGCAACCGGTCAGCAGCGAGGAGTGGAACCAGCCGCGGTGCTGGTCGGAACCTTCCAGGTACAGGTCGGCGCGCGGACCGGCTTCGTGGCCGATGTTGTGCGAACCGCGCAGTACGTGCCAGTGCGTGGTGCCGGAGTCGAACCAGACGTCGAGGGTGTCGGCGATCTTGTCGTACTGGGCAGCCTCTTCACCCAGCAATTCGGCGGCGTCCAGCTTGAACCAGGCCTCGATGCCTTCTTGCTCGACGCGCTTGGCCACTTCTTCCATCAGTTCGACGGTGCGCGGGTGCAGTTCGCCGGTCTGCTTGTTCAGGAAGAACGGGATCGGAACACCCCAGTTACGCTGACGCGAGATACACCAGTCAGGACGGTTGGCGATCATCGAATGCAGGCGCGCCTGGCCCCAGGCCGGGACGAACTTGGTGTCTTCGATAGCCTTGAGTGCACGCTCACGCAGGGTGTCGCCGGTGTCCGGCTGCTTGTCCATGCCCACGAACCACTGCGCGGTGGCGCGGTAGATCAGCGCGGACTTGTGGCGCCAGCAGTGCATGTAGCTGTGGCTGATGGTTTCGGTGAACAGCAGCGAGCCGACTTCGGCCAGCTTGTCGACGATGTGCGGGTTGGCTTTCCAGATGAACTGGCCGCCGAAGAACTCCAGCGAGTCGACGTACACGCCGTTGCTCTGCACCGGGGTCAGGATGTCGTCGTTGACCATGCCGTAGCGCTTGCAGGTGACGAAGTCGTCCTCACCGTAGGCCGGCGCGGAGTGCACCACGCCAGTACCGGCGCCCAGCTCGACATATTCGGCGAGGTAAACAGGCGACAGACGGTCGTAGAACGGATGGCGGAAGTTGATCAGTTCCAGCGCCGAGCCCGGCGCGGTGGCAATGACCGAACCTTCCAGCGAGTAACGCTTGAGGCAGGACTCGACCAGTTCTTCGGCCAGCACCAGCAGCTTGTCGCCGACGTCGACCAGGGCGTAGGTGAATTCCGGATGGATGTTCAGCGCCTGGTTGGCCGGGATGGTCCACGGGGTGGTGGTCCAGATCACGATGGAAGCCGGCTTGGGCAGCGAAGCCAGGCCGAAGGCGGCGGCCAGCTTGTCTTCATCGGAGGCCTTGAAGGCTACGTCGATGGTCTGGGATTTCTTGTCGGCGTACTCGACTTCGGCTTCAGCCAGGGCCGAACCGCAATCGAAGCACCAGTTGACCGGCTTCAGCCCCTTGAACACGAAACCGTGCTTGACGATTTCAGCCAGGGCACGGATTTCGCCGGCCTCGTTGGCGAAGTCCATGGTCTTGTACGGGTTGTCCCAGTCGCCCAGCACGCCCAGACGGATGAACTCGGCCTTCTGGCCTTCGATCTGCTCGGCGGCGTAGGCACGGCACAGCTCGCGGGTCTTGTCCGCGGTCAGGTGCTTGCCATGGGTGACTTCGACCTTGTGCTCGATCGGCAGGCCGTGGCAGTCCCAGCCCGGAACATAAGGCGCGTCGAAGCCGGACAGGGTCTTGGAGCGGACAATCATGTCCTTGAGAATCTTGTTGAGCGCGTGACCGATGTGGATCTTGCCGTTGGCGTAGGGCGGGCCGTCGTGCAGGACGAACTTCGGACGATCCTTGCCAATTTCGCGCAGCTTCCGGTACAGGCCAATACTGTCCCAGCGCTGCAGGATCTGCGGTTCGCGCTGTGGCAGGCCGGCCTTCATAGGGAAGGCGGTGTCCGGAAGGTTAAGCGTGGCTTTATAGTCGGTCATTTCAGGCTCTTCGTTAGCGGTTGAGCGTGCCAATGGGCACGTGCGGCGGCGATATCCGCATCGATCGCCGACTTGAGCGCCTCCAGGGAGGCGAAGCGCTGCTCTTCGCGCAGCTTGTGGTGGAATTCCACCGTAAGGCGCCGGCCATACAGATCACCGGCAAAATCCAGCAGATGCACTTCCAGGTGGGCGCTGCCATCCCCGGAAACGGTTGGCCGCACGCCAATATTGGCAACACCGGGCCAAGCCTTGCCATCGATTGGCACACTGACCAGGTAGACCCCGCTCAGCGGCACACGACGGCGCTTGAGTTGTACGTTGGCGGTGGGCGTGCCCAACTGCCGAGCCAGCTTCTGTCCGTGCAGTACTCGACCACTGATGCGGAATGGCCGCCCCAGCAGGCGCTCGGCCAGCACGAAGTCCGCAGCGGCCAGTGCATCGCGAACCTGCGTGCTGCTGACCCGCAGCCCGTCGAGTTCGACGGTCTGTGCCGCCTCGACGGAGAAGCCATGGCGGTTGCCCGCATCCTGCAGGAAGGCGAAGTCGCCGAGACGGTCGCAACCGAAGCGGAAGTCGTCACCGACCTCAAGGTGCTTCACACCCAGCCCGTCGACCAGGATGGTCTCGACGAACTCGCTGGCGCTGAGCCTGCTCAGGCGCTGGTTGAACGCCAGGCACAACACCCGGTCGACACCTTCGGCAGCCAGCAGGGCCACCTTGTCGCGCAGGCGGGCCAGACGGGCCGGAGCGGTTTCCGGAGCGAAATATTCACGCGGCTGTGGCTCGAAAATGACCACGCAACTGGGCACACCCAGCTCTACCGCGCGCTCACGCAGACGCGCCAGGATGGCCTGGTGGCCGCGGTGAACACCGTCGAAATTGCCGATAGTTGCAACGCAGCCCCGGTGCCGGGGGCGAAGGTTGTGGAGGCCTCGAACCAGCTGCATAACGCGCTTCTTGCTCATAAAGTGGTCGATTATAACCACACCCGGGCGCCGACGACAGGCAACAGCGCGAAGCCAGGACGTGGATCGTACAAAACCGACGTCCGGCCCGCGCCGTCCGTCAGTGCAGCGCCTTGCGGGCGAAGTCCCGGGGGCGGAAGCCGAACAGGAACAGGCTGCCGAAATAGGTCAGGATGCCGGCCGCAATCAGCGCGCCCAGCCGCAAGAACCGCATCAACATATCGCCCTGCGCCCAAGGCGGCATGAACATCAGGCCAACGATCAGTACGGCCGACATCAGAATTACTGCAATCACGAGCTTGAGCAGAAAACGCCCCCAGCCCGGTTGAGGTTCGAAAAGACGCTGCTGACGCAACTTCCAATACAACAGACCGGCATTGAGGCAGGCACCGACGCTGATCGCCAAGGCCAGTCCGGCATGCTGCAGTGGCCCGACAAATACCAGGTTGAGCAATTGGGTCGAGATCAGGGTGAAAATCGCGATCTTCACCGGAGTACGGATGTTCTGCTGCGCATAGAAACCGGGAGCCAGCACCTTGATCAGGATGATGCCGAGCAACCCCACCGAGTAGGCAATCAGCGCACGCTGGGTCATCTGCGCATCGAACGCGCTGAACTTGCCATATTGGAACAAGGCTACCGTCAAGGGCTCCGAGAGGATCGCCAGGGCCAGGGCACACGGCAGCACCAACAGGAAACACAGGCGCAGCCCCCAGTCGAGGATCTGCGAATACTGTTGGCGGTCCCTGTTGGCGTAGGTCTTGGCCAGGGTCGGCAGGAGGATGGTGCCCAGCGCCACGCCCAGGACGCCGGAAGGCAACTCCATAAGGCGGTCGGCGTAGTACATCCACGACACCGAACCCGCCACCAGGAAGGACGCGAAAATGGTGTTGATGATCAGCGAGATCTGGCTGACCGAGACGCCAAGGATCGCTGGCAGCATTTGTTTCAGCACTCGCCAGACACCGGTATCGCGGACATTGAGGCGAGGCAGCACCAACATGCCAATCTTTTTCAGATGAGGCAGTTGATAAAGCAGTTGCAACAGGCCACCCGCCAGCACCGCCCAGCCGAGCGCCATGACCGGCGGATCGAAATAGGGCGTGAGGAACAACGCGAAGAAAATCATCGCCACGTTGAGCAGGGTTGGCACGAACGCCGGCACCGAAAAACGGTTCCAGGTATTGAGGATGGCGCCGGCCAAGGATGACAGCGAGATCAGCAATATATAAGGAAAAGTCACACGTAACAGATCGGTGGTGAGGTGAAACTTTTCCTCGCTATCGACAAAACCAGGTGCCGTAGCCCAGACCACCCAAGGGGCGGCCAACACGCCGACCACAGTGACCAGTGCCAGCACCAGGGTCAGCAGGCCGGCGACATAAGCGACAAAAGTGCGGGTCGCTTCTTCACCCTGCTGGGTTTTGTATTCGGCCAGTATCGGCACAAATGCCTGGGAAAATGCGCCCTCGGCGAAGATCCGGCGCAACAGATTGGGCAGCTTGAAGGCAATGAAGAAGGCGTCAGTTGCGACTCCAGCACCGAAAATACGCGCCAGAATGGTGTCCCGTACAAAACCCAGCACACGCGACACCATGGTGATGGAGCTGACCGCAGCCAGGGATTTGAGCAGATTCATCGAAAGTTTTTCATGGCAGATAGATGAAGGGCAGGCCGAAAGCCATCCGGATATGCGATACTGCGCGCCGCGCAAAAGAGGCAGCGCAAAAGCTCCCGAGTTTACAGGTCATGCACCAGAAGGGAATCATCCCGATGGAGAGATTGGCCATTGGGCGGAACTCCGCCCTCGGCCTTGACAACCGGTCAACTCATCGGCATGATTCGCGGCCTATTTTGTTTGCTATTTACCAAGTCTTTCGAGGAGCTCGACGGTGGCCAACTCACCTTCCGCCAAAAAACGTGCAAAACAGGCTGAGAAGCGTCGCAGCCACAACGCCAGCCTGCGTTCCATGGTTCGTACCTACATCAAAAACGTAGTGAAAGCCATTGACGCAAAAGACGCCGAAAAAGCGCAAGCTGCTTACACCCTGGCTGTACCTGTAATCGACCGTATGGCCGACAAAGGTATCATCCACAAGAACAAAGCTGCCCGCCATAAAGGCCGTCTGAATGGCCACATCAAGGCGCTGAAAACTGCTGCCTAAGCGACAAGCTTGTTAAAAAACCGACCTCAGGGTCGGTTTTTTATTGCCTGCGATTTGGCGAGAACCCTTGGGAGCGCGGTGTGATTCACATCCAGGCCCGCGGAAAACTCCACGGGCCCGGGCACGGATTACTTACCGAGCGGGATCTTCGGCGCCCATTGCAGCCACTCATCTTCTGCCTTGTCGAACAGTGCGAAGGTCTGCTGCGGTAACGCCGGCTTGCCGATCTGTTCACCATCCGGTGTCGCAAAGGCGATACCGCCCTGGATCAGGGTTTCCAAGGACTCGGTCCGTACGGTTGCGCCTTTGAAGAGACCCAACTCAAAGCCGAAGCCACTGCTGTTCCAGAAGCGGCTGCCGCCCCGAACCAACGCCGCGTAGCGCGGTTCGATCAAGATGTGGATCAGCACCCGATCCGCCGTCTGCCCCAATTCGAACCCCGTCACCTTGCCGACCGGTATCTCGCGATAAGTCACAGGCACACCAGGCTTGATCGACCCGCGTCGCGCCGCACTCAGCACAAGCGCCAGACCCTCTGGAGGCCCAAGGACCTCTGGCTTCTCGGGCAAGGCCACGAAGTCACGCTGCGGGCCCGGGCTCTTGGCCGCAGGCTGCACTTCCAGATACTGGCCCGTCACCAGAGTGCCCAGGTTCTCGGTCTTGACGATACCGAGCGCTGGCTTGACCACCCAGAACTGGGTACCGACCCTGGCGATTCGCTCCGGCACTTCGGTTATGCGCGCCTTGAGCAAGACGGATTGCAAGTCTGCACTCAGGTCGACCCCTTCTACCTTGCCAACATCCAACCCCTTGAAGCGAATAGGCGTACCGACTTTCAGTCCATCGGCATCAGCCACCTTGATCGTGATCGCGGTACCCGAAAGGTTCGCCGCCTCCTGATTCTCGTGCAGGCGGAATGTAGGAATACGTCGCTTGAGAGCAACGTTCGGTACCGGTGTATCGAAGGATATCCCTCCTGCCATCAAACTCTGCAGCGACTCACTCTTGATCTGTATGCCTGACAGGCCGCCCGTAAGGGTAATGCCACTGGCGTTCCAGAACCGTGTAGAGCCATTGACCAGGCCCGCATATTCCGGCTCGATGTGCACGCCAATCAGCAGGCGCTTTTGCTGCTTGCGGGAGAACTGGTAGCTCTGCACCGTACCCACCTTCACTTGCCGGTAGAGGACGGGACTTCCCACCTCCAGCGAGCCGAGGTTGTCGCTGAACAGCACCAGGTGCAGACCTGGAGCCTTCAAGTCGAGCGGAGGGGCCTTGGCGCGGGCTTCGAACTCACGCTGCGGGGATGCCCCTTTATCACCCGGGCGAATCGCGATGTAGTTACCCTTGACCAAGGCCTCGAGACCGGTGATGCCCGCCAGGGAAATCGAGGGCTTGACCACCCAGAATTGAGTGCCCTCCACCAGATAGTCTTCCGCCAACGGGTCCAGGGTGAGCTCGGCCATCGCACTGTTCAGATCGCTCTCGACCTTGAGAGCCTTCAGCGAGCCAACCTGGATGCCCTTGTACATGACCGGGGTACGGCCAGCTTGGAGCCCCTCGAAGTCATTCAGCTTCACCTTTACCCGAATCCCGGCCTGGGCAGCATCGAAGTCTTCATACAGCCGGAACGGCAGGCTCGGGTCGGTGGGCGGGCTGTCCTTGCGGTGCTCTGGCGTGGCAAAGGCAATGCCGCCCGCCACAATACTGGCCAATGATTCACTGCGGATCTTGACCCCGGACAGGTTGGCATCGACGCTGACGCCGCTGGCATTCCAGAAACGCGTGTGTTTACGCACCAACGGCGCATAAGCCGGCTCAATGAAAACCTTGATTTCCACAGTGCCCTGGTCTTCTGCCAACCGGTAACTCTTCACCCGACCGACCTGAATCTGCTTGTAGAACACCGGACTGTCACGATTGAGCGAACCCAGCCGGTCGGCCTTGAGCGTCAGATGCAGCCCCGGCTCACTATCGGATAACGGAGGAGCTTCCGGCAGCGCGACGAATCGCTTGGTTGGTTCTCCATCTCCTGGGCTGACCGCGATGTAGTTACCGGAAACCAGCGTTTCCAGCCCGGTAATGCCCGCGAGCGTTACGCTGGGCTTGACCAGCCAGAAGCGCGTATTGGCCAACAAATGAGGCTCGGCGGCCGAGCTCATCTCGATGGTGGCAATTACACCGGTATTACTGCCTTTGGCGTCCAGCACCAGGCTCTTTACCTTACCGACCGGCATACCTTTGTAGACCACTTCGGTCTTGTTCGCGACGATACCCTCGCCACTCTCGAAACGGACCTCGATATCTACGCCTGACTGCCGGTAGGCCTGCCAGCCCAGCCAACCACCGATGACCAGCGCGATCAAAGGCAAAATCCAGATAGCCGACCAATTCGAAGCTGGGCGGGTTCTAGCCGTAGGCAAATCACTCATGGTCGTCGTCCGACTCCGTGTTATCCCAGATAAGTCGGGGATCGAAAGTTACTGCTGCAAACATCGTCAATATCACCACACTGGCAAAGGCAATCGCCCCCAGGTTGGCCTCGACACTGGCGATGCGACCAAAGTTGACCACCGCCACGAGGATGGCGATGACGAAGATATCCAGCATCGACCAACGCCCGATGAACTCGATGAAACGGTACATAAGGATTCGCTGGCGAGCGGACAACGGCTGATGGCGCTGCACTGAATAGAGCAACAAGGCGATGCCTACCAGCTTGAAGGTTGGCACCAGAATACTGGCAATGAACACCACTGCAGCAATTGGCAACATACCGTGCTTCATCAAGGTAATGACGCCGGACATGATCGTGTCCGGACTACCCTGACCCAGCGTGCTGACCGTCATGATCGGTAACAGGTTCGCCGGGATATAAAGAATGGCTGCAGTAATCAGCAAGGCCCAGGTTCTAGCCAGGCTATTGGGCCGGCGCGCATGAACGATCGCACCGCAGCGCGTGCACGTCTGGACGCTTGTATCGGGCTCCTGACGGTTGAGTTCATGGCACTCACAACAAATCAGGATTCCAGCATCAATCGCCCGCATGCAGGTCTTCTCCAGATAACGCAACCCAGATCTGATGTGGCGACATCACCACCTCGAGCCAGACCTGAACCAGCAACAGACTGATGAAACACAGGAGGCCCAGCCCAAGGCTCAGCTCGGCAAGGTCCACCAGCTTGACGATAGCGACCAGCACACCCATGAAATAAACCTCGAGCATGCCCCAATCGCGCAGATGGTGATAAATGCGATAGAGGAGCAATCCGTAATTCCTCCCGACATTCCAGCGAATACTCAGCAGTACAGCGAGCTGACACAGCAGTTTAAGTAGCGGGATCGCCATGCTGCACAGGAACACCACAACAGCGATGCCTCGCATCCCAGTGTTGTACAGCCCGATCACACCACTCCACACCGTATCGTCGGCGCTCTGCCCCAACAAATGGAGTTGCATGATCGGCAAGAAGTTCGCAGGCACATAGAGTAGTAAAGCAGCCAGGACCAATGCCAGGCTTCGCTCAACCACATTATGGCGGTGGGCAAAGAGTTCGTATCCGCAGCGCGGGCAGTGAGCCTTTTCATCTCGCTTGAGCTGCGGCTTGCACATCAGTAGGTCGCACTCGTGGCAGGCCACCAATTGGTCAAGAGGCAGATTCTCGAGCGGCCGAACGTCGGCGGGATCGGACATAAATAGCTTCTGAATAAGATGTCGGGCTCTATTCTAGTGCTCTTGCTCACATTTGTGGGAGCAAGGACAGCCAGTCTGAGCATTCTGCTGAAGCGTTCAAGCCGCCAAAACAGCGCTGCCTAAGC
>NZ_JANLNX010000087.1:0-107347 GCF_025466015.1 Pseudomonas sp. 5P_5.1_Bac1 | reverse complement strand
GCGTCCGAAAATAACGGTCTTACTTTCACGGATTCAGCCTTGTCGTTCGACTCAGGCGCCGTGCTATGTTCCTTTCTTTTCTCGACTGCCACAGGGATGCCTTATGTCGCATGCAAGCACGCTTCTTCCAGGTTTCATGGTTGTTCACGGCAACCGTTTGGATGAGCTGCGAAGCCTGGTGGTGAGCTGGATGCGGCGTTATCCCCTGGCACCTTTGGAAAACGAGATCGTCCTGGTGCAGAGCAACGGCATCGCCCAGTGGCTGAAGCTCGCTCTGGCTGAAGACCCCGAAGAAGACGATACGGGCGGCAGCGGCATCGCCGCAGCCATCGAGGTACAGCTCCCCGGCAGTTTCATGTGGCAGCTATACCGGAAAGTCCTCGGTCGCGAAGAGATTCCGGAAACGTCGCTCCTCGACAAAGCCCCGCTGACCTGGCGCCTGATGCGCCTGCTCCCCGAGCTGATCCATCAACCCCACTTCGAACCGCTGCAGCGCTTCCTTCTCGATGACAGCGACCTGCGCAAGCGCTATCAATTGGCCGAACGCCTGGCCGACCTGTTCGACCAATATCAGGTCTATCGCGCCGACTGGCTAAAAGAGTGGGCCGCCGGTCGCCATGTGATGATCAATGCTCGCGGTGAGTCGCGCCCGCTGTCCCCGGCCAATTGCTGGCAGGCTGAGCTTTGGCGAGCGTTGTTGCTGGATGTTGGCGAAGCTGGAATGGCGCAAAGCCGCGCCGGCGTGCATCAGCGCTTTATCGAGCGCATCAACGGTTTGGCGCAGGCCCCGGCCGGGCTGCCATCCCGCGTCATCGTCTTCGGTATTTCTTCCCTGCCGGCCCAGGCCCTCGAGGCGTTGGCCGGCCTGGCTCGCTTCAGTCAGGTGTTGCTCTGTGTGCATAACCCTTGTCGCCACCATTGGGCCGATATCGTTGCCGACAAGGACCTGCTCCGCCACCAGTACAAGCGCCAGCAGCGCAAGCAAGGCATGGCCGGCCCGATCGATGCGCAAAGCCTGCACCAGCATGCTCACCCGTTGCTCGCCGCCTGGGGCAAGCAGGGGCGCGACTACATCAACCTGCTCGACAGTTACGATGACCCGTCCAGTTACCGCACCGCCTTCAGCGATGGTCGCATCGACCTGTTCAGTGAAGACGAGCCCCAGCACCTGCTCGGCCAATTGCAGGACGACATTCTCGAACTGCGCCCCCTGAACGAAACCCGCGAGCTTTGGCCCGACGTCGACCCGGCAAAAGACCGTTCCGTGCGCTTCCATATCGCCCACAGCGCCCAGCGCGAAGTAGAGATTCTCCACGACCAGTTACTCGCCCGCTTCAGCGCCGACCCCGGTTTGCGCCCGCGCGATGTGATCGTCATGGTTCCGGACATCAACGCCTACGCCCCTCACATCCGGGCGGTATTTGGCCAGCTCGATCGCGGCGAAACCCGCTACATCCCGTTCACCCTCACCGACCAGGGCCAACGCGGTCGCGACCCCTTGCTGATCGCCCTGGAACACCTGCTCAAACTACCCGACAGCCGCTTCCCGGTCAGCGAAATCCTCGATCTGCTCGACGTGCCGGCCTTGCGCGCCCGCTTCGCCATCAAGGAAAGCGATCTGCCGACCCTGCATCGCTGGATCGAAGGTGCCGGCGTGCGTTGGGGCCTCAATGCCGAGCAGCGCGCCAGCCTCGGTTTGCCGGATGACCTGGAACAGAACAGTTGGCGTTTCGGCCTGCGTCGGATGTTGCTCGGCTATGCGGTGGGAGCGGGCGAGAGCTGCGACGGCATTGAGCCGTACGACGAAATCGGCGGCCTCGACGCCGCGTTGATTGGCCCGCTGGTTGCCTTGCTCGACGCTCTGGAAGTGGCCCACGCGGAATTGTCCCGCCCCGCTCCCGCAGCGCAATGGGGCGAGCGCCTCAACGCCCTGTTGCAGGTGTTTTTCCTGGCTGAAAGCGAGCATGACGACTACCTGCTGGTCCAGTTGCAGACCCTTTGCGATACCTGGCTGGGGACTTGTGAATCGGTCGGTCTGCAAGACCTGCTGCCGCTCACAGTGGTCCGCGAAGCCTGGTTGGCCGGTCTGGATCAAGGCCGCCTTTCGCAGCGTTTCCTCGCAGGTTCAGTGAACTTCTGCACCCTGATGCCGATGCGCGCGATTCCATTCAAGGTGGTGTGCCTGCTGGGCATGAACGACGGTGACTACCCCCGTGCCCAGCCTCCACTGGATTTCGACCTGATGGGCAGCGACTACCGCCCTGGCGACCGTTCCCGTCGCGAGGACGATCGCTACCTGCTGCTCGAAGCGCTGCTGTCGGCCCGGGCGCAGCTTTACGTCAGTTGGGTCGGTCGCAGCATTCGTGACAACAGCGATCGCCCGGCGTCGGTGTTGATTGGCCAACTGCGCGACCACATTGCCGCGGGTTGGCGACTCAAAGGCGCCGCCAGCGACAGCAAGCACAACGCCGGCGAACAACTCCTGCACAAGCTCACCACCGAACATCCGTTGCAGCCTTTCAGTGCCCGTTACTACCACCGCGGCAGCGACCTGTTCAGCTACGCCCGCGAGTGGCGCAGCCTGCACCTGCCGGCTGATGCCGCAGCGCCGGAGCACGATCAACTTGAGCGCTATGAACCCGACGAACCGCTGACCCTGTCGCTGCTTCAGGACTTTGTTCGTCACCCGGTCCGGCACTTTTTCAGACATCGGCTGAAGGTGTTCTTCGAGGCGGTCGAAGCGCCACTGGCCGATGATGAACCCTTCGTGCTCGATGCCCTGCAACGCTACAGCCTGAGCGAAAGCCTGCTCAACGCTGCGCTGGTCGATCCCGCGCAAAGCGATGCGGCGCTGCTCGGCCAGGCGCATCGCTTGCAAGGCAGCGGCCTGTTGCCGCTGGCCGGTTTTGGCGAGTGCCTGCGCGAAGAACTGATTGAACCGCTACCGGACCTGCTGCAGCGCCACCGCCAGTTGTTGCAACAGTGGCCGACCCGCATCGACAGCGCCTTGCCGATTCGTTTCGAGGCCGGCGCGCTCAAGCTCGAAGGCTGGCTTGGTCGTGTCCAGCAACGTGCCGACCAGGCGCTGCTGAGCATCACCACCTTGCCCAACGGCATCAGCAGTGGTCGCTCGCTGAAGTGGCATCGCTTGACGGCCACCTGGGTCATGCACCTTGCCGCCTGCGCGGTAGGCCATTCGCTGCACAGCGCCGTGGTCGCCACCGACATCACGCTGATGCTGGAGCCTCTGCCGCAAGAGGAGGCAGCCGAGCTGCTGACCCACCTGCTGCTGTCGCGTCAGACCGGCATGAATGCGCCGCTGCCAGTAGCGATCAAGACCGCCTTTGCCTGGCTCGCCCAACAGGAGAAAGACCCGGAACGGGCCTTGGCCGACGCCGCCAAAACCTACGATGGCGACGGCCAGCGAGACGGCGAACGCAGCGAGAGCGCGGCGCTGCTGCGTCAGTTCAGTGATTTCGCGGCGATGACTGCGAGCGAAGAATTCGAGGGCTGGTGCGAAGCCCTGTACAAGCCGATGTTCGAAGCTAAATGGCAGACACTGGCCAGTGAAGAGGTGCGTCCATGAGCGTTGCAGTAACCCAGGCGCCACTGGCGTTGACCTTTCCCCTGTATGGCAGCCAGTTGATCGAAGCCAGTGCTGGCACCGGCAAGACATTCACCATTTCCGCCCTGTACCTGCGCCTGGTGCTCGGCCACGGTGGTGAGCAGGGCTTTGGTCGCGAACTGTTGCCGCCGCAGATTCTGGTGGTGACCTTCACCGATGCCGCGACCAAGGAGCTGCGTGAGCGAATCCGCATCCGTCTGGCCGAGGCGGCGCGGTTCTTCCGCGGTGACCTGGCCGAAGCGGACCCGCTGCTCGCCCAACTGCGCGAGCAATACGATCCTGCCCATTGGCCGACCTGCGCCAATCGCCTGGAAGTCGCTGCGCAGTGGATGGACGAGGCGGCCGTCTCGACCATCCACAGTTGGTGCCAGCGGATGCTGCGCGAGCACGCCTTCGACAGCGGCAGCCTGTTCACCCAGACACTGGAAACCGACCACAGCGAATTGCTCGGCCAGGTCATGCGCGATTACTGGCGGCGCTTCTGCTACGGCATGGAAGGCGAGGCGCTGGCTTGGGTGCGTAACAACTGGGGCAACCCGGACGACCTGCTGCCGCGGGTACGCGCACTGTTTGGCCGGCATGCCGGAGAGGTGCGCACGCAAGAGCCGCAAGAGGTCATCGCCGACGTGCTGCGCCAACGTGCCGAGCAGTTGCGCGAACTGAAAGCGCCTTGGGCGCAATGGTCGGATGAACTGCTGCAACTCTGCCGCGAGGGCGTGAAGGCCAAGCAGGTCAACGGCAGCATGATCCAGGAACGCTACTTCAAACCCTGGTGCGAGAAGCTGCGCAACTGGGCCGAGGACGAGCAGGCGCAAGAGCTGGATATCGGCACCGGTTTCACCCGCCTGACCCCGGAAGGCGTGGCGGTCGCCTGGAAAGTCGACCCGCCGAGTCACCCGGCACTGGAGGCCATGGTCGCTTTGCGCGAGCAGCTGCAAAGCCTGCCGACGCCGGACGCGCAACTGCTCGAACACGCTGCCGCCTGGGTCTCTCAGCGCTTTGAACAAGAGAAGCGCCGCCGCGCGGAAATGGGCTTCGACGACATGTTGCAACGCCTCGACAGCGCCCTGAGCGGGCCTGCCGGCGAGCGACTGGCCGGGTTGATCCGCGAGCAGTTTCCGGTCGCGCTGATCGATGAATTCCAGGACACCGATCCGGTGCAGTACCGCATCTTCGAGTGCATCTACCGCATCGAAGAAAACGTGCGGGATACCGGCCTGTTCTTGATCGGCGACCCGAAGCAGGCGATCTACGCCTTCCGCGGCGCCGACATTTTCACCTACCTCGGCGCCCGCCGCGCCACCACCGGGCGCCTGCACAGCCTCGACACCAACTTCCGCTCCACCCAGTCGATGGTCACCGCGGTCAATCATGTGTTCGAGCAGGCCGAGCAGCGTTCTGTCGGCCGTGGTGCCTTCCTGTTTCGCGACAAGGATGGCGACAACCCGGTGCCCTTCGTTTCGGTGCATGCGCGTGGGCACAAAGAGCAGTTGCAGGTCGATGGCGAGGCGGTGCCGGCGCTGAACCTGTGGCACCTGGCGAGCGATGAGCCGGTGTCGAACACCCTCTACCGGCAGAAGATGGCCGCGAGTTGCGCGAGCCTTATCGTCAGCTTGCTCAACGGCGGGCAGCAGGGCCGCAGCGGCTTCGTCCAGGGCGAGCAATTGCGTGGCTGCCAGCCATCGGATATCGCCATCCTTGTGCGCGATGGCCGTGAGGCGCAGCTTGTTCGCGCTGAACTGGCGGCGCGCGGCGTGCGCAGTGTGTACCTCTCGGACAAGGATTCGGTCTTCGCCGCCCAGGAAGCCCGCGACCTGCTGGCCTGGCTCAAGGCCTGCGCCGAGCCGGACAACGAGCGCCTACTCAAGGCGGCGCTGGCCAGCGGCACCCTCGCTCAGCCACTGCGCGAACTGGCGCGACTGAACGAAGACGAAATGCGTTGGGAAGGCCGGGTCATGCAGTTCCGTCAGTACCGGCTGATCTGGCGAGTCCAGGGCGTGCTGCCAATGCTGCGACGCCTGCTGCACGACTTCGAGCTACCCCAGGTGCTGATCGGCCGCACCGATGGCGAACGGGTGCTGACCAACCTGCTGCACCTCGCCGAGCTACTGCAGCAGGCCGCTACTGAACTGGATGGCGAGCAGGCGCTGATCCGTCATCTGGGCGAGCATCTCGCTGCGTCCGGGCAAGCGGGCGAGGAACAGATCCTGCGCCTGGAAAGCGACGAGCAACTGGTCAAGGTGGTGACCATCCACAAATCCAAGGGTCTGGAGTACGAACTGGTGTTCCTGCCGTTCATCTGCACCGCCAAGCCGGTGGATGGCAAGCGCCTGCCGCTGGGTTGGCACGACGAAAATGGCGCTGCGCACGTGACCCTGAGCCCTACCGATGAGCAGATTGCCAAGGCCGATGACGAGCGACTCGCCGAAGACCTTCGCCTGTTCTATGTCGCCCTGACCCGAGCACGGCACGCCTGCTGGCTGGGTGTGGCCGACCTCAAGCGCGGCACCGGCAAAGACTCGCTGCTGCACCGCAGCGCCCTCGGTTATCTGTTGGGCGGCGGCCAGCGGCTGGCGGAGTCCGCGGCGCTGACGAGCTGGCTCGATGCCCTGCAAAAGGACTGCGACGCCATCCACAGCCAGGCGCTGCCGGAGGCCAACGAACAGCTCTACGTCGCCCCCCGGCAGACCGCCGAATTGCTTGCCGCGCGCGAGCCCAAGCGCCGCGCTGCCGAGAACTGGTGGATCGCCTCCTACAGTGCCCTGCGCATCGGCGAGGATGCTTTGGAGCTGGACGCCGATGTGCCCCAGGCCCAGCAATTGCTCGATGACGAACGTCCTGATCCGAATGCCCTGCGCGAAGTCGCAGCGATCGCCGGGGACATCCACCGCTTCCCGCGCGGCCCCAATCCCGGCACCTTCCTCCACGGCCTGCTGGAGTGGGCTGGGCAGCAAGGTTTCGCACGGGTGGCCGCCGCGCCGCAAGAACTGCGCGAGATGGTTGGCCAGCGCTGCAACCGCCGCGACTGGAAAGGCTGGATCAACACCCTGAGTGACTGGTTGCAGCACCTGTTGCAGTCGCCGCTGCGGCTGGGTGACGACAGCGCGCCGGTGGCCCTTGGTGGGCTGAGCCAGTACCAGATCGAGATGGAATTCTGGTTCGCCAGTCATCGCGTCGATGTGCTGCGTCTGGACCGGCTGGTGGCCCAGCATACCCACCAGGGCACCTCGCGCCCGGCCGCGCAGGCGGCGTTGCTCAACGGCATGTTCAAGGGCTTCATCGACCTGGTGTTCGAGCACGAGGGCCGCTATTACGTGGCCGACTACAAGTCCAACTGGCTTGGCCCTGATGACCTGGCCTACAGCGAAGCGGCCATGGAGTCGGCGATTCTCGAACACCGCTACGACCTGCAATACGTGCTCTACCTGCTGGCCCTGCACCGGCAACTGCGCGCGCGCCTGCCCGACTACGACTACGACCAGCACGTTGGCGGCGCTGTGTATATCTTCCTGCGCGGTGCGCACTCATCGACTCAGGGCGTGTATTTCGCCAAGCCGCCGCGGGCGCTGATCGAGCAACTCGACGCGCTGTTCCGCGGTGTTCCACAGGTGACGCAGCAGGACCTGTTCTCGGGAGAAGTCCAATGATCCGCACGTTCAACGATTTGCTGCCGACACCGCTGGACGCCGAGCACCTGGCATCCCTCGCGCCCTTGAGCGATAGCGCCGACCTGCTGGCGTTGCTCGATCGCTGGGTTGAGCGAGGCTGGCTGCGGGCGCTGGACCGCGCCTTCGTCGGTTTCCTGCGTGAGCGGGAGCCGGGCGGCGATCCGCTGGTGCTGTTGGCCGCGGCCTTGGCCAGCCATCAATTGGGACACGGCCATGTATGCCTGGACCTGGAAAAGACCCTCGCCGAACCGGACTTCGCCCTGTCGCTGCCGCCGGAAGGCGATGCCTTGGCCGGGCCGCTGTTGCTGCCTTCGCAACTGCTCGAACGGCTCACCGGCGACACCTGGCTGGAGCGCCTGGAACGCAGCACGCTGGTGGCGGCGGGCGACCAGCCGCAGCACACGTCGCGACCGCTGGTATTGAGCGGCGGGCGACTCTACCTGCGCCGTTACTGGACCTACGAACGGCAGATCGACGACGCCCTGCGCCAGCGGCTACAGCAGACCGAAGCGACGCCCACGGACCTGCGCGCGCGCCTCGACAACCTGTTCAAGGACGGCGCAGAAGCCGGGCAGATCGACTGGCAGAAACTCGCCTGCGCCCTGGCCACCCGTGCGGCGTTCAGCATCATCACCGGCGGCCCCGGCACTGGCAAAACCACCACCGTGGTGCGTCTGCTGGCGTTGTTGCAGGCGCCGGCGGTGGAGGCCGGGCGTCCGCTGCGGATTCGTCTCGCAGCGCCCACCGGCAAGGCCGCGGCGCGCCTGACGGAGTCCATCGGTCAGCAGGTCGAGCGGTTGTCGGTGAGCGCAGACGTGCGGGCGCAGATTCCCTGCGACGTCTCCACTGTGCACCGTCTGCTGGGCAGTCGGCCCAACTCGCGGCACTTCCGTCATCATGCCGGCAACCCGCTGCCGCTGGATGTGCTGGTGGTGGACGAAGCGTCGATGATCGACCTGGAAATGATGGCCAACCTGCTGGCGGCAATGCCGGAAAATGCCCGGCTGATCCTGCTGGGCGACAAGGACCAGCTGGCCTCCGTGGAGGCCGGCGCGGTGCTCGGCGACCTGTGCCGCGACGCCGAGGAGGGCCGTTACAGTGACGAGACTCAAGCCTGGCTGGAGCAGGTCAGCGGCGAGTCGCTGAGCGCCAGCGGCCTGCAGGCAGGAGATGCCGGGCGTTATCCGCTGGCGCAACAAGTGGTGATGTTGCGGCGCTCGCGGCGCTTTGGCGAAGGCAGCGGTATCGGCCAGTTGGCGCGTTTGGTCAATCGCCAGTTGGCGAGCGATGCGCGCGCCCTGCTGCGCGAAGGGCAATACGCCGACGTGTTCGGCCTGACCCTGCGCGGCGAACAGGATCGTGCCCTCGACAAGCTGGTACTCGACGGCCTGGAGCGCGGGCCGAAAGGGCCGCTGGGCTACCGCGATTATTTGCACGCCATCCGCCAAGGCCGTCCGGCGGCGGACCTGCCGGCTGATGATCCGCGCTGGAGCGAGTGGGCGCTTGAGGTATTGAAAGCCTTCGAACGCTTCCAGTTGCTCTGCGCTGTGCGCAAAGGGCCTTGGGGTGTGGAAGGGCTCAATCAGCGCGTCAGCCGGGTGCTGACCGCTGCGGGCCTGATCGACGGCGACCAGCCCTGGTACGAAGGCCGCCCTGTGCTGGTGACCCGCAATGACTACGGCCTGAACCTGATGAACGGCGATATCGGTATCGCCCTGCGGGTGCCGGACGGCCAATCCGAGATCGCGCCGCTGCGGGTGGCTTTCCCGCGCAACGATGGCCGCGGCGGTGTGCGCTTCGTGTTGCCGAGTCGCCTCAGCGAGGTGGAAACCGTCTACGCGATGACTGTGCACAAATCTCAGGGCTCGGAGTTCGCCCACACCGCGCTGGTGCTGCCGGATGCGCTGAACCCGGTGCTGACCAAGGAACTGATCTACACCGGGATCACCCGGGCCCGGGACTGGTTCAGCCTGATCGAACCGCGCCAGGGTGTGCTGGAAGAGGCGGTGGGCAGAAAGGTGAAGCGGATTTCGGGGTTGATGCTGGAAACGGTGTAGGCCGCCTCGTGACGGTTCGGTGCCTCTTTCATCAGCGATGAGGCACGGCCGTCACTCCGGAAACACCATCTCCCGCGATTCCCCCATCAACAGCGGCCTGTTCTTCTCCGTCACATCCCTGATGTAATCCCACAACAAGGTAATCCGCTTCAACTTGCGCAAATCCTCCCGGCAGTACATCCAGAACTGCCGGGTAACGCTCACTTCGTCCGGCAGGACCGGCACCAGTCGCGGGTCCTGGGCGGCGAGGAAGCAGGGCAGGATGGCCAGGCCGCGGCCCTGCTGGGCGGCGACGTACTGGGCGATGACACTGGTGCTGCGCAGGTGCGCGGTGGCGTTGGGCAGCAGGTTGTTGAGGTAAAGCAACTCGGAACTGAACGCCAGGTCGTCGACATAGCTGATGAACGGGTGCTCGCCCAGGTCGCTGCTGCGCCGGATTGGCGGGTGGCGGTCGAGGTAGTCCTGGGTCGCGTACAGGCGCAGGCGGTAGTCGCACAGTTTGCAGCACACGTACGGGCCATGTTCCGGGCGCTCCAGGGCGATGACGATATCGGCCTCGCGCTTGGACAGGCTGATGAAGTGCGGCAGCGGCAGGATGTCCACCGAGATGGCCGGCCAGGTGTCGACGAAGTGGCTCAGCTGCGGGGTGATGAAGAAGCTGCCGAAGCCTTCGGTGCAGCCCATGCGCACATGCCCGGAAAGGGCCACGCCGGAGCCGGAGACCTGTTCGCAGGCCATGTGCAGCGTGCTTTCGATCGACTCGGCGTAGCTCAGCAGGCGTTGTCCTTCGGTGGTGAGGACGAAGCCGTTGGTCCGGGATTTTTCGAACAGCAAGGTGCCCAGCGCCTGCTCCAGCGAACTGATGCGCCGCGACACGGTGGTGTAATCCACATTCAGGCGCTTGGCCGCGCTGCTGGCCTTGCGGGTCCGCGCCACTTCAAGAAAGAACTTCAGGTCATCCCAGTTCAGTGAACCCAGGGAGGTGATGTTTTTTTGCATGTTGGACCGGCTTTTATGTGCGTTTTTGTTGGAAGTTTGCACATCTATACTCGAAAACAGCCCAGGCCCCAAGCCCCGTCGCGGCTGCCGCGCCGGCAATTCTCTCGCTAAAAACAATTTCCAGGAGAAGCCTCATGAACGCATCCCTCACCCCCGGCCAGACCAAGGTCGACCAGGTCCGCCTGCTGATCGACGGCCAATGGGTCGAATCGAAAACCAGCGAGTGGCGTGACGTGGTCAACCCGGCCACCCAGGAAGTCCTGGCCCGCGTCCCCTTCGCCACCGCCGAAGAGCTGGATGCTGCCGTGGCCGCCGCGCAACGCGCCTTCAAGACCTGGAAAGACACGCCGATCGGCGCGCGGATGCGCATCATGCTGCGCCTGCAGGCGCTGATCCGTGAGCACTCCAAACGCATTGCCGTGACCCTCAGTGCCGAACAGGGCAAGACCATCGCCGATGCCGAGGGCGATATCTTCCGCGGCCTGGAAGTGGTGGAGCATGCGTGCAGCATCGGCACCCTGCAGATGGGCGAGTTCGCCGAGAACGTCGCTGGTGGCGTCGACACCTACACCCTGCGCCAGCCGATCGGCGTCTGCGCCGGCATCACCCCGTTCAACTTCCCGGCGATGATCCCGCTGTGGATGTTCCCGATGGCCATCGTCTGCGGCAACACCTTCGTCCTCAAACCGTCCGAGCAGGATCCGCTGTCGACCATGCTGCTGGTGGAACTGGCAATCGAGGCCGGTGTGCCGGCCGGCGTGCTCAACGTCGTGCACGGCGGCAAGCAGGTGGTTGATGGCCTGTGCACCCACAGCGATATCAAGGCGGTGTCTTTCGTCGGTTCCACGGAAGTCGGCACCCACGTGTATGACCTGGCCGGCAAGCACGGCAAGCGCGTGCAATCGATGATGGGCGCGAAAAACCATGCGGTGATCCTGCCCGACGCCAACCGCACCCAGACCCTCAACGCCCTGGCGGGTGCCGCGTTCGGTGCGGCCGGCCAGCGTTGCATGGCGACCTCGGTGGCGGTGTTCGTCGGCAAGTCCCGCGAGTGGCTGCCGGAGCTGAAAGCGCTGGCATCGAAACTCAAGGTCAATGCCGGCAGCGAGCCGGGCACCGATGTCGGTCCGGTGATTTCCAAGCGTGCCAAGGAGCGTGTGCTGGGCCTGATCGAAAGCGGCATTCGCGAAGGCGCCACGCTGGAGCTGGACGGTCGTGACGTGAAGGTGCCGGGCTACGAGAACGGCAATTTCGTCGGCCCGACCCTGTTCTCCGGGGTGACCACCGATATGCAGATCTACACCCAGGAAATCTTCGGCCCGGTGCTGGTGACGCTGGAAGTCGACACCCTCGACGAAGCCATCGCCCTGGTCAACCGCAACCCCTTCGGCAACGGCACTGGCCTGTTTACCCAGAGCGGTGCGGCGGCGCGCAAGTTCCAGTCTGAAATCGATGTCGGCCAGGTCGGTATCAACATCCCGATTCCAGTGCCGGTTCCGTACTTCAGCTTCACCGGCTCGCGCGGCTCCAAGCTGGGCGACCTCGGTCCTTACGGCAAGCAAGTGGTGCAGTTCTACACTCAGACCAAGACCGTCACCGCTCGCTGGTTCGATGACGACAGCGTCAACGATGGCGTGAACACCACCATCAGCCTGCGCTAAGGAGTTGAACATGCGTATTGCATTCATTGGTCTGGGCAACATGGGCGCGCCGATGGCGCGCAACCTGATCAAGGCCGGCCACAGCCTCAACCTGTTCGACCTCAACACCACCGTCCTGGCCGAGCTTGCCGAGCTGGGCGGGCATATCAGCGACTCGCCGCGTGATGCGGCGGGCAACGCCGAACTGGTGATCACTATGCTCCCGGCCGCGGCCCATGTGCGCGGCGTGTACCTCGGCGAAAACGGCGTGCTGGCCGGTGTGCGCGCCGGCACTCCGGTGGTGGATTGCAGCACCATCGACCCGCAGACCATCCGCGACGTTTCCGCCGCGGCGGCGAAGCAGGGCGTGGACATGGGCGATGCGCCGGTGTCTGGCGGTACCGGCGGGGCGGCGGCGGGCACCTTGACCTTCATGGTCGGCGGCAGTGACGAACTGTTCGCCACCTTGCAGCCGGTGCTGGCGCAGATGGGCCGTAACATCGTGCATTGCGGTGGCGTGGGCACCGGGCAGATCGCCAAGATCTGCAACAACCTGCTGCTGGGGATTTCCATGGTCGGCGTGTCCGAGGCCATGGCCCTGGGTAACGCGCTGGGCATCGACACCAAGGTGCTGGCGGGGATCATCAACAGTTCCACCGGGCGCTGCTGGAGTTCTGATACCTACAACCCATGGCCGGGCATCATCGAAACGGCGCCGGCGGCGCGTGGGTATACCGGTGGCTTTGGTGCTGATCTGATGCTGAAGGACCTGGGCCTGGCGACCGAAGCGGCGAAGCAGGCGCACCAGCCGGTGATCCTCGGCGCGGTGGCGCAGCAGTTGTATCAGGCGATGAGCCTGCGCGGGGATGGCGGGAAAGACTTTTCAGCGATCGTGGAGAGTTATCGCAAGCCGGAGTGATGCTGAAACAATCGCTGCGGTTCGGGGCGCCGAACCGCAGCGATTGGGTTTTGAATATCAGGCAAACACGAAATACTTGCGCACCGTCTCAACCACTTCCCAGGTCCCCTTCATCCCCGGCTCGACGATGAAGATGTCCCCCGCCCGCAGATGAATCGGCTCCTGACCATCCGGCGTGATCACGCAGTAGCCTTCCTGGAAATGGCAGTACTCCCACTTCTCGTAGTTCACCCGCCATTTGCCCGGGGTGCAGATCCAGGTGCCCATGATCTTGCTGCCGTCTTCGCTGGTGTAGGCGTTGAGGTTGACGGTGTGCGGGTCGCCCGCCAGTTTTTCCCATTTGCAGGCGTCGAGGACCGGCAGCGGATGGGTATCGCGAAGGACGACGATTGGCTTGGACATACAGGCTCCGGCAGACAGAAGAAAGAGCCCGCAGCCTAGCGAGCCCGTCCATCCGGCAATTGCCTGTACTCGACGTCGAGTTGTCTAAACGCGCGGCGCCAGTGCATCGAGCAATGCCGTGGCCTGACCCGGCAACGCGGCGAAATCCCGCGCGCACAGCAGTAGCCGACGCTCGGCCCAGCCTTCGCGCAACGCCACGCTGCGCAGCGGCAACACGCCTTGCCAGCGCTGCACCGCAGCGAGCGGCACGATGCCCAGCCCGGCACCATGGGCGACCATGCGAATCACCCCATCGAAACCCTCCGCCCGCACCCGCACCTGCATCCGCCGGCCCAGGTGCAGCGCCTGTTCTTCCAGGTGCAACGCCAGTGCACTGGCGGCGCCGAGGCCGACGTAACCGTGCTCCAGCGAGCGGGCGAAGTCGAGGTTATCCACAGCCGCGAGCGGATGGTTCGGGGCCATGATCAGCACCAGTGGATCGTCGCGGAAGGGGCGGGTCTGCAGGTCTGCGGTAACCACCGCGTCGGAGACGATGCCGAGGTCGGCGACGCCCTGGCCGAGGGCCTGGACGATGCGCAGGCTCGGCAGTTCCTGGATATCCACATCGATGTGCGGGCGCTGGCGCAGAAAACCGGCGAGCAGTTCCGGCAGGTACTCGGTCAGCGCCGCCGTGTTGCACAGCAGGCGCACCTGGCCGTGCAAGCCGCTGGCGTATTGCGCCAGGTCGAACTGCAGGCGCTCCACCTGCTGGCCGATCTGCCGCGCATGATTGACCAGCGCCTGACCGGCCGGGGTCGGCTGTACACCACGGCGATTGCGTTCCAGCAGGGCGATGCCGAGCGAGCTTTCCATGGCCCGGATCCGCGCACTGGCCGCCGGCAGCGACAGGTGACTGCGCTGCGCGCCGGCGGTGATGTTGCCGCACTCGACGGTGAGGAGGAAAAGGCGGAGGTCGATGAGGTCGAAATGCATGGGCGGGGCCAGCGTGAAGGTTAGCGAAGTATAGAACGGCCAGACTATTGTCTGGCGATAGGCAGGCTCAACTAATCGCGGCTGTTCAGCGCGCATCGCCCACCGCAACATTGGCCCTATGAACACACTTATCGGCTTCTACCAAGACATCGGCCCAGCCCTATCACTGCTGGTGATCGCAACCTTCCTCCTGGCCGGCGCGGTCAAGGGCGTGATCGGCCTCGGCTTGCCGACCATCGCCATGGGCCTGCTCGGCCTGGCTATGGTGCCGGCGCAGGCTGCGGCGTTGCTGATCGTGCCTTCGACCGTGACCAACGTCTGGCAACTGGCGAGCGGCGGGCATTTGCGGGCGTTGGTGCGGCGGTTGTGGCCGATGCTGGTGATGGTGTTTTTCGGCACGCTGCTGGGCAGCGTCTGGCTGGGCATCAGCAGCGGGGCCTGGGCTGTGCACGCGTTGGGCGGGGCGTTGTTGCTCTATGCGCTGGTCGGGTTGTGGTTGCAGCCGTTCAGTCTGAAGCCGGGGCAAGAGCGCTGGCTGGGGCCGCTGTGTGGCGCAGTGACCGGGCTGATCACCGCCGCGACCGGGGTGTTCGTGATTCCGGCGGTGCCTTATCTGCAAGCGCTGGACCTGGACCGCGATGAGCGGGTTCAGGCCCTCGGCCTGTCGTTCACGGTGTCCACCGTGGCGCTCGCCATCGGTCTGGCCGGGCAGGACGCGCTGGGCGGCGAGGCGTTGGGGGCCTCGCTGCTGGTGCTGGCGCCGGCGCTGCTGGGCATGCTGTTTGGCCAATGGCTGCGCCAACGCATCAGCGCGGCGCTGTTCAAGCGCTGCTTCTTCATCGGCCTGGGCCTGCTCGGCGCGCACCTGATGATCAACGGTTAGCCGAGGACTCGCTGAGCATCTCGATCAACTGGATATCGAAATCCCGTTCCAGGTAATCCATGCGCTGCTCGGAGAACTGCTGCATGTGCGGCAGGGCCGAGTGCACGTCCAGCGCCGCCTTGCTGGCCCAGATTTCGTAGAACACGAACAGGCTCGGGTCTTCCTTGTCGCGCAGCATGTGGTACTCGATGCAGCCGGGTTCGGCACGGCTTGGCTCGACGTAGCCACGGAACAACGCCTCGAAAGCCTCGGCTTTTTCCGGACGGGTCTTGGCTTTGAGGATAAAGCCATAGGGTTCGCTCATGGGGTGACCTCCGTTGAATGGGATGCTGATTTTATTTCATTAATAAGCGGTCAATTCGTGCTTTTAAGGCAAAAGTATTTTGCCCGCGCGTGGGTTTTTCCGTAGCCCTGGCCTCATTAATCTGCCGCCATCCAGTTATCCCGGTCCCCAGGCCAGACGCCCGGCAGGACCCCGACAGATGAGGCAAATGATGAAAAAGGTCCTGTTGCTCAACGGTGGCAAGAAATTCGCCCACTCCGATGGCCGCCTGAACGAAACCCTGCATGAGACGGCCCTGGCCTTTCTCGACCGCGCCGGCTTCGACGTGAAGACCACCTATATCGACGGCGGCTACGACAATCAGGAAGAGGTCGAGAAATTCCTCTGGGCCGACGTCATCGTCTACCAGATGCCTGGTTGGTGGATGGGGGCGCCGTGGACCGTCAAGCAGTACCTCGACGAAGTCTTCACCGCCGGCCACGGCAGCCTTTACGCCAGCGATGGTCGGACCCGCTCCGATGCCTCGCAGAAGTACGGCAGCGGCGGCCTGATCCACGGCAAGCAGTACATGCTTTCGCTGACCTGGAACGCGCCGCAGCAGGCGTTCGACGACCCGACCGACTTCTTCGAAGGCAAGGGCGTGGACGCGGTGTACTTCCCGTTCCACAAGGCCAACCAATTCCTCGGCATGAGTGGCCTGCCGACCTACCTGGCGGTGGATGTGATGAAGCGCCCGAACGTGCCGGCCGCGGTCGCCGCGTATGAAGCGCACCTGGCGAAGGTGTTTGGCGTCGAGGCCTGATGCGACTTGCGTCGCTGGCTGCGACGGGCTATCACTCTGCGCGTCGTGTGTCGTGAGGTAGCCCCGTGAAAGCCAGGTCCGATGAGTTGCAGGTGTTCGTCTCGGTGATCGAGTGCGGCTCGATTTCCGCCGCCGCCGAGCAGGGCGGGCAGACGCCCTCGGCGATCAGCCGCACCCTGTCGCGGCTGGAAGCCAAGCTCGGCACCACGTTGATCAACCGCACCACGCGGCGCATGGACCTGACCGAAGAGGGGCGGTATTTCTTCGAGCGGGCCAAGTCCATTCTCGAACAGATGGATGATCTGGAAGACCACCTTTCCCGGCATCAGCAGACGCCGTCCGGGCGCCTGCGCATCAATGCGGCGCTGCCGTTCATGCTGCATGCCATCGTGCCGTGGGTAGCGGAGTTTCGCGCGCTCTACCCGCAGATCCAGTTGGAGCTGAACACCAGCGACCTGATCATCGACCTGCTGGAGCAGAGCACCGACGTGGCGATCCGCATCGGTGATCTGGCCGACTCCAGCCTGCATGCTCGCTCGCTCGGCTGCAGCCCGCTGAACCTGCTAGCCAGTCCTGAATACCTCGAACGCCACGGCACGCCGCAGCGGGTCGAAGACCTCGCCGGGCATACCTTGCTCGGTTTCACCCAGACCGAAACCCTCAACCACTGGCCGCTGCGTCATGTCGAGGGCGACCGCTTGCTGATCCGCCCGGACCTGTCCGCCTCCAGCGGCGAAACCCTGCGCGCACTGGCGCTGGCCGGCGATGGCATTGCCTGCCTGTCGCATTTCATGACTCACGAAGACATCCGCCACGGCCGCTTGCAGGTGCTGCTCGGCGAATTCAACAGCGGCTACCGGCAGCCGATCAACGCGGTGTATTACCGCAACTCGCAACTGGCGCTGCGCATCCAGTGCTTCCTCGATTTCATCCAGCGCAAGCTGGCGGCCTACGCCTGCTGACGAAACGTCGGTTCGCGTTTGAAAACTCGTCCTTCATAGTCCTTACTGGTTGTTCAACGAAAACAACACCAAGGACGTTTTATGCGCGTTGTGATGTTTCGAACCTTGGGCCTCGGTGCGGCGATTCTCGCCAGCGCATCGGCTTATGCAGTCACCCTGGAAGGCGGCGCCGTTGCCGCTCCCGATCAATATGGCGCACAGGTTGCCGCCGACATCCTCAAGAAGGGCGGCAACGCGGTGGACGCCGCAGTCGCCACGGCCTTCACCCTCGCGGTCACCTACCCCGAAGCCGGCAATATCGGTGGCGGCGGGTTCATGACCCTGTACGTGGACGGCAAAGCGTATTTCCTCGACTACCGCGAAGTGGCGCCCAAGGCCGCCACGCGCAACATGTACCTGGACGAGAAGGGCGAGATCATCGAGAACCTGAGCCTGGTCGGTGCCCGCGCTGCTGGTGTGCCCGGTACGGTGATGGGCTTGTGGGAAGCGCACCAGAAATTCGGCAAGTTGCCTTGGTCCGAACTGCTGACCCCGGCGGTGGGCTACGCGAAGAACGGCTTCAAGGTCGCCGCCAAGCAATACCAGTACCGCGAAGATGCGTTGGGATTGTTCAAGGACAGCACCAACTTCAACGACTACTTCGGCCAGATGAAGGTCGGCGAAACCTTCAAGCAGCCGGAGCTGGCGCAGACCCTGGAACGCATCGCCGACAAGGGCGTCAGCGAGTTCTACCAGGGCAAGACCGCCGACCTGCTGGTGGCGCAGATGCAGGCCAGCAACGGCCTGATCAGCAAGGACGACCTCAAGGACTACAAGGCGGTGTGGCGCGAGCCGATGCGCATCGACTGGCGCGGCAACACGGTCTACACCGCGCCGCTGCCCAGCTCGGGCGGTATCGCCCTGGCCCAACTGCTGGGCATCAAGGAGCAGCGTGCGGCTGACTTCAAGGGCGTCGAACTGAACTCGGCGCGCTATATCCACCTGCTGGCCGAGATCGAAAAACGGGTGTTCGCCGACCGCGCCGATTACCTCGGCGACCCGGCCTTTGCCAAGGTGCCGGTGGCGGAACTGGTGGCGCCCGAGTACTTGGCGCGGCGGGCCAAGGAGGTCAACCCGAACGCGATTTCCGAGACCGATAAAGTCCGGCCGGGGCTGGAGCCGCACCAGACCACCCACTTCTCCATCGTCGACAACCAGGGCAACGCGGTGAGCAACACCTACACCCTGAACTGGGACTACGGCAGCGGCATGGTGGTCAAGGGCGCGGGCTTCCTGCTCAACGATGAAATGGACGACTTCAGCTCCAAGCCGGGGGTGGCCAACGCCTTTGGCGTGGTGGGCGGCGATGCCAATGCCATCGAGCCGGGCAAGCGCATGCTCTCGTCCATGAGCCCGAGCCTGGTGACCCGCGATGGGCAGGTCACGCTGGTGCTGGGCACGCCGGGCGGTTCGCGGATCTTCACCTCGATCTTCCAGGTGCTGAACAACCTGTATGACTTCAACCTGCCACTGGAAAAAGCCGTCGCGGCGCAGCGGGTGCATCACCAGTTGTTGCCGAAGGACACCATCTATTTCGACGCGTATGCACCGCTCACCGGTGAGGTGGCGCAGGAGTTGAAAAAGATGGGCTACACCCTTGAGGACCAGGGCTGGGAGATGGGCGATGTGCAGGCGATCCGGGTGATGGGGACCAAGCTGGAGACGGCTTCGGATCCGCGGGGGAGAGGGGTAGGGCAGGTGGTCAGGTAATGGCTAGAAGGCGCTTGTCAAAAGATCGAGTAATGGCCACTAGGCGCTAGCCCGAAGTTTTCCAGCGTTCTTGAGATCGAGCGCCGCCCGCGCGGCGCTCGGTCTTGAGAACGCTGAAAAACTGTCGACTAGCATCTGGTCGCCATTACCCGGTCTCCTGACTGGAGCCTCATGCTCACACCCGGAAGTGACTCACCATCAACTGCAACTGATTCCCCAGCCGCGCCAGCTCGACACTGGACGCCGCCGTCTCATCGCTCGCCGCCGCTGTCTGTTCCGACACATCCCGCACGCTCAAGATACTGCGGCTGATTTCTTCGGCCACGGCGCTCTGCTGTTCGGCTGCTGCGGCGATCTGCTGGTTCATCGACTGGATGTCGGACACCACACGGGTGATGCTTTCCAGTGAGGTGCCGGCCTTGCGCGTCAGTTCGACGCCGCTGTCGGTCAGGCTGCGGCTGCCGAGCATGATGTTGGCCACCTGCTGGGTGCCGCTCTGCAGGCCGGCGACCAGTTCTTCGATTTCTTCGGTGGATTTCTGGGTGCGCTGGGCCAGCCCGCGGACTTCATCCGCGACCACCGCGAAACCACGTCCGGCCTCGCCGGCACGGGCCGCTTCGATGGCGGCGTTGAGGGCCAGCAGGTTGGTCTGTTCGGCCACCGACTTGATCACGTCCATGACGCTGCCGATCTTCTGGCTTTCTTGCTGCAACTGCGCCATGGCTTGAGTGGAGCGCTCCACTTCGCCCGCGAGTTTTTCGATCTGGGCGATGGCTTGCGACACCACCTGATCGCCGGCCCGGGCCTGCTTGTCGGCGTCGGTTGCGGCTTCGGAAGCGTGCTCGGCGTTACGCGCGACTTCCTGCACGGTGGTCGCCATTTCGTGCATGGCGGTGGCGACCTGATCGGTCTCGACTTTCTGGTTGTTGGCGCCGGCGCTGGTCTGCTCGGTCACTGCGGAGAGTTCTTCGGCGGCGCTGGCGATTTGTGTGACGCCATCACGGATGCCGCTGATCAACTCGCGCAGGGTCGTGCCCATGCGCTGGATGCCTTGTTGCAGCACGCCCATTTCGTCGCGGCGGGTGACGCGCAGTTCGTGGGTCAGGTCGCCGGCGGCGATGCGCTCGACCACGTCCAGGGTCTGGCGCAGCGGGCGGGTGATCTGGCGGGTGATCAGCACCGCAGCGACGATGCCGGTGAGCAGTGCCAGCAGGGTTGCGATCAGTTGCAGGGTGCTGGCTTGGGCGCTTTCGGCGTCGCGGCGCTCGAGCTGGATCTTGTAGAGGGCTTCGCTGCGATTGACGATGTCGTAGCCCTGCGCGGTCATTTCCTGGCGCGCTACGCCGATCTCGGCGATAGCCGCCTTGTAGCGGTTGAGGGCATCGCGATAGCCGCTCAAGGCCGTTTCGAACTGCTGGATGCGCGCGGTCTCGTTGGGCAGGGCGCGGCTCAGCTGGCGGGCCTGGTCCAGCGCGCTGTCCAGTTGGCGCAGGGCGGTCTGTTCGCTTTGCGCGGTGTTGTCGGCGATGTAGCCGCGGACTTCCAGGCGTACCAGCAGCAGTTGCTCCTTGGCGGCGCTGGCGGCGCGGTATTGCTCCAGGCGGGCGGAATCGCTGTCCGGCTGGGTGAGCACGTCGCGGTTGATGCCCTCGATCAGTTGCAGGGCGGTAGCGGCGGTGGTTTCCAGGTCGCTGCGGGCGGTCGCGCTGGCCTTGTAGGTGGCGCGCATCTTGTTCAGCGAGACCTGATAGGCGCTGATGATCTGCGCCTGCTCTTCCAGCAGCTTGACGTTTTCCGGGCTCTTGAAGGTCTTCAGCAAGCGTTGCTGTTGCTGGCTGAATTCATTGAGCTTGACCTGCACGTTGCCGGCGGCGTCGTCGTCGCCGTTGGCCAGCATGTATTGCAGGCGCGCGACCCGCAGGTTGGTCAGGTCGCTGTTGAGGCGGGTGATGTCGCTCATCCAGTTGCTGCGCTGGATCAGGCTGTCGAGGCTGTTCCAGCCGGTCAGTGCAAGCAAGGCGGTCAGCAGCAGGACCAGGCCGAAGCCCAGGCCGAGTTTCAGGTTGACGCTGATGTTGGCAAACCAACTATTCATGGGTTCCCTCCAGGAAAAGGTGTAATCGGGTCGCTGATGATTTGTTTTTCTTGGAGGCCAGCGGATGTTGAGGAGCTTTTATCGGCGATAAGACGGGGAGCTGAAACGCTTTTTCAGTAAAACCGACAAAAACACTCAACAAAATGTGACAAGCCCCGCAAGTGCGGGGCTGTGGATGGAAAAAGAAGGGGTATTTGCAGGGGGATTATCAGAGCGCCTTGGCGTTGAAGGTGTCGCACTGGTTGATATCACCCTTGCCGAAACCGGCCTTGAACCAGCGTACTCGCTGCGCCGAAGTGCCGTGGGTGAACGAGTCGGGAACCACGCGGCCCTGACCCTGTTGCTGCAGGCGGTCGTCGCCGATGGCGTTGGCGGCGTTGAGGGCTTCTTCGACGTCGCCCGGTTCCAGCCAGTTGTGCCGTTGCTGCGCCTGATAGGCCCAGACCCCGGCCAGGCAGTCGGCCTGCAATTCCTGACGCACCAGCAGGCCGTTGGCGCCCTCGACCCGCTGGCCGCTGCGCCGCGCCGTGTCGACCTTGGCCGAGACGCCCAGCAGCGTCTGCACATGGTGGCCGACCTCGTGGGCGATCACGTAGGCCTGGGCGAAGTCGCCAGCGGCGGCGAAGCGTTGTTCCATTTCGCGGAAGAAGCTCATGTCCAGGTACACCTGCTGGTCCGCCGGGCAGTAGAACGGGCCGGTGGCCGAGGTGGCGAAGCCGCAGGCGGATTTCACCTGGCCGCTGAACAGCACCAGTTTCGGGTCCTTGTATTGCTTGCCGGCCTGGGCGAAGAGCGCCCGCCAGGTGTCTTCGGTGTCGCCGAGGATGCTGGCGACGAACTGGCTGCCTTCGTCATTGGCCGCCGGCTTCTGGCCAGTCTGGGTTTGTGTCGGGGCGCCTTGTTCCATTTGTCCGGCGAGTTGGCCGAGGATCTGCATCGGGTCTTGCCCGGTGAGCAGGCCGATACCGACGATCAGCACCACCGCGCCGAGGGTGAGGCCCTTGCCGCCACCGAAGCGCGGACCGCCCGGGCTGTCGCCCCGTGCATCGACCACGTTGTCGCTGCGTCTGCCTTTTCGCCATTGCATGGGTTGTCTCTCCCGGGTGGATTTATTGCCATGAAAGGTTAGCCCACGACCCTTGGTCAAGGAGGCTAACTCGTTATTCATAACCAAATGGTTATGTCTGTCGGTGTTCTTTTCAGTATTCGCCGGGGCTGGTCCGCGAGACACTTTGTCACACCACCTCGCCCGTCCTGATCGGGCTCTCCATAAATCCAAGAACAGGAGAACGGCATGTCTGCTACAGACACCAGTCGCTTCGTTATCCGTGATCGAAACTGGCATCCAAAAGCCTTCACCCCGGACTACAAGACCTCCATCGCCCGCTCGCCGAGCCAGGCGCTGGTCAGCATTCCGCAGTCCATCAGCGAAAGCACCGGCCCGAACTTTTCCCACCTGGGTTTCGGTGAGCACGACAACGACCTGCTGCTGAACTTCAACAACGGTGGCCTGCCTGTCGGCGAGCGCATCATCGTTGCTGGTCGTGTTTTCGATCAATACGGTAAGCCGATTCCCAACACTTTGGTTGAAATGTGGCAGGCCAACGCTGGCGGCCGCTATCGCCACAAGAACGACCGCTACCTGGCGCCGCTGGACCCCAACTTCGGTGGTGTCGGCCGTGCACTGACCGACAGCGAAGGTTTCTACAGCTTCCGCACCATCAAGCCGGGCCCGTACCCATGGCGCAACGGCCCGAACGACTGGCGTCCGGCGCACATCCACGTGTCGATCAGCGGCCCGTCGATCTCCACGCGTCTGATCACCCAGCTGTATTTCGAAGGCGACCCGCTGATCCCGCTGTGCCCGATCGTCAAGTCCATCGCCAACCCGGACGCCGTTCAGCGCCTGATCGCGCGCCTGGACATGGGTAACGCCAATCCGATGGATTGCCTGGCGTACCGCTTCGACATCGTGTTGCGCGGCGAGCGCAAGACCCACTTCGAAAACCGCTGAGAGGAGTCCAGTCATGCCTATCGAACTGCTGCCGGAAACCCCTTCGCAGACCGCCGGCCCTTACGTCCACATCGGCCTGGCCCTGGCGGCCGCCGGTAACCCGCCCCGCGCTCAGGAAATCTGGAGCCAGATGGCCCGCGAAGGCGCGCCGGGCGAGCACATCGTGGTGTTCGGCAACGTCTATGACGGTAATGGCCACCTGGTCCGCGACTCCTTCGTGGAGTTCTGGCAGGCCGACCACACCGGCGCCTACAACACCGATTACAACGTGGAAAATGCGTTCAACGGTTTCGGGCGCACCGCCACCACCTTCGACGAAGGCGAGTGGACCATGCACACCGTCAAGCCCGGCGTGGCGAACAACGCCGCCGGCGTGCCGATGGCGCCGCACATCAACGTCAGCCTGTTTGCCCGGGGGATCAACATCCACCTGCAGACCCGTCTGTACTTCGATGACGAAGCCGAGGCGAACGCCAAGGACCCGGTGCTGAACCTGATCGAGCAGCCACAGCGTCGCGCCACCCTGGTGGCCAAGCGTTGCGAGTTGAACGGGAAGACGGCGTATCGCTTTGATATCCGGATTCAGGGTGAGGGTGAGACGGTGTTCTTCGATTTCTGATCGGAGTCTTCTTTGTTTGGGACCACAAGGTGGTCCCAAATACCTGTCATCCCCGCGTGGCATTGAACGCCAGCACATCCCCCTCGATTACCTCCTGCCGCACGATCAGCGGGTCCACCAATGGCCGGCTGGCGAGGAAATGCGGCGTCAGCAGATGGGCCTCGAAGGCCGCCTCATCCGTGTACACCTCATACAGCCAGACCAGATCCGGCGCACTCCTGTCCCGCACCACATCGAACACCAGACACCCCGGTTCGTCGCGCACCGAACTGGCGGCATTGACGCTCATCGCATCCATGAATTGCTCCAGGCTACCGGGCTGAAGCTGGGTCTTGAGTAGAAGGCTGTACACGTCGAACTCCGTTTTGTCTTATATTTGCGAAAAATTGTATACAAAAACGGAGCCGAAACCATGCCTGTTCGTCCAAGCCGCCTCAACGGCCTGCGTCATATCGCGATTCTGGTGCCGAACCTTGAAGTCTGTGAGCGCTTCTATGTCGATGTGCTGGGGATGGAGGTGCTGCACCGTGCCCACGAAGACCTGGTCTATCTCACCTGCGGCAACGACAACCTGTCGCTGGGCCGCGCCTTCGCCCCCAGCAGCGGGGCGCAGGCGGTGGATCATTACGGTTTCGTGGTCGACAGCCTGGACGAATTGCACGCCTGGTATGGCTATCTCAAGGAATGCGGCGTGACCTTGCTGGACACGCCGTTCGCCCATGGCGATGGCACCTGGAGCTTCCACCTGCTGGACCCTGCGGGGAACAAGGTCCAGCCGATCTATCACCCGGCGATTTCCGGGCAACGCTTCAACTGATCATTCGTAGGCGCTGACGCCACTGATGTGGCGTGCGGCGATGTAGCCGAAGGTCGCCGCCGGGCCGAGGTTGATGCCGCCGGCGGGGTAGTGCCCGCCCATGATGCTGGCCATGTCGCAACCAGCAGCGTAGAGGCCTTCGATGGGCTGCTGACGGGCGTCCAGCACTTGCGCGTGTTCGTTGGTGCGCAGCCCGGCGAAGGTGCCGAAGCAACCGGGCTCGACCTTGACCGCGTAGAACGGGCCTTTCTCGATGGGCGCCACGCACGGGTTGGGGCCGTGCAGGGCGTCGCCCTGTTTGCGGTTGTAGAGGGTGGTGCCGCGCCCGAATTGCGGATCTTCACCGCGCTCGGCGTGGCGGTTGTATTCGCTGACGGTGTCGAGCAGGCCGCGGGCGTCGATGCCGCATTGGTTGGCCAGGTCGTGCAGGCTGTCCACGCGCTTGAGGTAGCCGTTGCGCACCAGCGCCGAGGTCGGCAGCGGGAACGGGCGGGCGATGCCCAAGCCGTAGCGGCGCTGGAAGGTGTGGTCGCAGATCAGCCAGGACTCGACCTTCTCGCCCGGCGCGGCGGCGACCATGGCGCTGACGTAGTCGTAGTAGCCGCCGGCTTCGTTGACGAAGCGCTGGCCGTTGCTCAGCACACCGATGATCCCCGGCTTGCCGCGTTCGATGATGTGCGGGAAATGGCCGGCGCTGCCGTCCTTGTACGGCACCTTCGACACTGGCGCCCAGGCCACCGGGCTGTGCAGGTCGTCGGCGACGCGGCCGCCGACGCTCTCGCCCAGGCGCAGGCCGTCGCCATTGGCGGCGAGCGGCGGCAGGGCCAGGTGCTCGTGGCCGGTTGGCGTGCGCGGGAACATCGCCTTGCGGCGTTCGATGTCGTTGGGGAAGCCGCCGGCGGCGAGGACCACGGCGCGGGCATTGATGGTCACTTCGCCGTTGGCGGTCTGCACCACCGCACCGCTGACCCGGCCATGCTCATGTAGCAGGCGCCGCGCGGGCGCCGACTCCCAGAGCAGCACGCCGAGGTCTTCGGCGGATTTCGCCAGGCGCGCAATCAAGGCCACGCCGTTGACCAGGTGCAGGGCGCGGCCGTGGGTGGCGAGGTCGATCAGGTGTTTGCCGATGCGCCGGGTCACGTGCAGCAGCGAGCGCCAGGAGCGGGTCAGGGTGAGGAAGGCGCCGAGGTCCTTGCCGGCCATGATCGGCATGCCCCAGAACGAGGTTTCGCGCATGGTCCGGCGCAGGCGCTTGAGCAACTTGCCGGCCTTGCGCCCGTCGTAGGGCGCGGCGATCACCGAACGACCGCCCGTGCCGGCGCCGGGCGTGTCGCCGTGGATGTCGGCAATGCCGTTGCCGTCGGCGAACTGCAGCGCAGTGTGTTTCTCGAAAAAGCTCACCATGTTCGGCGCGGCTTCGAGGAAGGCGTCGATCAGCGGCGCGTTGAAGCGCTCGCCGAGTTCGTGTTCCAGGTAGGTACGCGGCGCCGAGCGGTCCTCGACGATGCCGGCGCGGCGCGCCAGCGGGTTGCACGGCACCCACATCCAGCCACCGGACCAGGCGGTGGCGCCGCCGAAGACCGGGTCTTTCTCCACCACGATGACCTTCTGCCCGTGCCAGGCGGCAGTGACCGCAGCGCTGAGGCCGGCGGCGCCGGAACCGATCACCAGGACATCGCAGTCCACTGTGCGGGCGTGTGAGGGAAGGGCAGTCATGGAGCGTCCTCGGAGAAAAGGCTGGATTGTTGTTTTTGGAACATGATTCCATATTCTCTGATCGCCTCGGCGCTGCCAAGCGTTGTGTCGCGAAGTTGGGCGAAGATCGAACAGTGGTTTGCGCTTTGTCCGGCGCTCTTTAGAATTCGGCAACATTTTCAGGGACCATGACCATGGCCGGCAGTCAGATCGAACGCGCGCTCAGCCTTATCGAAAGCCTTACCAGCGAACCTCGCGGGTTGCCGATGCAGGCCCTGGCCGAGCAACTGGACATTCCGAAGAGCGCGACCCACCGCATGCTCGCCGAGCTGATCCGCCTGGGTTACGTGCGGCAGAATCCCGAGAACAGCCGCTACCTGCTAAGCACCCGGCTGGTGGCGCAGGGCTTTCGCTACCTGGCCAACAGCGGCGCGGACATCGTCCAGCCGATCCTCGATGAGCTGGCGCGGCAGAGCGGCGAACTGGTGCGCCTGGGCGTGATCGACGGCGAGCGGCAGACCTGGATCGCCAAATCCCAGGGCGCTCGCTCCGGGCTGCGCTACGACCCGGACATGGGCCGTGATGCGCCGTTGTTCTACAGCGCATCGGGGCATGCGTGGCTGGCCAGCCTCAGCGACGCCCAGGCGTTGTTGCTGGTGGAACGCCAGGGCGTGGGGCCGCGCGAGAACTTCGGGCCGAATGCGCCGAAGTCCAATGCCGAGTTGCTCGAGCGCCTGCGCGTGGCCCGTGAACATGGCTATGCCTGGGTGGTGGAGAGCTCTGCGGTGGGCATGTCGGCGCTGGCGGCGGTGGTGGCGGATCCGCGCGACGGGCATGCGGTGGGCGTGGTGAGCATTGCCGGGCCGACGGCGCGGATGACCGAGGCGCGGATGCATGAGCTGTCGGCGGCGTTGCTGGCGACGACGCAGGAGTTGTCGGCGGCGAGTCCGGCGTCTGAGTTGTTCGTCTGATTTCTGCTTAGGGCCATACAAACCACCTGACCTGTTCAGGCGCTCATCGGTTTTTTTCTGCTTGCATTGAAACTGGAACCAAGTTCTAAATATTCGCATCCAGAACAACAACCCCAAGAGATGCCCGCCAATGAGTCAACGAGTCCTGTCCCTGGCCGCCCTGACTGTCCTCGAACTGTCGCCACCGGAAATGGTCGAGGTCGCCGCCCGCGCCGGCTACAGCCATGTCGGCCTGCGCCTGGAGCCGGCCACGCCGGAAGAACACCATTTCCCGCTGGTCCGCGATGCCGACCTGCGCCGGCAGACCGCCGAGCGCCTGCGCGATACCGGCATCAAGGTGATGGACGTGGAAATCCTCCGCCTCAAGCCGGAAACCCGCGTCGCTGATTTCGACGCGCTGCTGGCGGTCGGTGCCGAATTCGGCGCCACCGAACTGCTGGTGGCCGGCAATGACCCAGACCCGGCGCGGATGACCGAAAACTTCGCCGCCCTCTGCGATCTGGCCGCGAAATACGGCATTCACCCGCACCTGGAATTTATGCCCTGGACCGACGCGAAGAACCTCACCGAGGCCCTGCGTATCGTCGAGAACGCCGGGCGTGAAAACGGCTGCGTGCTGGTCGACGCTTTCCACTTCGACCGTTCCGCCTCGCGCCTGGAAGACCTGCGCCAGGTGCCGGCCTCGCGCATGCGTTACCTGCAACTGTGCGATGTGGCCGGGCCACGGCCGGACGATATGGCCGAGATCCTGCGCCAGGCGCGTAACGAGCGGCGGTTCCCCGGTGATGGCGATTGCGACCTGCGCGGGTTGCTCACCAGCGTTTCCCCCGACATTCCGTTGAGCCTGGAAATCCCCACCCGGCAGTTGCTGGAGCAGGGCGTCCCGGCGCTGGAGCGCGCGCAATGGGCGCTGGACAAGACGCGCCAGGTTCTCAGTCAGGTGCTGTAGTCACCCGCGCATCGGTGAGGTCGGGCGCCGCCTGGCCTGACCCTTGCTCGGCCGAGCCCTTCGCGAAATCATCGAC
Source organism: Pseudomonas sp. 5P_5.1_Bac1 (assembly GCF_025466015.1). NCBI lineage: Bacteria > Pseudomonadati > Pseudomonadota > Gammaproteobacteria > Pseudomonadales > Pseudomonadaceae > Pseudomonas > Pseudomonas sp. 5P_5.1_Bac1. The sequence continues at coordinate 79,150 of NZ_JANLNX010000087.1, read as the reverse complement.
CCGAGCCCGTCCATGCCCCCTCTCAGCCAGCCGTTCAAAGGCATCCTCCTGGTCGTTGTCGCGACCTTTCTGTTTTCCAGCCATGACGCCATGTCCAAGTACCTTTCGGGGTTCTACCCGATTGTCTGGGTGGTCTGGGCGCGCTACCTCGTACACACCTTGTTGATGCTCGGGATCTTCCTGCCACGGGCCGGTTTGCGTGGCTTGCGCACGCGTCGACCGGGTCTGCAGGCGGCGCGGGCGTTGTGTCTGCTCGGTTGCAGTTTGCTGTTTACCAAGGCGTTGCAGTACCTGCCGCTGGCCGAGGCGACGGCGGTCAACTTCCTTGCGCCGCTGATGGTCACGGCGCTGTCGATGCCGCTGCTCAAGGAGCGGGTGACGCGCGGGCAATGGCTGGCGGTGCTGGCGAGTTTCGTTGGCGTGCTGGTGATCGTGCACCCCGGTGGTGCGCTGTTTACCCCGGCGATGCTGGCGCCGTTCAGCTATTGTCAGATCGTGTTTGCCGGGTTGATGGGCATCGTGCTGTTCGGCCAGCGGCCGGACCTGTGGGGCATGACCGGTATCGCCGTGGTCTGCCTGAGCGGGCTGGCGGCGGCCTGGTTGCAACGGCGGCGCTGAAACGACCGCGGGGCCGGCCCCGCTCCGTTGCCGGAGAGGGCAGGCCCCGCGTCATGTTGCGGAGGAATCAGATGTCGACTTTAGGCACTTTGCGCGGTGCCATGAAGTACATCCAGGTCAGGGCAATGAAGTACATCGCCGGGATCATGGTGAACAGGATGCTGTAGTTGTTGTTGGTGACGGTCAGCACGTAGCCGACGATCTGGGTCATGAACATGCCGCCGATGGCTGCGCACATGCCGCCGAAGCCGAACACCGTGCTCATCATGTGCTTGGGCGTGTAGTCCATCACCAAGCTCCAGATGTTGGCGGTCCAGGCCTGGTGCGCGGCGATCGCCAGGGAGATGGCCAGTACCGCGATCCACAGGCTGCTGGCGCCGGCGGCGAAGATCACGCCGATGATGGTGGCGGCGAACAGGGCCATCGACATCAGGCGCGCCTTGACCGGTGCCACGCCGCGTCCGATGAGGAACGAGGAGAGGATGCCGCCGCCGACGCTGCCGAAGTCGGCACTGAGGTAGATCACGATCAGCGGGATACCCATTTGGGTAACGCTGATGCCCAGGCTGTATTGCTGGTTCAGGAACGGTGGCAGCCAGTACAGGTAGAACCAGAACACCGGCGCGGTGATCGAGTAGGCCAGGGCGAAGGCCCAGGTGCCACGCATACGCAGGATGCGCGAGAACGGCACGCCTTTCTGCTCAGGTTCGGCTTCGCCTTGGACGTAAGCCAGTTCGGCTTTGCTCACGGTCGGGTGTTCTTCAGGGTTGAAGTACTTCAGGCCCCAGAAGGTGACCCAGACCAGACCCAGTGCGCCCATGGCCATGAACGCGGCCTGCCAGCCCCACACGGTGAGGATCAGTGGCAGCAGCATCGGCGTGAACATGGCGCCAACGTTGGTGCCGGCGTTGAAGATACCGGTGGCGACGGCGCGCTCACCGGCCGGGAACCACAGGCGGGTGGTCTTGACGCAGGCCGGGTAGTTGGCCGCTTCGGTCAGGCCGAGAATGAACCGGCAGACCATGAAGCCGACCGCCGAGGTGGCCAGGCCGTGAGCGCCGGTAGCCAGGCTCCAGAGCAGTACGGCGCAGAAGAACACCTTCTTCACGCCGACCTTGTCGATCAAGCGGCCCTGCAGCACGAAGCCGATGGCGTAGCCGACCTGGAACCAGAAGTTGATGTTGGCGTAGTCCATCGCCGTCCAGCTCATTTCCTTGGCCAGGATGGGCTGCATGACGCCGAGGGCGGCGCGGTCGATGTAGTTCAGGGTGGTGGCGAAGAACACCAGGGCAAGCATGACCCAGCGGGTCTTGCCCACGGCCATGGCGCCGCGGATCTTGTCGCCCATTCCTGCGTGCGGGGTGTTGCCCAGAGGCTGGGCTGCGGGATTGCTGGAGCTTTGTATCATCGTGGGTTACCCGTATTTTTATGTTTATGGGTCGAGCCTGGGTGACGCAAGAAAACGTAGTGCATGTGGATTACTTGGCAGGATCGTCCCGGTCAGGTGGCCGATGAGTACCCGCTTCATGGATGGAAATGGTGCGCACTGCTCAAAAAAGGGTCAATTCGTCACAGCGCATTTCGGGCGATAATCGCACACAAAACTAACCGGTTCGTACCTTTTGGTTGAGGTGTTTTCCGCGCCGGCCAATAATTCGTCACAGTTGGGGCACTGCCTGCCCGTTGGAGACTGAAGATGCAGCGTTCGATTGCCACCGTGTCCTTGAGCGGCACTTTGCCAGAAAAGCTCGAAGCCATTGCCGCCGCCGGGTTCGACGGCGTGGAGATTTTCGAAAACGACCTTCTGTACTACGACGGCAGCCCCCGTGAGATCCGCCAGCGCTGCGCCGATCTGGGCCTGGCGATCACCCTGTTCCAGCCGTTCCGCGACTTCGAGGGCTGCCGCCGCGACCGTCTGTCGCGCAACCTCGACCGCGCCGAGCGCAAGTTCGACCTGATGCAGGAACTGGGCACCGATCTGGTGCTGGTCTGCAGCAACGTCGCCGCCGACGCCCTGGGCGAGCGGCAGATTCTGGTGGACGACCTGCGCCTGCTGGCCGAACGTGCCGGCGCCCGTGATCTGCGCATCGGTTACGAAGCGTTGGCCTGGGGGCGTCATGTCAACCAGTGGGAGCAGGTCTGGGACATCGTGCGCGAGGCCGATCACCGCAGCCTGGGCATGATTCTCGACAGTTTCCACACCTACTCGATCAAAGGCGACCCGAGCGGCATCGCCAAGATTCCGGGTGACAAGATCTTCTTCGTGCAGATGGCCGACGCGCCGATCCTGGCGATGGACGTGCTGGAGTGGAGCCGGCATTTCCGCTGCTTCCCCGGCCAGGGCGAATTCGACCTGCCGGCGTTCCTCGCCCCGATCCTGCAGGCCGGTTATCGCGGCCCGCTGTCGCTGGAAATCTTCAACGATGGATTCCGCGCCGCGCCGCCACGGGCCAACGCCGCCGACGGCCTGCGCTCGTTGCTGTACCTGGAAGAGAAGACCCGCGAGCGTCTGGCCCAGGTCGCGCCCGAAGTGGCCGTCGAGCCGGACCTGCTGTTCAGCACGCCACCGGTCGGCGCTTACGACGGCATCGAATTCCTTGAATTCGCCGTGGACGACGCGCTGGGCGCCAAGCTCGGCAACTGGCTGGAGCAACTGGGCTTCGCCCGCGTTGGCCAGCACCGTTCGAAGAACGTCAGCTTGCTGCGTCAGGGCGATATCAACCTGATCCTCAACGCCGAGCCCTATTCCTTCGCCCACAACTTCTTCGAAAGCCACGGCCCGTCGCTGTGCGCCACGGCCGTGCGGGTCAAGGACAGCGCCAAGGCCCTGGCCCGCGCCGTGGCTTATCACGGCCAGCCTTATCGCGGCCTGGTCGGCCCGAACGAGCGTGAGCTGGCGGCAGTGCGCGCGCCGGACGGCAGCCTGATCTACCTGGTGGACCAGGATGTCGATGGCCGCACCATCTACGACACCGACTTCAGCCTCAACGGCCAGCCGGCACCGACCAGCCTCGGCCTGACCCGCATCGACCACATGGCCATGGCCCTGCCGGCCGACAGCCTGGATAACTGGGTGCTGTTCTACAAAAGCCTGCTGGACTTCACCGCTGACGACGAAGTGGTGTTGCCCGACCCGTATGGCCTGGTGAAGAGCCGCGCCCTGCGCAGCAAGTGCAGCACCATTCGCCTGCCGCTGAACATCTCCGAGAACCGCAACACCGCGATCTCCCATGCGCTGTCCAACTACCGTGGTTCGGGCGTGCACCATATCGCTTTCGACTGCGAGGACATCTTCTCCGCGGTCAAGCGTGCCAAGGAAGCCGGCGTGGCCCTGCTGGACATTCCGCTGAACTACTACGACGACCTCGCCGCGCGTTTTGATTTCGACGACGAGTTCCTCAGCGAGCTGGCGTACTACAACGTGCTGTATGACCGTGATGCCAACGGTGGCGAGCTGTTCCACGTCTACACCGAACCGTTCGAGGAGCGTTTCTTCTTCGAGGTGATTCAGCGGCGCAATGGTTATGCCGGGTATGGCGCGGCGAACGTGGCGGTGCGCCTGGCGGCGATGGCCAAGGCCCGGGCGGGCGGGTTGCGGCACGCCAAGCTCTGATTCGATTGAGCGTACATCGCGACGGTTCGGCGCCCCCGACAAGCTCGCTCCTATAGTTGTAGGAGCGAGCTCGCGATGGGGTCAATGCAAAATCCCCTACACCTGCAAGGCTTTCTTCTGACGCAACCGAGGCCCATAATTGCGCGGTTAATCGAAGGCCATGAGCTGCGTATGACAACCACTCCAGCACTTTACGTCGCGCCCGAAACCGCGCCACGCAAAGGTCGCAAGAACAATCCGGAAAAAACCCGCGAGAACATCCTCCAGGCGGCGATCACCGAGTTCGTCCATCAGGGACTGGCCGGTGCGCGCGTCGACGCCATCGCCGAGCGCACCCAGACCTCGAAGCGGATGATCTATTACTACTTCAACAGCAAGGAGCAGTTGTACGTCGAAGTGCTGGAGAAGCTCTACGGCGATATCCGCAGCACCGAAAGCAACCTCCACCTTGCTGAACTGGAGCCCCGCCAGGGCATCCGCCGGCTGATCGAATTCACCTTCGATCACCACGACCGCAATGTCGATTTCGTGCGCATCGTGTGCAACGAGAACATGCACCACGGCGAGTTCGTGAAGCAGTCTTCGGCGATTCGCTCGATGAACAATACGGTGCTCAAGGCGCTGAACGAGATTCTGCTTCGGGGGGCAAGCGAAGGGTTGTTCCGCGAGGGGCTGGATGCACTGGATGTGCACCTGCTGATCAGTTCGTTCTGTTTCTACCGGGTGTCGAACCGTCACACCTTCGGTGAAATCTTCCAGATCGATTTCGAGGACCAGGCCGTGAAGGCCCGGCACAAGGAAATGATCTGCGAGTCGGTCCTGCGTTACCTGCAGGCCTGATGTGTTCATCGCGGGCGCGGCCCGCGATGGTCCTCAGTTACCCAGGCTGTGGAAGTGCCCGGTCATCCGTTCCGGATCGGGCTGCACGCCACTGAACAGCTCGAACGCCTTGACCGCCTGGTACACCGCCATGGTGCCGCCATTGAGCGTGCGACAGCCCAGCGCCCGGGCTTCGCGCAGCAGTTCGGTTTCCAGCGGGAAATAGACGATTTCCGCGACCCACAATTCAGCCCGCAGCAGCGCCTTGGGCACCGGCATGCCGGGCAGCTTGGCCATGCCCATCGGCGTGGTGTTGACCAGTCCGCAGGCTTGGGCCATGGCGCTTTCCAGGTCGTGGCCGACTTTCGCCGGGGCCGCCGGGAAGTGCTGGTTGAGGTTATCCACAAGGGCCTGCGCGCGCTCGGTTTCCACATCGAACACCGTCAGTTGTTCCACGCCTTCGCTCAGCAGGGCATGAGCCACTGCCGCGCCTGCGCCACCGGCGCCCATCTGCACCACGCGCTGACGCGAGACATCCGTCAGGCCGCGGCGGAAGCCTTCGGCGAAGCCCAGGCAATCGGTGTTGTGGCCGATACGGCGGCCGTCCTTGAGCACCACGGTATTGACCGCGCCGATGCCGCGGGCTTCCGGGGACAGTTCATCGAGCAGCGGCAGAATCGCCTGCTTGCACGGGAAGGTGATATTGAGGCCGGTGAAGCCCATGTACTGGGCGGCGGTCAGCAGTTCTTCGAGGGCCGTGCTGTCGAGCTTGAGCTGGTCCAGGTCGATCAACCGGTAAAGGTAATTCAGGCCCTGGGCGGCGCCTTCGTGCTCGTGCAGCGCGGGGGTGCGCGAGGCCTGGATGCCCGCGCCTATAAGGCCGGCGAGAATGCCGGGCGGTTTGGCCAGATTCATCGGTAAAGACTCCGTTGTTGTTCTTGGGAAAAAGTCGGGGAGGAGTGTCCCGCTAAAATGTACCGGTTGGTTAACAGGAATCAATCGGCCAGCGTCATAAGTGTTCGCTGATCGAACAGGCTGTGCTAAACCTTGTGGTTCATCAGAGGAGGAGGGGCGAGGGATGGCTTTTCAAGCACAAGTGACGGATGAACTGACGTGGCCGGGGCTGGCCAGTCTTACTCAGTCGATCCTGTCGGGGCTGGGGGCGGAGGGTCGCAATCCGTTCGGTCTGGCGCCGTCGCCCGCGACCTGCCTGCTGTTGATCGACGGGCTGGGCCAGCACCTGCTTCAGGCGCATGCCCGGCATGCGCCGTTTCTCGCTTCGCTGATGCGCCCGGAAGGTGTGTTCCGCGTCGGCTTTCCCGCGACCACCGCCTCAAGCCTGGCGGCGCTGGCGTCGGGTTTGGGCAGCGGCGCTCATGGCATCGTCGGCTGCACTTTCGCCCTGGATGCCGGGACTGAGTTTTCGCCTCTGAGCTGGACCTGCGCGCCCTTTGGCTCTGAAAGGCTGGTCACGCCACCACCGCCGCCGGAACAGTTCATCGTCCCGCAGACCGCCTGGGAACAGGCCGCCGAACAGGGCGTGCGGATCAGCACGGTGATGTCGGCGCGTTTTGCCGATTCCCCCTATACCCGGGCGATCTACAAAGGCGCGCAGATTCTCGGCGCTCCGAGCTACGAGGCGTACCCGGCGCTGGTGCGTCAGGCGCTGACGCTGGATGCGGCGTCGTTCTGCTTTGCCTATTTCGGCGACCTGGATTTTGTCGGGCACCTCTGCGGCCCTGGCACCGAGCAGTGGCTGGTGCAACTGCGCAACGCCGACCGGCTGGCCGAAAGCATCTACCGTCAGCTACCCGCTGGCGCGCAACTGCTGGTGACGGCGGACCACGGCATGCTGGCGCTGGACAGTGCCGCGGTGGTGGATTTCGACCGCGAGCCGGGGTTGCGGGAGGATGTGCTGGCGCTGGCTGGGGATATTCGCGCACGGCATGTCTACACCGGCGGGCTCCATCAGGATCGGGTGCAGGAGCGCTGGCGCGGACGGTTGGGAGACGGTTATCAGGTGTTGAGCAAGGCCGATGCGATTGGCAGCGGGCTGTTCGGCGATGTGGTATTGAGCCAGGCGGAGGCGCGGATCGGCGATCTGATCGTGATTCCGACCGGGGCTGGCGGGATCATTCGCAGCGAGGTGGAGCGCGATGCCAGTCGTTGGCAAGGCCACCATGGGGCATTGACCGATGCGGATCAGTTGGTGCCGTTGTTGATGGCGTGATAGCTGTCGGGCCTGCAAAGCAGGCCCGACCGTGATCACCGCCGAACCAGCAACACCCCACTTTCCATATGGTGGGTGTACGGGAACTGATCGAACAACGCGCAGCGCTCGATCCGGTGGGTGTCCTGCAACTGGGCAATGTTGGCCGCCAGCGTCTCCGGGTTGCAGGAGATGTACAGGATGTTGTCGAAACGCCGGGTCAGTTCGCAGGTGTCCGGGTCCATGCCGGCACGCGGCGGGTCGACGAACACGCTGCCGAACGCGTAGCTCTTCAGGTCGATGCCTTCCAGGCGGCGGAACGGCCGCACCTCGTTCAGCGCTTCGGTCAGTTCTTCGGCCGACAGCCGCACCAGCCGCACGTTGTCCACGCCGTTGTCGTCCAGGTTGTGCAGCGCCGCGTTGACCGAGGTCTTGCTGATCTCGGTGGCCAGCACGTTGCGCACCCGGGTCGCCAGCGGCAGGGTGAAGTTGCCGTTGCCGCAATACAGCTCCAGCAGGTCATCTTCACGCTCGCCCAGCGCATCGAAGGCCCAGCCCAGCATTTTCTGGTTCACCTGGCCGTTGGGCTGGGTGAACGCGCCTTCCGGCTGGCGGTAGCGGAAGTTGCGACCCGCCACCTGCAGTTCTTCCACCGCGTAATCACGGCCAATCACCAGGCGCTTGCCCTTGGAGCGACCAATGATGCTCGCGCCCAGATCGGCGGCCAGTTGCTGCGCCGCTGCCTCCCACTCTGCGTCCAGCGGGCGGTGGTAGCACAAGGTGATCATCGCGTCGCCCGCCAGGGTGGTGAGGAACTCCACCTGGAACAGCTTGTTGCTCAGCGCCTCGCTGGCCTGCCACGCGGCTTTCATGCGTGGCATCAGCTCGTTGATCCGCAGGCTGGCGATGGGGAAGTCGTCGATCAGGATCGGCGTGTGTTTCTCCCCTGGCGCGAACATCGCGTAATGGCGCTGGCCGTCCTGGCGCCACAGGCGGAACTCGGCGCGCAGGCGGTAGTGCTCGCGCGGCGAGTCGAATACCACCGGTTCCGGCGCGTCGAACGGCGCCAGCAACTCGCGCAGGCGCTCGACCTTGGCCGCGATTTGCTGGTCGTAGGTGGAAGGGTCGAAGACAGCACTCATGCGTTGAACCAGCCCAGCTTGATGACGAACAGGATGGAAAGGATCACCAGCGCCGGGTTCAGGTCGCCACGGCGGCCCGACAGCAGCTTGATCGCAGTCCAGGAGATGAAGCCGAAGGCGATGCCGTTGGCGATGGAGTAGGTCAGCGGCATGGCCAGGGCGGTGATCACCACGGGTGCGGCTTCGGTGATGTCGTCCCAGTTGATTTCAGCCAGGCCCGAGGCCATCAGCACGGCGACGAACAGCAGCGCCGGCGCGGTGGCGAAGGCCGGCACGCTACCCGCCAGCGGCGCGAAGAACAGTGCCAGGAGGAACAGGATGGCGACGACGATGGCGGTCAGGCCCGTGCGGCCGCCGGCGCTGACGCCCGCTGCCGACTCGATGTAGCTGGTGGTGGTCGAGGTGCCCAGCAGCGAACCGGCCATGGCGGCGGTACTGTCGGCGATCAGCGCACGGCCCATTTTCGGCATATGGCCGTCCTTGCCCATCAGGCCGGCGCGCTTGGCGACGCCGATCAGGGTGCCGGAGTTGTCGAACAGGTCGACGAACAGGAAGGCGAAGATCACGCTGATCAGGCCAACGTCCAGCGCGCCCTTGATGTCCAGTTGCAGGAAGGTCGGTGCCAGCGATGGCGGCATCGACACCACGCCTTCGAACGGCGTGACGCCCAGGGCGATGGAGGCGATGGTCACGGCGAGGATGCCGATCAACACCGCGCCACGGACCTTCAGCGCTTCCAGCGCGACAATCAAGAAGAAGCCGAGGATGGCGAGGATCGGCGCCGGCTGCTTGAGGTCGCCCAAGCCCACCAGGGTGGCCGGGTTATCGACGACGATGCCCGCGTTATGCAGGGCGATCAGCGCCAGGAACAGGCCGATGCCGGCGGCGATCGCCGAGCGTAGTGGCAGCGGGATGCTGTTCACGATCCATTCGCGGATACGGAAGATCGACAGCAGGAAGAACATCACCGCCGAGATGAACACCGCGCCCAGCGCCACCTGCCAGGTGTGGCCCAGGTGCAGCACCACGGTGTAGGTGAAGAAGGCGTTGAGGCCCATGCCCGGCGCCAGGGCGATCGGGTAGTTGGCGATCAGGCCCATGGTGGTCGAGCCGATGGCTGCGGCCAGGCAGGTGGCGACGAACAGCGCGCCTTTGTCCATGCCGGTCTCGCCGAGGATGCTCGGGTTGACGAAGAGAATGTAGGCCATGGCCAGGAACGTGGTCACGCCCGCCAGGATCTCGGTCCGCACATTGGTGTTGTGTGCTTTTAGTTGAAACAGCCTTTCCAGCATGCCCTGCTCCCCGTGGCGCGATGTGACGCCAAAAATTGTCGACTCAGTCAGAAAAGCACAAAGCTCCCGGCCTTTCCGTGATTTTTACTGGTCGGAAAAAAGCCGCGCATCATACCAGCATGACTGGCCGAGGGTAATGCGCCGGACCGCCGGCGGGGCGGGGGCTTGCCAGCGATGAGGCCCCCCAGAGCGACGGCGCTCGACTCAGGTGTCCGAGCGCCGGCTGTGCATGTGATCCCTTCCTGCCAGTGTCGGGAACAGTTTTATCCACAGCCCCGTCACCACCAGCGTCCCGACGCCGCCCATCACCACCGCCGGCACGGTCCCGAACCAGTGCGCCGTCACCCCCGATTCGAACTCGCCGAGCTGGTTCGACGCGCCGATGAACAAGCCATTCACCGCGCTGACCCGCCCGCGCATTTCGTCCGGGGTCTCCAACTGCACGAAGGAGCTGCGGATCACCATGCTGATCATGTCCGCCGCGCCGAGCACGGCCAGCACCGCGAGGGAGAACCAGAACGAGGTGGACAGGCCGAAGGCGATGGTCGCCACGCCGAACACGCCCACCGCGGTGAACATTACCCGGCCCACCTTGCGCTCCACCGGGAAGCGCGCCAGCCACACGGACATCAGCAGCGCGCCCACCGCTGGCGCCGAACGCAGCAGGCCCAGGCCCCACGGCCCGGTCAGCAGGATGTCCTTGGCGAACACCGGCAGCAACGCGGTGGCGCCGCCGAGCAGCACGGCGAACAGGTCCAGGGAGATGGCGCCGAGGATGTCCGGGCGGCTGCGGATAAAGCGAATCCCCGTCAGCAGCGATTCCAGGCTGGCGCGGCCTTGGGTCAGCGGGGTCTGGCGCGAGGTCAGGCCGAGGGTCAGGCAACAGGCGATCACGTACAGGCACACCGTTGGGCCGTACACCCAGACGCTGCCGAAGGCGTAGAGAAAACCGCCCGCCGCCGGCGCGACGATGGTCGCCGATTGCATCGCCGAGGCCGACGCCGCCACCGCCCGCGGGAACAGCTCGGCGGGCACCACGTTGGGCAGCAGCGCCTGGGTCGCCGGCATCTCGAAGGAGCGGGCGCTGCCGAGCAGGAAAGCCAGCACGAAGATCAGCTCGCGGCTCACCGAATCGGTGGTGCTGGCGATCGCCAAGGCCAGGGCGATCATCGCCTGCAGGCTCTGGCACAGCGCGGCGACGCGGCGGCGGTCGTAGCGGTCGGCGACATGCCCGGTGTGCAGCATGAACAGCACCCGTGGCGCGAACTCCACCAAACCAACGAGGCCCAGGTCCAGCACGTTGCCGGTCAACTGGTAGAGGTGCCAGCCAATTGCCACGGTGAGCATCTGGAAACCGCTGGCGGTGAATACCCGGGCCAGCCAGAACGAAAGAAACGGACGGTGATGACGAAGCAACAACGGGGCGTGTGCTGACATGACGGACTGCCGGGCCTTCATGAGGGGAGGGGCGTTGCAGGTTAACACCGGGCTGTAACAAAAGGTTGCAGAACCCGCCGTTGTCGTGCGGTCAGCGCACCGATTCACCTTTTCGTAAAGGGGGGTGAGGCAACCGGTCACGCGGCAACGCACCACACAACCGTGCGGCGTCTTCGCGACTATCCTTTCTCCCTGTCGTTGATCTGGATCAATAGTTGTTTTTGCAACGATCGATGCGTCAGCGATGGGCCCTCGGGCCGAAATCCCTGTGGTGCGAAAGTTTTCAGAACAATTCCAACTTGCCGCACTCAACCACCGTAGGGGCAGTTGGCGCCAAGGCAACGGACCCTGACGCCGGATTACCTGAAAGAGGAAGCACTATGTTCGGATCAGAGGCACTCGATCTCGCCCGAATCCAGTTCGCGTTTACCGTGTCCTTTCACATTCTGTTCCCGGCCATCACCATCGGCCTCGCCAGCTACCTGGCGGTGCTCGAAGGCCTGTGGCTGAAAACCAACCAGAACGTCTACCGCGATCTCTACCATTTCTGGTCGAAGATCTTCGCCGTCAACTTCGGCATGGGGGTGGTCTCCGGTCTGGTGATGGCCTACCAGTTCGGCACCAACTGGAGCCGCTTCTCCGACTTTGCCGGCGCGGTCACCGGCCCCTTGCTCACCTACGAGGTGCTCACCGCGTTCTTCCTCGAGGCCGGTTTCCTCGGCGTCATGCTCTTCGGCTGGAACCGCGTGGGCCGTGGCCTGCACTTCTTCGCCACGGTCATGGTGGCGATCGGCACGCTGGTCTCGACGTTCTGGATCCTCGCGTCCAACAGCTGGATGCAGACGCCCCAGGGCTACGAAATCATCGATGGCCGGGTGATCCCGGTGGACTGGCTGGCGGTGATCTTCAACCCGTCGTTCCCCTACCGCCTGATGCACATGGCCACGGCCGCGTTCGTCGCCACCGCGTTCTTCGTCGGCGCCTCGGCGGCCTGGCACTTGCTGCGCGGTCGCGACAACCCGGCGATCCGCAAAATGTTGTCGATGGCCATGTGGATGGCCCTGATCGTCGCGCCGATCCAGGCGGTGATCGGCGACTTCCACGGCCTCAACACCCTCAAGCACCAGCCGGTGAAGATCGCCGCCATCGAAGGCCACTGGGAGAACGTCGGCGACGAGCCGACCCCGCTGATCCTGTTCGGCATCCCCGACATGAAGGCCGAAACCACGCGCTTCAAGCTGGAAATCCCGGCGCTGGGCAGCCTGATCCTGACCCACAGCCTGGACAAGCAGGTGCCGGCGATGAAGGACTTCCCGCCAGAGGACCGGCCCAACTCGACGGTGGTGTTCTGGTCGTTCCGGATCATGGTCGGCCTCGGCATGCTGATGATCGCGGTGGGTCTGTGGAGCGTCTGGCTGCGCAAGCGCGGCACGTTGTACAGCTCGCGGCCGTTCCTCTACCTGACCCTGTGGATGGGCCCGTCCGGGTTGATCGCCATTCTCGCGGGCTGGTTCACCACTGAAGTCGGTCGCCAGCCGTGGGTGGTCTACGGACTGATGCGCACCGCCGACGGTGTGTCCAACCACAGTTACGCCCAACTGGGGATCACCCTGGTGATATTCGTGGTGGTGTATTTCGCCCTGTTCGGTGCGGGCCTCGGCTACATGATGCGCCTGGTGCGCAAAGGGCCGAAGACCGGCGAAGGCGAGGAAACCAATCCGGGTGGCCCTGGCCAGCCACGCACCCCGGCGCGGCCGTTGTCGGCTGCCGACGACGATCACGAAGAAGGCGCCAGCCTGAACAAAGGACACTGAATCATGGGTATTGATCTTCCACTGATCTGGGCTGTGGTCATCATCTTCGGGATCATGATGTACGTGGTCATGGACGGCTTCGACCTCGGCATCGGCATTCTCTTTCCCTTCGTCAAGGGCGACACCGACCGCGACGTCATGATGAACACCGTCGCGCCGGTCTGGGACGGCAACGAGACCTGGCTGGTGCTGGGCGGTGCGGCGCTGTTCGGGGCCTTTCCACTGGCCTACGCGGTGGTGCTGTCGGCGCTGTACCTGCCGTTGATGCTGATGCTGGTGGGGCTGATCTTCCGCGGCGTGGCCTTCGAGTTCCGCTTCAAGGCCAAGGCCGACAAGCGCCACCTGTGGGACAAGGCGTTCATCGGCGGCTCGCTGGTGGCGACCTTCTTCCAGGGTGTGGCGCTGGGCGCCTTCATCGAGGGCTTCAAGGTGGTGGACCGCCAGTTCGTCGGCGGCACGCTGGACTGGATGACGCCGTTCGCCCTGTTCAGCGGCCTGGGCCTGATCGTTGCCTACGCCTTGCTCGGCTGCACCTGGCTGATCATGAAGACCGAAGGCAAGCTCCAGGAGCAGATGCACAACCTGGCGCGGCCGCTGGCGCTGGTGCTGCTGGCGGTGATCGGCGTGGTCAGCCTGTGGACACCGCTGGCCTACCCGGACATCGCCAAACGCTGGTTCAGCATGCCCAACCTGCTGTGGTTCATGCCGGTGCCATTGCTGGTGATGGTCACCTTCTACGGTTTGCTTCGGGCGGTGGCGCGTAACGCGCACTACACGCCGTTCCTGCTGACCCTGGTGTTGATCTTCCTCGGCTACAGCGGCCTGGGCATCAGCTTGTGGCCGAACATCATCCCGCCTTCGATCTCGATCTGGGACGCCGCCGCGCCGCCGCAGAGCCAGGGCTTCATGCTGGTGGGCACGCTGTTCATCCTGCCGTTCATCCTGGGTTACACCTACTGGAGCTACTACGTGTTCCGCGGCAAGGTGACCCACGAAGACGGCTACCACTAGGAGGGTTCAGGACATGACCGGTAAAGACACCTTCGACGCCGAGAAAAAGCCGCTGTGGCAGCGGCTCGGCTGGCTGGCGCTGATCTGGACCGCCAGCGTCGCGACCCTCGCGGTGGTGGCGTGGCTGATGCGGATGTTCATGAGTGCGGCGGGATTGACCACGCACTAGTCCTGCCGGCGATCGCGACGGTTCAGCCAACCGTCGCGATCGTCGGCATCACTTGCGCGCCTTGAGCACCACGAACTTCGGCGTCGCCGCCACCTGTTCCACGCCCCGGAACAACCGCGCCAGCTTGGTGTGGTAACCCAGGTGGCGGTTGCCGACGACGTACAGCGAACCGCCGGTCACCAGCGCTTCCCGCGCCTGCTGGAACATCCGCCAGGCGATGAAATCACCCACCACCTGCTGCTGGTGGAACGGCGGGTTGCACAGCACGATATCCAGCGAATCCTCCGGCTGCCCGGCCAGACCATCCGCCGCGCGCACCTCCACATCGCGCTCGCCCAGCGCCGCCTGCCAGTTCTCCCGCGCCGACTGCACTGCCATGTACGACTCATCCACCAGCGTGTAGTGCGCCTGTGGATTGTCCAGTGCACTGGCGATGGCGAGGATCCCGTTGCCACAGCCAAGGTCCGCGACCCGGGCGCTGCCGAGATTTTTCGGCAGATGCGGCAGGAAGGCGCGGGTGCCGATATCCAGCCCTTCGCGGCAGAACACGTTGGCGTGGTTGAGCAGTTCCAGCGCCGGTTTGTCGAGGCGATAGCGGCTCGGGTAAGGCGAGGCGACGCGGGGCTTGTCTTCGTAGGTGGCGATCAGCAGGCGGGCTTTTTTCTGGGCCAGCGAGGCCTGCATCGGGCCGATGTACTTTTCCAGCAATTCACCGGCCGCCCGCGGCAGGTGCTTGATCATCGCCCCCGCTACTACTCGCGCGCCCGGCGCCAACTGGCCTTGCAGGCGGATCAGTTGTTCTTCGAGCAGGGCCAGGGTCTTCGGCACGCGCACCAGAACGTGATCGAACGGGCCTTGCCAGGCTTCACTGGCCGGCACGAAGGGCACGCTGTCCCAGGGCTGATCGTTGCGTGACAGGTTCTTCTCCAGGCCCAGGCGGGCGAGGAACGAGTCGCCGCTGCTGGTCACCGCGAAGTGCGGCCGCAGGCTGATGGCCAGGCCGCCGAAACTGTCGTTGAGTACCAGCACCCGCGTGCTGGCGGGCAGCGCCTGCCCGGCCAGGTGCTCCAGCAGGTATTCGTCGGCGGCATCGAAGGCTTGCAGGGGATCGTTGGCGTATTCGGGCTGGCGGATCAGGTCGAGGTCGGCAAAGGGGCTGTTCAGCAGGGGCATGGTACGAGGGCTCTGGGGCATGGGTGTGCACCGCGCTGCTCTGGGCAGGCGGGGTGACAGACAGGTGCCGATTCTACAGGGCTTTATTGCCCAACGGGGTCAGAGCAGACCGTGCAGCGCGGCGAGGGCCACGGCGCCGGCCTTGTTGTTGGCGTTCATCTTGGTGATGACGCTGCGGATGTGGAAATTCACGGTGCTCTGCGAAAGGGTGAGGATGCAGGCGATGTCCGAGGCGGTCTTTCCCGCGGCGGACCATTTCAGCACTTCCCGCTCCCGGTCGGACAAGCCGAAACCATTGGGCTTGAGTGGATTGATCTGTTCCAGCATCAGTGTGTGCAGGACATTGCACAGCCACAGCGCCTGGCCGGTCTTGTCATAGAACTCGGCGACAGTGACGACCTGCTGGCTGCGTACCAGGCTCAGCACACTGTTGTTGCCGCGCATGTCGTGGGCGGCCTGACTCCAGCCATAGACCAGCCCGTGGGCCTTGGCGTCCATGCGCAGTTGCGGGGTTTCGTGAAATACCTCGTCTTCCCACAGCAGCGGGATCAACGAGTGGCGGCAATGGGTGAAGGTCGGGTCCTGGATCAGGTAGTTGCAGGCTCGGTAGTGGTCGTTCCACTCGGCGGAAAAGTTGTTGAGCATGAGGGTCTGCGGCGTGAGGCCGGAGGCCTGGCTCTGCACCACCAGGCTCAGGTATTCCATATCCAGTTGCTGTGCCAGGGCCAGGGCCTGGTGAAACAATTGTTCGGGGTTGTGCTCCCTGATCAGTTGCTCGAGTTGATCCTGCTTCCAATGCGGCATCTCAACGGTGCTCCCTGATATGGATCCAACTGCTCAATGGTGCAGGCTGAGTATAGGAATTGTCCTACATGGCGATTGGTTTTTTTCGCTATAACTTGACGTATGTCATGACTCCGAAAGGCTATGTGGCGTAACGCTAATGTTTAGCTCGGCTCCGGGAAACCACCACAAACCGGCGGTGTTTATTCCGGCGGCTTTGCGCGAAACTGGGCGCACCTGATTTCCGGAGCCAACCATGACTGCCAGCGCGGAGAAATACACCCGCCAGACCCTGCTCGATGTCCAGCCGCTGACCCCCAGCCTGTTCAGCCTGCGCACCACGCGCGACAGCGGTTTCCGTTTCCGCGCCGGGCAGTTTGCCCGCCTTGGCGTGACCAAGGCCGACGGCAGTGTGGTCTGGCGCGCTTACTCGATGGTCTCGTCGCCCTTCGACGAGCACCTGGACTTCTACTCCATCGTGGTGCCGGGCGGTGAGTTCACCAGCGAACTGAGCCGTCTGCGCGAAGGCGATGAGCTGCTGATCGACCGCCAGGCGTTCGGTTACCTGACCCTCGATCGCTTTGCCGATGGGCGTGACCTGTGGCTGCTGGCCACCGGCACCGGTGTCGCGCCGTTCCTGTCGATCCTGCAGGACTTCGAGGCCTGGGAGCGCTTCGACAACATCAAGCTGGTGTATTCGGTGCGCGAGTCCCGCGAGCTGGCTTATCAGTCACTGATCGCCGGCCTGGAACAGCGCGAGTACCTGGCCGAGTACGCCGGCAAATTGCAGTTCATTCCGGTGGTGACGCGCGAACAGCATCCGGGGGCGCTGAACGGGCGCATCACCACGCTGATCGAGAACGGCGAGCTGGAGCGCGCCGCGGGCCTGGAGCTGACCCCCGAGCACTCGCGGGTGATGCTGTGCGGCAACCCGCAGATGATCGACGACACCCGCCAGGTGCTGAAAGCCCGCGACATGAACCTGAGCCTGAGTCGGCGGCCGGGGCAGGTGGCGGTCGAGACGTATTGGTGAGTGATCAGGCCAGACAGTAAAACGGCGCCTCGGGGCGCCGTTTTCATTTGTCTGGGTTCAAGGCCTGTCGTTTTGCGCCTTGAGCAGGTCACGAATCTCGGTCAGCAGGGTTTCCTGTGGCGTCGGTGCCGGTGGAGCGCTCGGCGCCACGGCTTCTTCGCGCTTCAGGCGGTTGATGACCTTGACGCCCATGAAGATGGCGAACGCCACGATCACGAAGTCGATGATGGTCTGGATGAACTTGCCGTAGGCCAGGACCACCGCCGGAATGTCACCTTCCGCCGCTTTCAGGGTGACCGCCAGGTCGCTGAAGTCGACACCGCCGATCAGCAGTCCGATGGGTGGCATCACGACGTCGCCGACGAAAGACGAAACAATTTTGCCGAAGGCTGCGCCGATGATGATACCGACCGCCATGTCCACGACATTGCCCTTGACCGCGAAGGCCTTGAATTCACTGATCATGCCCATGGTTTATTCCTTGTAACAATTGAAGGGGTGAACGCAGTGTAAATCAGCCTTCCGCTTCATGCGCTGCGCCGCTTTCAAATGACCTCGCTCATAGCCAATGGTTTGGTCGCGTTGGCGCCTTTCCCGGTGCGGCGGCTATCATGGCGACTTTTTCCAGGAGATTGCCCCATGGCCAAAGCCAAGCGGTTGTACGGCTGCACCGAGTGCGGCGCGACTTTCCCGAAATGGGCTGGCCAGTGCGGTGAGTGCGGTGCCTGGAACACCCTGACCGAAACCATGATCGAAAGCGGCGCCGCCGCGGCCCCCAGCGGACGCAGCGGCTGGGCCGGCGAGCAGGCGAAGATCAAGACCCTGGCTGAAGTTTCGGTCGAAGAGATCCCGCGCTTCTCCACCGCCAGCGCCGAACTGGACCGCGTGCTCGGCGGCGGCCTGGTGGACGGCTCGGTGGTGCTGATTGGCGGCGACCCCGGCATCGGCAAATCCACCATCCTTTTGCAGACCCTCTGCAATATCGCCACGCGCATGCCGGCGCTGTATGTCACCGGCGAGGAATCCCAGCAGCAGGTGGCCATGCGCGCCCGCCGCCTGGGGCTGCCGGAAGACAAACTGCGGGTCATGACCGAAACCTGCATCGAAACCATCATCGCCACTGCCCGGGTCGAGAAACCCAAGGTCATGGTGATCGACTCGATCCAGACCATCTTCACCGAACAACTGCAGTCGGCCCCCGGCGGCGTCGCCCAGGTCCGCGAAAGCGCCGCGTTGCTGGTGCGCTACGCCAAGCAGAGCGGCACGGCGATCTTCCTTGTCGGCCACGTCACCAAGGAAGGCGCCCTGGCCGGGCCGCGGGTGCTGGAGCACATGGTCGACACCGTGCTGTATTTCGAAGGTGAATCCGACGGTCGCCTGCGCCTGCTGCGGGCGGTGAAGAACCGCTTCGGCGCGATCAACGAACTGGGCGTGTTCGGCATGACCGATCGCGGCCTGAAGGAAGTGTCCAACCCCTCGGCGATCTTTCTGACCCGGGCCCAGGAAGAAGTGCCGGGCAGCGTGGTCATGGCCACCTGGGAAGGCACCCGGCCGATGCTGGTGGAAGTTCAGGCGCTGGTGGACGATAGCCACCTGGCGAACCCGCGGCGGGTCACCCTCGGTCTCGATCAGAACCGCCTGGCCATGCTGCTGGCGGTGCTGCACCGCCATGGCGGCATCCCGACCCACGACCAGGACGTGTTCCTCAACGTCGTCGGCGGCGTGAAAGTGCTGGAAACCGCGTCGGACCTGGCGCTGATGGCTGCGGTCATGTCGAGCCTGCGCAACCGGCCGCTGTCCCATGGCCTGCTGGTGTTCGGCGAGATTGGTTTGTCTGGCGAAGTGCGGCCGGTGCCCAGTGGCCAGGAACGCCTGAAAGAAGCGGCCAAGCACGGCTTCAAGCGCGCCATCGTGCCGAAGGGCAACGCCCCGAAAGAGGCCCCGCCGGGCTTGCAAGTGGTGGCGGTGACCCGTCTGGAACAGGCGCTGGACGCATTGTTCGAGGAATGAGGCGCAGGCAAGGGGTTTCTTGCAACTGATTCTCACTAACGAGTAGCATGGCGCCTCCATTCCGATAGCCTTCTGGAGTTCGCGTGGCGGAGTCCGACCTCAAGCGCCTGTTCCTCAAGCACGCGAAAACCCTGCAAGGCCTGCTCACGCGCAAGGTGCGCGACCCGCAACTGGCCGCCGACCTGGTGCAGGAAAGTTTCCTGCGCCTGGCCGAGCAGCAGGCCAGCGAGCGCATCGAAAACACCCCGGCCTACCTCTACCGCACGGCGCACAACCTGATGATCGACCACGTGCGCCAGCAGCAGCGGCGCAAGACCGATCTGGTGCCCCACGAAGCCCTCGAAGGCATCGTCGAAGACAGCCCCGGCCTGGAAGAAACCACCGCGGCCGAACAGCACATGCGCCGGTTACGCGCGGCGATGAACGCGTTGCCGCCGCGAACCCGCGAAATCTTCCGTCTCAACCGTCTGGAGGGCCTGACCCATGCTGAGGTGGCGCAGCGCCTGGAGATTTCCGACAGCTCGGTTCAGAAGCACCTTTCCAAGGCGCTGGCCTATGTGATGCAGTGTTTGCAGGAGCCCGAATGACGAACTGTTTACTGGGAAATGCGCCGTCAGACGTCAGCCCTTACATAACCAGAATTCGAGAGAACCGTGTGAGCAGCGAGATTCCGCCAGAGCAAGCAATTCGCGAGCAGGCCGCCGAGTGGGCGGTCCTGCTGGATGCCGGGTGCCTGAGCCCCGAGCAACGGCAGGCGCTGGCCGCGTGGCGCGACGCCGACCCGCGTCATGCCCCGGCGTTGACGTTTGCCCAGGGCACCTGGGCTGATCTGGGGCGGCTGGGGCATCTGGACGAAACCGTCGCCGTCCCGCCGCCGGCCGCTTTGGCAGCGGCACCGCGTCCGGTCACGGGACGGCGGCGCCGCTCGCGGCTGGGCTGGGCGGCCACCAGCACCGCCCTGTTGTTGCTGGCGGTGTTCGCGGTCGATCGGGCGCCGGGCGTGCTGATCCAGATGAGCGCCGACTACGCCACCGGCCGCGGCGAAATCCGCCAGGTGACACTGCCGGACGGCAGCCGCATCGACCTCGACAGTCACAGCGCCATCAGCCTCGCCTTCAGCGACAGCGAGCGGCGGGTGAAGCTGCTGGCCGGGGATGCGGTGTTTTCCGCGGCCCCGATTGGCGAGCGCGAGGCGCGGCCGTTCGTGGTCGAGTACGCCGGCGCCAGCACCCGGGCCCTGGGCACGCGCTTCGTGGTGGGTGGCGCAGGGCAGGGCGGCTGGGTCGGGATGCTCGAACACAGCACCCGGGTCAGCTTGCAGGAGCCGCCGGCCGCGGGCGTGGCCGAGCAGGTGCTCAACGAAGGGCAAAGCCTGCGTTATGACCGCGAACACGGTATCCGCCCCTGGCCGCAACAGGATCCACTGCGCGCCAGCGCCTGGCAGCGTGGCCTGCTGGTGTTCGAGCGCGAGCCGCTGGCTGCGGTGGTCGCGCAGATCAACCGCTACCGTGGCGGGCACGTGATGATCGGCGATGCGGCGCTGGCGAAGCGTGAAGTCAGCGGCATGTTCCGCCTGGATAACCTCGATCAGTCGCTGGCGATGCTGACGGATGAGCTGAAGGCCAGGCGGGTGGATGTGCCTGGGTTGACGCTGATTTATTGAAGATTCTGCGGGGCGCTCGATCTGAGGGCCCCCGCAAAGATCAAGACCAGCACCGACCAGCCCCCAAAAAAATTTATTTACTGACTTTTCCGCCCCAACGCGTCTGTTTGTTGAGATTGATTTTCATTAATAGAAAACGCCAACACAGCGAGCAACAGACGTGACCAATCCACAACAACGACGTAACCGGTTCAATCGGGTTGCCCTGGCCAGCAGCCTGATGCTGGGCGCCTGCACTTTGCCGATGGGGATCGCTTCGGTGCATGCCGTGGAACAGGGCAGTGGCGCCAGCCAGCGCAATGCGCTGATCCGGTTCGACATTCCCGCCCAGTCGCTGGACAGCGCCGTGCTCGTCTTCGCCGAGCAGGCCAAGGTCCAGGTGTTCTTCGACAGCCGCAAGCTGGTCGGCCTGCGCAGTGAAGGGCTGCGGGGCGAACATTCGCCGCAGGACGGCCTGGCGATTCTGTTGCACGGCAACCCGGTGCGCTATCAGTTCAGCGGCAACGACCGGGTCGGTCTGGAGCGCCTGAGCGACGACGGCAAGGCGATGGAACTGGGCAGCACTCACATTCAGTCCCAGGGCGATGGCGATTGGGTCTACACCGCGCCGCGTTCGGTCAGCGTGATCACCCGCGACCAGATCGACAAACGTCCACCACGCCATGCCGCCGACATGCTGGAAGAGACCGCCGGTGTCTACACCGCGGTCAACCAGCGCGACCCCGGCCTGTCGGTGAACATCCGCGGCGTGCAGGACTACGGCCGGGTGAACATGAACATCGACGGCATGCGCCAGAACTTCAACGTCAACGGTCACCAGCAGCGCAACGGCATCATGGTGGTGGACCCGGAGTTCGTCAGTTCGGTGGAAATCGAAAAGGGCTCGCAGTCGGGCATGGGCGGCGCCGGCGTGCTGGGCGGGATCGCCAGTTTCAACACCGTTCAGGCCAGTGAGTTCCTCGGCCCGGACAAGGAATACGGCGGCCGCCTGCGCGCCGGCCACGGTATCGGTGAGCTGGGCAACGGCACCTATTTCAACGGCAGCGCGCTGTTTGCCTTCGGCAATGAAGTGGGCGACCTGCTGCTGGGTGTCAGCGAACGGCATTTTGGCGATTACCGCGCCGGCACCCACAACAAGGACAACCTGGGCACCCAGATTCGCGCGCGCGATCTCTATCCCGAAGCCTGGGAAAGCTGGCTCAACAGCGAGGTCGGCGACATGGGCAGCGTGACCCGTTCGCGCTTGCTCAAGCTCGGCGTCAACCTGCCGCAGGATCAGCGGGTCCAGTTCAACTACATCGAGACCGATACCGACAGCAAGGACTCCTGGACCTGGCTCACCGATGACCTGAAGCAGTTCTATTACAAGCGCAGCGGCGCCACCGACCTCAATGCGAAGAATGCCTCGATCGACTACAGCTTCACCCCGGACAACGACCTGATCGACCTCAAGGCCAAGCTCTATTTCGTCCGAACCCGGATGGACCGCTGGAACTCCAGCAATGACGCGAGCCCGTCCAGCGGCAACTGGTATGCCCCCTACAACGACCGTTTCCAGACCGACACCTGGGGCCTGCAAGTGCAGAACACCTCGCGCTTCTACATCGGCGCGGCGGACAAGCTGACCCTGAACTACGGCACCGAGCTGTACGAAGACCGCTTCAAGCCGGAGAGCGAGCGCTTGCCAGCGGCCAACGAAAACGCTTACCCGTATGTCCAGGGCGCGACCCCGGAAGGCAAGAAGCTGACCGCGAGCCTGTTTGCCCAGGCGCAATACGAGCATGACAATTGGCTGACCCTGGATGCGGGCCTGCGCTACGACCGTTACCGCCTGAGCGGCGAAACCGGGATGACGGTGTGGATGTTCCCGGAAGGTCCCTACGAAGTTGGCGCCTCCCCCAAGATCCAGCAGCACCTGATATTCGACGAAGACATCGAGCAAGGGCACTTCTCGCCCACCTTCGGTATTGCGGTAAAGCCCGGCGTCGACTGGCTGCAGCTCTATACCCGCTGGGGCCGCGGCTGGCGCGCGCCTTCGGTGACCGAAGTGTTCATGACCGGCCGCCCGCATGCCGGTGGCGGTGCGCAGATGGTCTATCCCAACCCGTTCCTCAAGCCGGAAACCTCACATGACTGGGAGGTGGGCTTCAACATCTTCAAGGAATCGCTGTTTCGTGACGGCGACCGCCTGGGCGTGAAGGTGGCGTACTTCGATACCCGCATCGATGACTTCTCCTTCCTCGACACCAACATCAGCGTGCCCCACGAGACGGCATCGGGGATTGGCCTGGGCCGCATGGCCTATCAGAACAACGAAGAAACCACCCGTTTCCGCGGGGTGGAATATGCCCTGGACTACGACGCCGGTGATTACTACGGACGACTGGCCTACACCCACATGATCGGCACCAACGATTTCTGCTCGCGGCAGTTCTTCCTGGGCGGCGCCAAGACGCCAGTGCGGGTCGGCACGGTGACCCGGCCGGTGCAGATCGGCAACCGCATCATCCTGCGTCAGTTCACCATCAACCAGGCCGTGGACAACGAGGCCATGAGCAACCAGATGAGGTGTGGCGACATCATGGGCAACGCGACCTACATGCCGGCTGACCGCGGCTCGCTGACCCTGGGCATGCGCTTCCTCGACAACACGCTCGATATCGGTGGCCGTCTGCGCTACAGCAAGGGCAACGGCGAAAACCTCAATGACCACTCCTACGCCACCCTCGACCAGGCGATGTGGCCCAAATACAAGGTCTACGACCTCTTCGCCAGCTACTGGATGACGCCGCAGATCAACGTGGCAATGGCGCTCGAAAACGCCACTGATGAGTCCTATTTCGTGGCGATGGGCGACGTCAACAACCTGTCTCTTGCACGGGGTCGAACCCTGACCGGGATGCTTGAGTACCGCTTCTGATGCGATGAGGCGCCGGCAGCGGCCAGCGCCAGCGCGCCGCTCGCGCCGGACGCTGACGTTCATGCACCAGCCAGAGCGTGCACAGCAACATCACCAGCAGATGCCCCTGCTGAACCAGCATCGGCAACAGCATGGCCGGCCAGCAGGCGAGGATGCACCAGCCGGCCTTGCTCACGCCGTAGCCCAGGCAATCCGCCGCCATGTCCCAGCCGAAGGCGGAAATCCGGGGTGAGGCGTGGCAGCGGTTGAGGCTTTTCTGCTTGAGCGGGGTGGCTTGCCACACCAGCGCAACCAGCATCGCCAGCGCCGTTGCCAGCCACAGCGCATCGCCGGCCACTAGCTTGAGGCCGATCGACAGCACGGTCAGCACGATACCGGCGACACTCCACAGCGCAACGTAACCCGCCACGAACAACGCCACCGCCAGCGGACGGCGCCGTGGCAGGCTGCGTTGCCAAAGGGTTGCCATGGGACTGACCAGCAGCATCGGCATCATCGCCAGCAACATCACCAGCCAGGATTGCCACAGCCCAAACGGGTCCAGCACCAGAGCCTGGCTGATGCCACTCCAGCCGAGCGTCGAGAGCAGGTCGGCAATCGAGCCGCAGAAGGCCGGCAGCGCCGATTGTGTCGGTGCTGCCGCCAATGCCGCCCACCCCGCCAGGCTGGCGGTGGCCAGCCATGGCCAGGGACTGTGCAGCCAGGCGAGGCTACGTTGCCTGACGTTCATCTTCACTCGCCCTGACGGTAGATACTGATGCGTCCTACCGAGATGCTATCGCCGGCACCCAGTTCCTTGTCGGGGTACAGGCTGACCTGCAGATGCTCCAGATCGAGCCCACCGCTGGCGCGCAGCGTGTCGACGATTTCAGTAATCTCCAGCGAGGCGCTGACACCGCCGCCGCCGTGTGGGTCGCTGGCATCACTGGCGGCCGCGATACCGAACAACGACACGCCGCCGGCCCGCAGTTCCGGATGGACGCCGGGTTGCTCGCCGTCCGGCACGTTGATGTAGACCTCGATGAACAGATTGTTGCGGCGTCCGCGGATGTTTTCCAGATTGAGGAAAACCCGCTCATGGCCAGGCGCGGCGACGTTTTCCGCTCGCAGGCCCTTCGCGGCCAGGCTTTTCGCCACTTTGGCGACGCCCGGTTTGTCCAGCCGTACTTGCGTGGCGCTCTTGCGGCCCTGCAGTTTCACGCTGCCACTGTTGGCACCGATCAGTTCGACGACAGGATCTTTCACGGCGGCCACCGTTGGGCGAGCGGCGAAGGCGACAGCGTCCTTCGCGGCCTTCGCAGGTTTCGGTACGGGATCGTGGAAGCTTTCGTAGGTATAGCCCAGCGCTTTCAGGTCGAGGGTCTGACCGACTTTCCAGAAAGTGCTTTCACCGTTTTCATCCGGGAAGATGAACGGACGGCCTTGCGGAGGGCCATTGACGAAGGCGGATTCGGTCGGGTTCTGGTGGCTTGGATCTCGGTTCAGCCAGATCTGCCAGAGCCGGTCGATGTTGGCGTGGTGCAGCCAGAACACCGGGTCGAGGCCGGCGGTACGCGGATCGGCCATCAGGCCTTCATGGTATTCCGGGGAGGTGTCCGGCTTGCCGTTGTCGCCGCCGACCATGTTGTGCACGTTGTTGTGCGGGCTGCTTTCCAGCAGGCCGAACGGGTAGTCGCGGGTGCTGCCGTGGTTGAAGCCGGTGGCTGCGCCACCAAAGCCCGGGGAACCGCCGGTCTGGACGCCCGTGTACTCCGCTTCTTTGAACGCGCGGGCAAGGTCGAGTTGTACGGGGGCGAGGGTGATGTTGCCGTTTCCGTCGATGCCGTAGCGCAGGTCTACCGGTAAGGCGAGGGGGTTTGGCGTGCCGTCCGGGAGGGTCTTGTCGTAGAACTCCTGGGGCAGGCCGAGGGTGTCGGGGCGCTCTGCGTAGTCGTCGTAATCCCAATACGGCAGCGCCCAGTCTGCGGGGCCGCCCAGCTTGACGATGGCGTCACGGACGATCTTCTCGAACGACAACAGATAAGGGCGGTGCCACGGCAGGAAGAACCAGGTCCGGTGCTGGCACTGGTCCCAGAACAGTTCGCGGTCAGCGGGTGCCGGCAGTTTTTCACCAGGGGTGTAGTAACCGTCGGTGACCCACAGCTCCTTGTTGAAACCATGGATCGCGGCGAGGAAGCGCCAACTGGTCGGGTCATCGATGGGGCGCGATTGCAGTTCACGGATTGCCTTGGCGTACCACAGCAGCGTCGGGTTCCAGGTTTCGCCCAGGTTCCACAGATCCTTGCGGACATAAGTCATGTTCACGCTCTCCATATTCCATGTGAAGGGGTTCCATACGGACCGATGACGATAGTCCAGTGGCGGCAATGTGCCATGGCCCTATGTCGAAATGTTGAACGAAGCTGACGGCGGACACTAAAAACAGAAAAAGGGCCGGTGCTTTCGCACCGGCCCTTCAGGTTTGCCGCGTTATCAGTGTTCCGCTACGGCCTGTCTTCGCGGGGCCGTGTCGGGGTTGCCGTCATGGTCCACCACCGGGACTTCCTTGCCTTCGGCGTCGAACAATTTGCCGTCCTTGAAGTAGTCGCCATCACGCAGCACGGAGATGTCGGAGTAATTCAGGGTGCGCTCGTAGCCTGCGGCGAATACCGACTGCTGGTCCGAGTTGCCGGTCTTGAAGTGGTTGAACAGCAGGTTCAGCGAGATCGCCATGATGGCCGCCGAGCTGATCCCCGAGTGGAAGATGGTTTCGAACCAGTTCGGGAAGTGATCGTAGAAGTTCGGCGCGGCGATCGGGATCATGCCGAAGCCCAGCGAGGCGGCGACGATGATCAGGTTCATGTTGTTCTTGTATTCCACCTTGGACAGGGTACGGATACCACTGGCAGCCACGGTGCCGAACAGCACGATACCGGCGCCACCGAGCACCGAGGTCGGTACTGCGGCAATGACCCGGCCCATGATCGGCAGCAGGCCGAGGACCACCAGGATCACCCCGCCGGTCGCTACCACATAGCGGCTCTTGACCCCGGTCACGGCCACCAGGCCGACGTTCTGGGCGAACGCGCTCTGGGTGAAGGAACCGAAGATCGGCGCCAGGATGCTCGACGCCATGTCAGCGCGCAGGCCATCGCCCAGACGCTTGGAGTCAACCTTGGTGTCGATGATTTCGCCAACCGCGAGGATGTCCGCCGAGGTTTCCACCAGGGTCACGATGATGACGATGCACATCGACAGGATTGCGGCGATGTGGAAGGTCGGCATGCCGAAGTGGAACGGCGAGGGCAGGGCGACCATCGGGCCTTCCAGCACCTTGCTGAAGTCGGCCATGCCCAGCGACCAGGCGATCAACGTACCGATGACCATCGCCAGGAGGATCGACAGGCGCGAGATCGACGCACTGCCGAGCTTGCTCAGGAGCAGCACGAAGGTGAAGGTCAGGGCCGCCAGGCCGATGTTTTCCATGCTGCCGAATTCCGGCGATTTGCTGTTGCCACCCATCACCCAGCGGGCCGCGACCGGCATCAGGGTCAGGCCGATGGTGGTGATGACGATACCGGTCACCAGTGGCGGGAAGAACTTGGTGATGCGCGAGAAGATCGGTGTGATCAGGAACCCGAGGAACGAGGCCGCCATGACAGCGCCCAGTACCCCCGGCAGGCCACCGCCGCCTTCAGTGGAAAGGATGGCGCCCATGGTGGCGACGCCGGCGAAGGACACACCCTGTACCAGCGGCAACTGGCAGCCGAAGAACGGCAGGCCAAGGGTTTGCAGCAGGGTGGCCAGGCCACCGGCGAACAGGGACGCGGCGATCAAAAGACCAATCTCCGCAGGCCCGAGACCCGCGGCCTGGCCGAGAATCAGGGGGACAGCAACGATACCGCCATACATCGTCAAAACGTGTTGCAGACCATAGGCCAGGTTGGGACCCAGGCCGAGATTTTCGTCTTCAGGACGCGGAACTGAAGACGTGCTTGGTGAGGACGTGTTCATGGGAGCGTGATCTCTGTTTTATTGTTGTGCCGCCACTGTAGACAACTGCTACATAAGATTGCCAGCACAATTGTATACAATTTTTTGATTGTCTCAGGGACACTCTGCCCTTGACTTGAGCACGATCACCTTTGCAGCTTTCGTTCCAACAGGCGTGCTTCAGCGCTGAAAGGCCACGAAAGGGCCTTTCAGGTGTAGGGGATTAGCGGGATTTAAAGCTGATCAGGTCGTCAGGTTCTAGTGGGTAGCAGGCTAAACGATCTTAAACTTCGATGAGTTCGTGGAATTCCCGCTCCAATTCGGTGCGGTCAGCCAGGTTAAGCTCGATAAGGCGGCACAGGTGCTCCATCGAGTCCAGGTCGATGTGTAGACAAATGAAGCCCAGATGTGGGGGCTCTATATGGCGCAATTGCACCTGCATCCTGACGACAGCGTCTTCGCTCAGGTGCACGGCGGCCTCGAATAATTGCTCGCCGTCACCGTCCCAGTACTCCGGAGACTCGATCAACAGGCCCTTGAGCGAGATATCGATCAATTTGACCGGCCAGCACCGCTCACCCTGAACCAGTTCGGTTGGCGCATCGAAGGCAATGCGTTTGAAGCGTCGACGTTCATTCTGGTCGCTCATGCTCGGCCCTCCAAGGTTCCTCTGAACTATAGCGCAGTGCTTGCCAGCGCTCGGCAAGGGGCGCAATCTGCGATGGTGGCCATGGGCTCTGGAGGCTCTAGACCAACGTTGGGGCTGGCCTTTCCGGCCAGTATCGCTAGACTCGAAAAGCTACCTTTTTATCCACTAGCTGGAAGCGAACCATGAACAACAATAATAGCCTGGCCCGCCATATTCCCTGGCTGGCGCTGGCAGTGATAGGGGCCTGTGCGCTCGGGGTGGTTGCCCTGCGGCGTGGCGAAGCCATCAATGCCTTGTGGATTGTCGTCGCCTCGGTGGCGATTTATCTGGTTGCATACCGTTACTACAGCCTGTTCATCGCCACCAAGGTGATGCAACTGGATCCGCGCCGGGCCACTCCGGCGGTCCTTAACAACGATGGCCTGGACTACGTCCCGACCAACAAGCACATCCTCTTCGGTCACCACTTCGCCGCCATTGCCGGCGCCGGCCCGCTGGTCGGTCCGGTTCTCGCCGCGCAAATGGGTTATCTGCCCGGCACGCTCTGGCTGATCGCCGGTGTGGTCCTGGCCGGCGCGGTGCAGGACTTCATGATCCTGTTCCTCTCTACTCGCCGCAACGGCCGCTCCCTGGGCGACATGGTGCGCGAGGAAATGGGCCGGATTCCGGGGACCATCGCCCTGTTCGGCTGCTTCCTGATCATGATCATCATCCTCGCGGTGCTGGCGCTGATCGTGGTCAAGGCCCTGGCCGAGAGCCCATGGGGCATGTTCACGGTGATGGCGACCATCCCGATCGCGATGTTCATGGGCATCTATATGCGCTACATCCGCCCGGGCCACATCGGCGAAATCTCGCTGATCGGCGTGGTGCTGCTGCTCCTGTCGATCTGGCTGGGGGGCCAGGTTGCCGCTGATCCGGTCTGGGGCCCGGCGTTCACCTTCACCGGCGTGCAGATCACCTGGATGCTGGTGGGCTACGGCTTCGTCGCCGCGGTGCTGCCGGTCTGGCTGGTACTGGCGCCGCGTGACTACCTGTCCACCTTCCTCAAGATCGGTACCATCATTGCGCTGGCCATCGGCATCCTGGTCATCGCGCCCGAGCTGAAAATGCCGGCGCTGACCCAGTTCACCGACGGCACCGGGCCGGTCTGGAAAGGCACCCTGTTCCCGTTCCTGTTCATCACCATCGCCTGTGGCGCCGTGTCCGGCTTCCATGCGCTGATCTCCTCGGGCACCACGCCCAAGCTGCTGGACAACGAAACCAACGCCCGTTACATCGGCTACGGCGGCATGTTGATGGAGTCCTTCGTCGCCATCATGGCCATGGTTGCCGCCTCGGTGATCGAGCCGGGTGTCTACTTCGCCATGAACAGCCCGGCCGCAGTGGTCGGCGCCGACGTCGTGTCGGTGGCGCAGACCGTCAGCAGTTGGGGCTTCGCGATCACGCCGGAGCAGCTCGAAGCAACCGCCCGTGACATCGGCGAGCACACCATCCTGGCCCGTGCCGGCGGTGCGCCGACCCTGGCGGTCGGTATCGCGCAGATCCTCCACCAGGTGCTGCCGGGTGAGAACACCATGGCGTTCTGGTATCACTTCGCGATCCTGTTCGAAGCGCTGTTCATCCTCACCGCGGTAGACGCCGGTACCCGTGCCGGTCGCTTCATGCTGCAGGACCTGCTGGGCAGCTTCGTTCCGGCGCTGAAACGCACCGAATCCTGGGGCGCCAACCTGCTGGCCACCGCCGGCTGCGTCGCGCTGTGGGGTTACCTGTTGTATCAAGGCGTGATCGATCCGCTGGGTGGCATCAACACCTTGTGGCCGCTGTTCGGTATCTCCAACCAGATGCTGGCCGGTATCGCCCTGATGCTCGGCACCGTGGTCCTGATCAAAATGAAGCGCCAGCGCTACATGTGGGTCACACTGGTTCCAGCGGTATGGCTGCTGATCTGCACCACCACCGCGGGCCTGATCAAGCTGTTCGACCCGAACCCGGCGGTCGGCTTCCTGGCCCTGGCCAACAAGTACAGCACCGCGCTGGACGCCGGCCAGGTTCTGGCTCCTGCCAAGGACATCGGGCAAATGCAGCATGTGATCTTCAACGCCTACACCAACGCTACCCTGACTGTGCTGTTCCTGATCGTCGTGTTCAGCGTCCTGTTCTTCGCTATCAAGGTCGGCATCGCCGCCTTCGGCAAGAAAGAGCGCACCGACAAGGAAACGCCTTTCCAGGCGCAACCAGACGCTTAACCGAGGAATGCCATCATGTTCAACGACCTGGGTCGACTGGGTAAGTACCTGGGGCAGGCAGCCCGCCTGATGGTCGGGATGCCCGACTACGACAACTATGTCGAACACATGCAGGGCAAGCACCCGGACAAGCCGATGATGAGCTACGAGGAGTTCTTCCGGGAACGCCAGGAAGCTCGCTACGGCGGCAAGGGGGGGCCCAAGTGCTGTTGAAACACAGCGCTTGGCGTCAGTGACAGACCTGTGGGAGCCCGGCGCGCCGGGCTCCCACAGTCATTTTCAGCGTCAGGAGAATTCCCCGTGCAGTCCCCCATTCCCGTGACCGTGCTCAGCGGCTTCCTCGGTGCCGGCAAGACCACCTTGCTGCGGCACATCCTCAAGGCCGAGCACGGCTTGAAAATCGCCGTCATCGAGAACGAATTCAGTGATGCCGGTATCGACAGTCAATTGCTCGGCGACGAACCGGTGCAGGTCATGACCCTGGCCAACGGCTGCGTCTGCTGCAGCATCCACACCGACCTGACCAAGGCCCTGTTCCTGCTGCTGGAGCGCCTGGACAGTGGTGAAATCGCCTTCGACCGGCTGGTGATCGAATGCACCGGCCTGGCCGATCCCGCGCCAGTGGCGCAGACCTTCTTCATCGAAGAGGAACTGCGCGAGCGCTACATCCTCGACGGCATCATCACCCTGGTGGACGCGGTCCACGCCGACCTGCACCTGACCCAGGCCATCGCCCAGGCCCAGATCGGCTTCGCTGACCGGCTGCTGTTGAGCAAGACCGACCTGGCGGACAGCCAGTCCGTCGAAGCCCTGACCGACAGGCTTGGCCGGATCAACCGCCGCGCGCCAATTCGCGTGGTGGATAACGGCCGCATCGACCTCGCCGAACTGCTGGATGTGCGGGGCTTCAACCTCAATGCCGACCTCGGTGGCGGCTTGAGCCTGCGCCCGGTGGCGGGTCCGGCGACCCCGGACCGCATTTCCAGCATGGTCCTGCGCACGGAAACCCCGCTCGACATCGACCGCCTCAGCGACTTCATGAACGAGTTGCTGGAAGAGCACGGCAAACAGTTGCTGCGTTACAAAGGCGTGCTGAACATCGCCGGCGAAGACCGTCGCCTGGTGTTCCAGGGCGTGCTGAAACTCTATGGTTTCGACTGGGACACCGAATGGGCCGAGGGAGAGGCCCGCGAGAGCGTGATGGTGTTCATCGCCGATCAACTGCCGGAAGAGAAGATCCGGGCGGGGTTTGAGGCGTTGGCTGGTAGTTGATGAGGACGGGTCTGACTGGTTGCTGTGCAGACAGGCTGGCCGCTAGGCATGCCGCTGGTCAGGAAAATGGAGCGTGGTCTTTGGGAAGTCCGTGTCGATTTGGGTGAGACCCGTGCCCGATTACTCTTCACGCTTGTGGAGGATGTCATGGTCTTGCTCCACGGCTTCATCAAGAAGAGTCAGAAAACGCCCTTGTCAGACCTGGAAACCGCCAGGCAACGAAAGGCGAAGTTGTGGAGGCAGTGAATGAACCAACATATTGGGTCGGACTTTGACGACTTCCTTGCCGATGAAGGCCTTGGTGAGGAGGTTTCCGCTGCTGCACTCAAGCGGGTGATCGCCTGGCAGCTCGAGCAGGCGATGAAAGAACAGAGGATCAGCAAGAAAGCCTTGGCTGAGCGAATGAAAACGAGTCGAACAGCGGTGGACAGAGCGTTGGATCAAAGTGATCCCGGCATGACGCTGGCGACGCTTGCGAGCGCCGCTCGAGCTTTGGGACAGCGCGTCGAGGTGCGTTTGGTTCCTGAGGGATGTTCCCGGCAACCGTGATATTCCGCCCATAAAAAAACCGATGCGAGTCACCCGGCATCGGTTTTTTCATGCCCGGCAATCAAGCCACCGGGCGCTCATCGGTCAATCAGTTGCCGTAAACCGGCAGCTTCTTGCAGATGGCTTTGACTTTCTCGCGAACGGCGTCGATCACCGCTTCGTTGTTCAGGTCAGCCAGGATGTCGCAGATCCAGCCAGCCAGTTCCTTGCACTCGGTTTCCTTGAAGCCGCGAGTGGTCACTGCCGGGGTGCCGAAGCGCAGGCCGGAGGTGACGAACGGGGAACGTGGATCGTTTGGCACCGAGTTCTTGTTCACGGTGATGAAGGCGCGACCCAGGGCGGCGTCGGCGTCTTTACCGGAGATCTCTTGTTTGATCAGCGAGAGCAGGAACAGGTGGTTCTCGGTGCCGCCGGAAACCACATCGAAACCGCGCTCGATGAAGACGCTGGCCATGGCCTGGGCGTTTTTCACGACCTGTTGCTGGTAAGCCTTGAACTCAGGCTGCAGCGCTTCCTTGAAGCAGATGGCCTTGGCGGCGATCACGTGCTCCAGCGGGCCGCCCTGGGCGCCCGGGAAGACGGCGGAGTTCAGCTTCTTCTCGATGTCGGCGTTGGCGCGAGCCAGGATCAGGCCACCACGCGGACCGCGCAGGGTCTTGTGAGTGGTGGTGGTGACGACGTCGGCGAATGGAACCGGGTTCGGGTAGACGCCCGCGGCAACCAGACCGGCAACGTGGGCCATGTCGACGAACAGGTAGGCACCGACCTTGTCGGCGATTTCGCGGAAGCGAGGGAAGTCCAGGACCTGCGAGTAAGCCGAGAAACCGGCAACGATCATTTTCGGCTTGTGCTCGACCGCCAGGCGCTCGACTTCGTCGTAGTCGATCAGGCCATTGCCGTCGATGCCGTATTGAACAGCGTTGTACAGCTTGCCCGACGAACTCACGGCGGCGCCGTGGGTCAGGTGGCCGCCGTGGGCCAGGCTCATGCCGAGGATGGTGTCGCCCGCTTGCAGCAGGGCCAGGTAAACAGCGCTGTTGGCTTGCGAACCCGCATGCGGCTGAACGTTGGCGTAGTCGGCGCCGAACAGTTCCTTGGCGCGGTCGATGGCCAGTTGCTCAACCACGTCGACGAACTCGCAACCACCGTAGTAGCGCTTGCCTGGATAGCCTTCAGCGTACTTGTTGGTCAGCACCGAACCCTGGGCTTCCATCACGGCTGGGCTGGTGTAGTTTTCCGAAGCGATCAGCTCGATGTGCTCTTCCTGGCGCTGAGCTTCTTGCTGCATGGCTTCGAAGAGCTCGGCGTCGTACTTGGCAATGGTCAAATCACGGCTGAACATGGCGGTCCTCAAGGATCGGGGTGAAATAGGCGGGCATTCTACCCCATAGACTTTTGTCTGGCATATGAAAGGGGATCATCTGGCAGACAAATGGGATTCACGCAGGATCACTCAAGCATGAACAGGGTTTCGTTACTGAATTGCGCCTCGAACTGGTTAGGCGGCATCGGGCGCCCGAACAGGTAGCCCTGGACCTCGTCACAGCCGTGTTCGCGCAGGAACTCCAACTGCTCATGCGTCTCCACGCCCTCGGCGATTACCGCCAGGTTCAGGCTGTGGGCCATGGCGATGATGGCCCGAGCGATCTGCGCGTCCTGCTCGCCTTCCGGCAGGCCGTCGACGAAGGTGCGGTCGATCTTCAGCACGTCGATCGGGAACTGCTTGAGGTAGTTCAGCGATGAATAACCGGTGCCGAAGTCGTCTACCGCGATGCTCAGGCCGAGGTTTTTCAGGCTGTCGAGGATCTGCATCGCCTCATTGACCTCGCGCATCAGGATGCTTTCGGTCAGTTCCAGTTCCAGGCACGCTGGCGGCAGGTCGGTTTCCTTGAGGATGTTGGCGATCCGCGTACCGAGTTGGCCGTCGGAGAACTGCCGCGCGGAGATGTTCACCGAAACTTTCGGCACGCGCACCCGCGCCTGATGCCAGGACTTGAGCTGGCGGCACGCCTCGGCGATGACCCAGTCGCCCACATCCACCACCAGGCCGAGTTCTTCGATCACCGGGATGAAATCCCCCGGTGGCACCAGCCCGCGCTGCGGGTGACGCCAGCGCAGCAGCGCTTCGGCGCCGGTCAGGCGTTTGCCGTCGCCGCTGAACTGCGGTTGGTAATAAAGGATGAACTCGTTCTGCTCCAGCGCGTGGCGCAGGTCGCTTTCCAGCTCCAGACGCTCCAGGGCGCTGGCGTTCATGTCCGCCTGGTAGAACTGGAAGTTGTTCTTGCCGCGTTCCTTGGCGTGGTACATGGCCGTGTCGGCGTTTTTCATCAACTGGCTCAGTTCGCTGCCGTCCTGCGGGCTGAGAGCGATGCCGATACTGGCGGTGACGAAGAACTCGCGGTTTTCCAGGACGAACGGTCGTACCAGACTGCCAAGAATCTGCTCAGCCACATTGATGGCGCGGTTCAGCGCCATTTCCCGGGTCGCCCGTGGTTGCAGCAGCAGGGTGAATTCGTCGCCGCCCATGCGCGCCACGGTGTCGTCGTCGTCGACGCAGTCCAGCAGGCGCTCGGCCATGTCCTTGAGCATGCGGTCGCCGGCGGCGTGGCCGAGGGAGTCGTTGATCGGCTTGAAGCGATCGAGGTCGAGGAACATCAGCACCACCCACGACTTGTGCCGCTCGGCCTGTTGCAGCGCCGTGTGCAGGCGGTCCTGGAACAGCGTGCGGTTGGGCAGGTGGGTCAGGGCGTCGTAGTAGGCCAGGCGGTGAATGCGTTGTTCGCTGGCCTTGCGCTCGCTGATATCGGTGAAGAAGCACACGTAGCTGGCCAGGTCGCCTTCGTCGTCGAGCACCGCAGTGATGCCGACCCACGCCGGGTAATGCTCGCCATTGCGCCGCTTGAGCCAGACTTCGCCTTCCCAGGTGCCGCGCTGGTGCAGTTGCTTGAGCACATAGCGCAGGTGCGCTTCCTGTTGTTCATCGACGGTAAGCATGCCGGGCAACTGGTCGAGCACATCGCTCACGGCATAGCCGCTGACCCGGCTGAACGCCTCGTTGGCCTGGACGATGTAGCCGGCCGGGTCGGTGATGAGGATCGCCGAGGTCGAGTGCTCGAAAACCGTTGCCGCCATGCGCAGGTCTTTTTCCGCGCGGCGTTGCTGGCTGATATCGCGGCCAACGCCGAGGATGCCGCCGAACTGGTCGTGCTCGTCCCAGACCAGCACCAGGCGCAGTTCGATGGGGATCTTGCGGCCGTCGGCGCGCAGGCAGTCGAACAGGAACAACTGGGTCGGCACCTGGGTGCGCAGGGCTTCCAGTTGCGCGGCATCGCCGAGGGCGCGGTTGACCCGCTCGACCAGGGCGGACAGCCCGGTCAGTTGCGCCGGGTTGGCGATGGTCGATTGCCAGCCGTTGTTGAAGATCCACTCGACGTCATAGCCCAGCACTGCCCGCACGGACGGGCTGACATAGTTGAGGCGCAACTGGTCGTCGGTGGAGAAGATCACGTCGCTGATGCTTTCGGCGAGCATGCGGTAGCGTTGTTCGCTGTCGCGCAGCGATTCGCTGGCTTCGAGCTGGTCGGTGACGTCCTTGGCCACGCCGATGATCCGCGTGACGTGGCCGGCCACGTCGCGGGTCAGCGCCTGTTCGCGGATGTCGTAGCGGCGCCAGCGCTGATCGTGATGGCGGAAGCGCAACTGGCAGTGCAGTTGCTCGACGTAGCCGCTCTGGCGCTGCTGCTGGCGCAGGTCGCGGTAGAGCGCGGCGTCTTCCGGGTGCAGCAGGACTTCCCAGAAGAACTCGCCCATCTGCGCCAGTTCGTTGCGCGCGTAGCCCAAGGTCTGGCCGAGGTGGCGGTTGCTGAAAATCATCCGCAGGCTCTGCACGTCCTGGACGTAGAGCTGATCCGGAACGGTGCGGACCACGTCGGACCAGAAGCTCTCGCGCTCCAGCAACGACAGTTCGACGCGCTTGCGGCTGGTGATATCGCTAATGCTGAGGATCACCGCGTGATAGTCGCGACGCGCCTCCGGGAACCGCACCATCAGCCACAGGTGCTGCTCCAGCCCTTGCTCGGTCGGCAGGCGCACTTCCAGTTCCAGTTGCGCCTGGTTGTCCAGCACAGCGCCCAGCAGTTGCAGACCGATGCCATCGTTTTCCAGCGCGCTGCCGGCGACCAGTTGCCGCCAGGCCCCCTCGCAGCAATCCACCCCCAGCAGTTGCAGGGCGACCTGGTTCACTTCGGTGACTTTCAGTTCGTGCAGGAGGATTTCGCGCAGCGCCGGGTCCAGTTCCAGGCGTTGCTCCAGTTCGTTGCGGCTGCGCAGGCGCAGGCGTTCGAGGATCGCGGCAAGGCCCGAGAGGTCGAGCACGCAGAGGGCGACGCCGGTGCTTTCGAAAATGTCCTGGTAGCGCCGACGACCTTCCTGCAAGACGCGATTGCGGCGGCGCATGTTGATCAGCGCCAGCAGCGGTAGCAGGGCACAGAGCACGACCGGCATGGCTTTGCCGACCAGCGCCGGAAGCAGATCGCGGCGGCTGCGTTCGGCGTCATAGAGGCCGCGCAGTTGCCAGTCGCTGTTGTCGAGGAAGGCCAGCATCACGCTTTGCAGCGGCGCCTGTTCGCTATTCGGCGTGGTGTCCGGGCGCGGTTGCAGGTGAGTGCTGATGATTTCCCCGGTCCGGCTGTTTTCCAGTTGCCACTGCGGTTTGACCGCGTGCTCCAGGCGGCTGGCCAGTTGCTGGTACCAGGTCGGCTGCATGCGCAGCAGCCAGTAGCCGTTGCTGGTTTCGCCGGGCTGGCGCAGCAGCAGGTAAATAAAGGCATTGTCGTCAGCGTTGCTGAAACGGTAGGTGCTGTCGCGGTTCTGCCGGAGCAACTCGGCCATCGCCGGTTGGTCGGGGGAGTTGTCCATGCTGTCACGCAGGATCTGCCCATCGCCATTCAGCCAGGCGAGACTGTGCAGGGCCGGCATTTGTTGATGCAGGCGAGTGAACAGGGCGGGGACGGCATCTTCGTCCGGAACCGCGGCATTGGCCTGCAGCAGGTTCAGCGCGGACTGGGCGTCGAGGGCCAGGCTCAGGTTGAGGCGGTCGGCGAGTTCGGCGGCGGCATCGACACTGTGTTGGCGGCGATCGGCGAGGATGTGCCGGTATTGATCGAGCATCTGCCAGAACAACAGGGCCAGCAAAAGCAGCACCAGGATCGCCAGTGCGCCCTTCAGCGACCCGCGCAGGGACTGACCCGACGCAGTGGAGGCTTTGCGCAAGGAGGACGGCTGAGTGAGATTGGTCAAACGGTGATCCTGCGGTATGGCTGGCCGTGGTCCAGCAGCGCGAGAGCAATGCCAGCCACACGGGCGGCGATCCAGGGCTGCACTATAAGCCTGACGCCCGAAGGGCGGCTAGCATGCCTTGAGTTGTGGCAAAGTGCCAGTCATCTTCGTCGCAAAGATTCGACCTGACGAAAGGTCGTCACGACCGCCGGGATACGCTCAACGGGGATGCCCCTGCCCGCCGCCCTCCAGTTCGGGTAACCTTACGGGTTCCGACTACCAGATAGACAAGGGTGAGGCCGTTGCCTGAGCCCGCCGCGCACCTGCCCCGCGAAAACGCCGGCAGCGCCGCGACGCAGGCCAGTAGCGCCTTTCCCTGACACCCGGTTTGTTCCAGCCCTGTCCTGGCGACGGGGCTTTTCCAACGATTCGAGCGAGGTCCGCATTTTGGCTCAATACGTTTACACCATGCACCGGCTGAGCAAAGTTGTTCCGCCCAAGCGTGAAATCCTCAAGAACATCTCCCTGTCGTTCTTCCCCGGCGCCAAGATCGGCGTGCTCGGCCTGAACGGTTCGGGTAAATCCACCCTGCTGAAAATCATGGCTGGCGTCGACACCGAGTTCGACGGCGAAGCCCGTCCGATGCCGGAACTGAACGTCGGTTACCTGCCGCAGGAGCCGCAACTGGATCCGGCCAAGACCGTACGTGAAGTGGTCGAAGAAGCGGTCAGCGTGATCAAGGACGCCCAGGCCCGCCTGGACGAGGTCTACGCTGCCTACGCCGAACCGGATGCCGACTTCGACAAGCTGGCTGCCGAACAGGCCAAGCTGGAAGCCATCCTGCAGGCCAGCGACGGTCACAACCTGGAGCGCCAACTGGAAGTCGCCGCCGACGCGCTGCGCCTGCCGGCCTGGGACGCCAAGGTCGAGCACCTCTCCGGTGGTGAAAAACGCCGCGTCGCCCTGTGCCGCCTGCTGCTGTCCGCGCCGGACATGCTGCTCCTCGACGAACCCACCAACCACCTGGACGCCGATTCCGTCGCCTGGCTGGAACACTTCCTCCACGACTTCCCGGGCACTGTAGTCGCGATTACCCACGACCGTTACTTCCTGGACAACGTCGCTGGCTGGATCCTCGAACTCGACCGCGGCGCCGGTATCCCTTACGAGGGCAACTACTCTGGCTGGCTGGAAGCCAAGTCCGACCGTCTGGCCCAGGAGTCGAAGCAGCAATCGGCTCATGAAAAGGCCATGAAGGAAGAACTGGAGTGGGTGCGCAAAGGCGCCAAGGCCCGCCAGTCCAAGTCCAAGGCCCGTCTGCAACGCTTCGAAGAAATGCAATCGCAGGAATTCCAGAAGCGCAGTGAGACCAACGAGATCTACATCCCGGCCGGTCCTCGCCTGGGCGACAACGTCATCGAGTTCAAGAACGTCAGCAAAGGCTATGGCGACCGCGTGCTGATCGACAACCTGTCGTTCGTCATGCCAAAAGGCGCGATCGTCGGCGTAATCGGTGGTAACGGTGCGGGTAAATCGACCCTGTTCCGCATGCTGATGGGCAAGGAACAACCGGATTCGGGCAGCATCTCGATCGGTGAAACCGTGCAACTGGCCTGCGTTGACCAGAGCCGTGACGACCTGGACGGTAACAAGACCGTGTTCCAGCAGATCTCCGACGGTTCCGACCAGATTCGCATCGGCAACTACGAGATCCCGTCGCGCACTTATGTTGGCCGCTTCAACTTCAAGGGCGGCGACCAGCAGAAGTTCGTCAAGGACCTCTCCGGTGGTGAGCGTGGCCGTCTGCACCTGGCGCTGACCCTGAAAGAGGGCGCCAACGTCCTGCTGCTTGACGAACCGTCCAACGACCTGGACGTTGAAACCCTGCGTTCGCTGGAGGAAGCCCTGCTGGACTTCCCGGGCGCCGCCATTGTGATCTCTCACGATCGCTGGTTCCTGGACCGCGTCGCGACTCACATCCTGGCGTACGAAGACGACTCGCAAGCCGTGTTCTTCGAAGGCAACTACACCGAGTACGAAGCCGACCGCAAGAAGCGTCTTGGCGAAGCTGCGGCACAACCGCACCGCGTACGGCACAAGAAGCTGGCTCAGTAAGTCGGTAATTGATGCACAGGAATGGGGCCTTCATGGCCCCATTTTTGTGCCTGTCTGGAGGTCATCGCGAGCAAGCTCGCTCCTACAGAAAGCTGTGGTTTTACGTGGCCCCTGTAGGAGCGAGCTTGCTCGCGATGGCCCTAAAAAACCACCTGCTTGTGTATACATTTATAGAAATGCACCAAAAAATTTCATAAAAACGACATTTCGCCCTGTTCCAGTGCGATTGCTTCTTGGTAAAGTCCCGAAAAAACCAAAAAGTCCAACTCCCTCGGTGAGATGTCTACTCATGATCGAATCTGTCGACCACTTCCTCGCACGTCTGAAACAACGCGATCCCGCCCAACCCGAATTCCACCAGGCAGTGGAAGAAGTCCTGCGTAGCCTCTGGCCTTTCCTCGAAGCCAACCCGCGTTACCTCGAAGCCGGCATCCTCGAACGCATGGTCGAGCCTGAGCGCGCCATTCTGTTCCGCGTTTCCTGGGTCGATGACCACGGCAAGGTCCAGGTCAACCGCGGCTACCGCATCCAGATGAGCAGCGCCATCGGCCCGTACAAAGGCGGCCTGCGCTTCCACCCGTCGGTGAACATCGGCGTACTGAAATTCCTCGCCTTCGAACAAGTGTTCAAGAACTCCCTGACCTCGCTGCCAATGGGCGGCGGCAAGGGCGGCTCGGACTTCGATCCGAAGGGCAAGAGCGACGCGGAAGTCATGCGCTTCTGCCAGGCGTTCATGAGCGAGCTGTACCGCCACATCGGTGCCGACCTCGACGTTCCTGCCGGCGATATCGGTGTGGGCGCGCGGGAAATCGGCTTCATGTTCGGCCAGTACAAGCGCCTGGCCAACCAGTTCACCTCGGTGCTGACCGGCAAGGGCATGAACTACGGTGGCAGCCTGATTCGCCCGGAAGCCACCGGCTACGGCTGCGTGTACTTCGCCGAAGAAATGCTCAAGCGTGAAGACAAGCGCATCGACGGCCGCCGCGTAGCTATCTCCGGCTCGGGCAACGTCGCCCAGTACGCCGCGCGCAAGGTCATGGACCTGGGCGGCAAAGTGATCTCGCTGTCGGACTCCGAAGGCACCCTGTTCGCAGAATCCGGCCTGACCGATGAACAGTGGGACGCGCTGATGGAGCTGAAAAACGTCAAGCGCGGCCGCCTGAGCGAGCTGGCTACCCAGTACGGTCTGGAATTCCGTGCTGGCCAGCGCCCATGGAGCCTGCCGTGCGACATCGCGCTGCCTTGCGCGACCCAGAACGAGCTGGACCTGGAAGACGCCCGCGCCCTGCTGGCCAACGGCTGCATCTGTGTGGCCGAAGGCGCGAACATGCCGACCACGCTGGAAGCGGTGGACCTGTTCATCGAAAAAGGCACCCTCTTCGCGCCGGGCAAGGCCTCCAACGCCGGTGGTGTTGCGGTCAGCGGCCTGGAAATGTCGCAGAACGCCATGCGTCTGCTGTGGACCGCCGGTGAAGTGGACAGCAAGCTGCACAACATCATGCAGTCGATCCACCACGCCTGCGTTCACTACGGTGAAGAGAACGGCCGCATCAACTATGTCAAAGGCGCCAACATCGCCGGCTTCGTGAAGGTCGCCGACGCCATGCTGGCTCAAGGCGTGGTCTAAGCATCGGGCTCCGGCTCGATGGCGATGACCTCGATCGACTGATCACCCACGGGTCGTCGCCATACAACCTCGTCACCCGGGCCTGCCCCCAGCAGCGCCCGGCCCAGCGGGGAACCCCAGTTGATCAGGCCGGCAGCGATGTCGGCCTGATCTTCTCCCACCAGTTGCACCTTGTGCTCCCGGTCCTCCTCGTCGAGGTAGATCACCCGGCTGCCGATCTGAACCTTGTCGCGTGATAACGCCGGTGGCACGACCTGGGCGCTGTGTTGCCTTGCGTTGAAATAGCGCAGGTCGCGTTCGATATCGGCCATGCGCTGCTTGTCCGCCTGCTCACCCTGGGCGAGCAGTTCGCTGCGTAGGCGATTGAGTTGCGCCACTCGCTGTTGCAGGTGCGCCAGGCCTTGGGCGGTGACGTAGTTGGGCTGGTCGCTGACCTTGCGCTCCACCGGTTGGCTGGCCTGAGCGGCGGCCTGGTCTTCGTTGACGAATGCACGGCTCATGAACGGTCTCCTTTGCCAGAAGACCATGCTGACAGGCCCGTGGTTTCAATGGTTATCCACAGGCGACCTTTCAGCGTCGATAGGCGCGCGCGGCATCGCGGTCCTTTTCGTGTTGCCATTGTTCTTCGCGCTCGTCCCAGTGGCGGTTGTAGTAGTTCTGTTGCTCCTGGTTCTGCTGCATCGCCTGGCATTGACGGAAACCGTCGTCCCAGCCGGATTCATACTGGTGGTTGTGCAGGTAGCGCGGGACGTCCTTGCGAAAATCCCCGGTCATCACGCCGGCAGCCTGTCGGCCGCTGCTGCAGCCATCCTGGAAACCATCGGCGTAGGGCGCTGGATAACCCTGATTGATCAATTGCTGATGGGTTGATTCGCAACCCGCCAGTAACAACAGAAAACACAACCAGTAGCGCCGCATGACAAGACTCTCCACAAGATAAGGAAAGTCTAGGAGGGGGAATGTCAGTGTGCTGTCAAAAGGCCGTGAAACTGTTGCAGGCGATGAGGCCCTCAAGGCCTCAGTAGTTGTACCACTTCAACTCCAGCATCACTTCGTTCTGCGCCGTCGCCAGTTGGCTGAACTCGCGCTTGGCGCTCAGGCGCAGGCCCAGGCTGTCGCTCAGTTCCCACTGCTGGTTCAGGCTCAGGCTGCGCCGCACTTCACCATTGATGAAGTAATCGCCCTTGGCCTCCACGCTCAGGTTGCCCAGCCCGTTGCGCCACAGCAGCCCGGTGTTGAAGCCCGCCGCGGGTGCGATGAACTGGGAGAAGTCGTTGTGGTGTTCGACCCGTACCGTGCCGAGGGCGAAGCCAAGCATGTCGTCGCTCAGTGCCCAAGTGCCACCGGCGCCTCCGTTGACATGGCTGACCAGCACTTCATCGTCATGCTTGCCCGGCACCCGCTCAAGGCCGCCCGCCACCTGCCATGACCAGGGTTGCAGCAGGTCGTTGCGCGGGGTCAGCGAGCGGATGGTCGCGAGGTCGAGGCGTTGCACCTGCCAGTCGTTGCCCTCGTACTGGCGGAGCTTGAGTTGCAGAATCTCGATCTGCGCGCCCAACGGGAAACCGTAGAGGTTGTCGTTGAGGTCGTGGTAGGCCATGCGCAGGCCATATTCGGCAAAGGCGCGGTCTTTACGAGTGCCGACGCCGAGTTGCCAGGTCCGCGACTGGTGGCCGTCCTCCGGAAGCCCGGGGCGTTCGACCTGCAACGGTGGCGGTGGATTGCGGTTGATCGCGCGTAGCAACTCGAAACTGCGTTTGGCTTGAGCCGGATCACGTTCCTGGCCGTTGGCGCGGTAGCGTTCCAGCCGGTAAGCGGCGTCTTGCACCAGCGCCTGGCGTTCCCGGGGCAGGGCGGTGAATTCGCTGTTTTGTAAATGGCCGGTATCGGCGGCGAGGGCCAGCACCTGTTGCTGCTCGGTTTTTTCCAGAGGTGCGGCGCGCTCCAGTAGCTCGCGTTCGCGGGACGGACGGTAGTCGGTGCGCTCCACCAGCCCGGCGTGCTTGACCGCCTTGACCGTGTCGGTCGGGATCGCCGTCAGCGGGAATTGCGACGTCAGGTCCAGGCTCGGGCGTGCCACCTGGAGCAATTCCAGCAGGCGGTAGGAGCAGTTTTCATCGAAGAAGAAGTAGTCGAAGCGGATCTGCTTGAGTTCCCAGATGTGTTCGACCATCCGCCCGGTTTCCTCGGGCGTGAGGTTCAGCCGGTACTCCCAGAGGTCGCGGTTTTCCAGGCTGCGGTACTCGGACAGTTTTTCCTGGTAGGGCACCAGCGCGAACAGCCCGGGATAGCCGCCCATCAGGCCCTTCCAGGCGTAGAGAATGCTGTTGTCGTTGCCTTCGATGTAGGCACCGAAGTTGACCGCGTAGCTGAGTAGCGCGGTCTCGTTGCTTTGCACATCGGCCTGGTCGATGCGCAGCAGGGTGTGGCCGAACATCGACGATGGGCTGTTCAGGTAGGCGGCAGGGAAAATCAGCACCGCGCTGTGCGGCGAGACGTCCTTGAACCACTGCCGGTATTCCTTGCAGTCCGGTGTTGGCAGGTCATTGAGTTGCAGTTGCTCGCGCAACCAGCGGGTGCGTGCCGGGAAGACGCACTGCGCGTGTTTCTCGCCCTTGCTGACGGGGTCATAGAGCGCCTTGTACGTGGCCGCCAGTTCCCGGTCAGGGTGGTGGGCGCCGTCTTCGGCGAGAAAGAAACGCTTGTCGTCGACATAGCTGCGCCAGCCTCCGAGCTTGCC
Source organism: Pseudomonas sp. 5P_5.1_Bac1 (assembly GCF_025466015.1). Taxonomy (NCBI): domain Bacteria; kingdom Pseudomonadati; phylum Pseudomonadota; class Gammaproteobacteria; order Pseudomonadales; family Pseudomonadaceae; genus Pseudomonas; species Pseudomonas sp. 5P_5.1_Bac1. The sequence continues at coordinate 34,994 of NZ_JANLNX010000087.1, read as the reverse complement.
TGTTTCGTAGTGGCCAAGGCTGATCCAGTAGGGATCGGCGGCCAGCCGTTGCAGGCGCGAATCGTCCATGAAAGGTGCGGCGTGCAGCGGGGCGCAGACACAGAGCGCCAGGTAGGCAAGGCGTTTGAGCATGTCGGGCAACTACGTCTGAATGAAGCCGAATGGGATGAACAACCCGCCCCGGTGAGGGGCGGGGTGACGCTGCTTAGGCCGGGGTAGCGTACTTGGCCAGGCGAGTGTCGGACTTGAGTACGGCGAGGGTGTTGTTGTGGACGTCTTCGGCGGTGGCGTCCGCGGTCTTGAAGATGTCCTGGAAGTGCTGGTGGGTGACTGCGGCGAAGTGCGCGCGGTCTTCCGGTGCTACACCGAGAACCACGGCGTAGGTGGTCAGGGCTTCGCCCTGGCCCTTGGCCATATCTTCGGACAGCTCGTTCATCATGCCGTTCATGGCAATCCAGGATTTGCCGCCGTAGGTCAGCGCAGCGTTGGTCGAGCAGCCGTTGGTGCCCGAGGTCATGCCGAAGGTTGCGTTGCCGGAGGTGCCGTTGGTGGTGGATGCGAGGAAGTGAGCGGGAGTGCCGCGTTGGCCTTCGAACAGCATGTTGCCCCAGCCGCAGTCCGGGCCGCCTGGCGCCTGGGCCATGGCGTTGATCGAAACCGCGGTGAACAGAGTACCCAGAAGAATCCGTTTCATAGCTTTGTTCTCTTTTTGATGTGCAAACCAAAGGTCAGGGTTATCTGGCCTGCCATAGGTGGTCGTGCCAGATCGGGTCCGGTTATCTACCCGGCCGCGCAGTGTAGAGTTTAGGCACGATCCCGCGGTTCCGTGATTAATTGCGAAATATTGCTTTAACACACATTTGCACGGCTCATTCAGCCCTGTAGGCAAATGCGCCAAGAGCCTTGCAACGCGGGCGCGGGCGGCGCCAGAATGCCGACATCTGCCCCGCCGAAGTAAGGAAGCCCGATGCCCGATCCTGTCGCTGCGAGCCTGCGTCTTGCGCCAGAAGCCCTGACCCGGCCGTTTTCCGCTGAACAGTTCGCCTTCTCCACAACCAATGATCTGGAGCCATTTCGCGGTGTGCTGGGCCAGGAACGTGCGGTCGAAGCCTTGCAGTTCGGCGTCGCCATGCCACGTCCGGGATACAACGTATTTGTCATGGGCGAGCCGGGTACCGGCCGCTTCTCGTTCGTCAAACGCTACCTGAAAGCCGAAGGCAAGCGCCTGCACACGCCGTCGGACTGGGTCTACGTCAGCAACTTCGACGAACTGCGCGAGCCGCGCGCGGTGGAACTGCCCGCCGGCAGTGCGAACACTTTCATCGCCGACATCGGCGGCCTGATCGACAACCTGCTGGCGACCTTCCCGGCGGTCTTCGAGCACCCGTCCTACCAGCAGAAGAAAAGCGCCATCGACCGTGCGTTCAACCAGCGCTACGACCGTGCGCTGGACGTGATCGAGCGCGCTTCGCTGGAGAAGGATGTGGCGCTGTACCGCGACAGCACCAACGTCGCGTTCACCCCGATGAGCGACGGCAAGGCGCTGGACGAAGCGGAGTTCGCCCAGTTGCCGGAAGCCGAGCGCGAGCGTTTCCACGAGGACATCGCAATCCTCGAAGAGCGCTTGAACGAAGAACTCGCCAGCCTCCCGCAGTGGAAGCGCGAATCGAACAACCAACTGCGCCAGCTCAACGAAGAAACCATCACCCTGGCGCTGCAGCCATTGCTGGCGCCGCTGTCGGAAAAGTACTCGGAAAACGCCGAGGTCTGCGCCTACCTGCAGGCCATGCAGGTCAACCTGCTGCGCACCGTGGTCGAGCAACTGGTGGATGACGCCAAGACCGACGCCGTGGCGCGCAAGCTGCTCGAAGAGCAATACGCACCGAGCCTGGTGGTGGGCCATCCGGCCAGCGGCGGCGCGCCGGTGGTGTTCGAGCCGCACCCGACCTACGACAACCTGTTCGGCCGCATCGAATACAGCACCGACCAAGGCGCGCTGTACACCACCTACCGGCAACTGCGCCCGGGTGCGCTGCACCGGGCCAATGGCGGTTTCCTGATTCTCGAAGCGGAGAAGATGCTCGGCGAGCCCTTCGTCTGGGACGCCCTCAAGCGCGCCCTGCAATCGCGCAAGCTGAAGATGGAATCGCCGCTGGGCGAGCTGGGCCGCATCGCCACGGTGACCCTGACGCCGCAGATGATCCCGCTGCAGGTCAAGGTCATCATCATCGGCTCCCGCCAGCTCTACTACGCGCTGCAGGACCATGATCCGGACTTCCAGGAGATGTTCCGCGTGCTGGTGGATTTCGACGAAGAAATCCCGATGCACAACGAGAGCCTGGAGCAGTTCGCCCAGTTGCTGAAAACCCGTACCAGTGAAGAAGGCATGGCGCCGCTGACCGCCGATGCGGTGGCCCGCCTGGCGACCTACAGCGCGCGCCTGGCGGAAAATCAGAAGCGTCTGTCGGCGCGGATCGGTGACCTGTTCCAGTTGGTCAGCGAGGCGGACTTCATTCGCCACCTGGCCAATGACGAAATGACCGACGTCGGCCACATCGAACGCGCCCTCAAGGCCAAGGCCACGCGCACCGGGCGGGTCTCGGCGCGGATTCTCGACGACATGCTGGCCGGCATCATCCTGATCGACACCGAAGGCGCTGCGGTAGGCAAGTGCAACGGCCTGACCGTGCTGGAAGTAGGCGATTCGGCCTTCGGTGTGCCGGCGCGGATTTCCGCCACGGTGTACCCGGGCGGCAGCGGCATTGTCGACATCGAGCGCGAGGTCAATCTCGGCCAGCCGATCCACTCCAAGGGCGTGATGATCCTTACCGGTTACCTGGGCAGCCGTTACGCCCAGGAATTCCCGCTGGCGATTTCGGCGAGCATCGCCCTGGAACAGTCCTACGGCTATGTCGATGGTGACAGCGCTTCGCTGGGTGAGGCCTGCACGCTGATTTCGGCGCTGTCGAAGACTCCGCTCAAGCAGTGCTTCGCCATTACCGGGTCGATCAACCAGTTCGGTGAGGTGCAGGCGGTGGGTGGAGTCAACGAGAAGATCGAAGGCTTCTTCCGACTCTGCGAGGCCCGCGGTCTGACCGGAGAGCAGGGCGCGATCATTCCGAAAGCCAACGTCGTCACCTTGATGCTGGATGAGCGGGTGCTGCAGGCGGTGCGCAACGGGCAGTTCCACATCTACGCCGTCAGCCAGGCCGATGAAGCCCTGAGCCTGTTGGTGGGTGAGCCGGCGGGCGAGCCGGATGCCGATGGCCAGTTCCCGGAAGGCAGCGTCAACGCCCGGGTGGTCGAGCGTCTGCGGGTGATCGCCGAAATGATCAGCGAAGACGACCTCAAGGAAGCCGAAAAAGAGCTGGCTGAACAGGCGCTTGCGGAGGTCAAACCCGCCTGAGGGAAACATTGCGGGCGCCGTGTTGTCATGACCATTCGGCGCCCGCTTGCCGGCACTCGCTTGCCGGCGGCGGTTTTCTTCTATTCTTCAGGGCATGGATAGTCGTCGGTGCAGGACGGAACAGCCTTGTGGTCGGAGGCTGAACGAGATCTTTCCGAGGGTCGTCGCCATGCCGCGCAGCCTCAGCCTTACCCGCCAATGCCTGGGCCTGGTGACCCGCATTGAGTGCAGTATTCGTCCACTGGCCGGAGACAACGGCATGTGGACGCTGCTTTTCGCCGCCGGCATGGCTGGCGAACAACCTTCCGCCATCAAGGCCCAAGGGCCGTTTCATGGTCCGTTCGTGGCCGAGTCGGTGCTTGAGGCGATCGTCGACAGCCTGACCCTCCACGGTTACACGGTGGCGAATGATCCGCAGATCTGGTGCGTTCACCTTCAGGCACAGTTACGACGCGTCAACGGCGGGCACGTGCATCACGTTGGCTGACGTCTGACTCTCCCAGATCCCGAACCCTTCGGGGTCTTTCCCCTGCCTGCGGCAGCGCGTCGCGGGCTTTTTCCCACACGTCTGGCTGATATACTGCCGCTCGATTTTCCCCCGCCTTCAGGTGACTAGCTCAATGGAACGCTTTATCGAAAATGCGATGTACGCCTCGCGCTGGCTGCTCGCACCGATCTACTTTGGATTGTCGCTGGGCTTGCTGGCGCTGGCATTGAAGTTCTTCCAGGAGATATTCCACGTTCTCCCAAACGTCTTTTCCCTGGCCGAATCCGACCTGATCCTGGTGCTGCTGTCGCTGATCGACATGGCGCTGGTGGGTGGTCTGCTGGTGATGGTGATGATCTCCGGCTACGAGAACTTCGTCTCGCAACTGGACATCGACGAAAGCAAGGAAAAGCTCAGCTGGCTCGGCAAGATGGACTCGTCTTCGCTGAAGATGAAAGTGGCTGCGTCGATCGTGGCAATTTCCTCGATCCACCTGCTGCGGGTATTCATGGACGCCCAGAACATCAAGTCCGACTACCTGATGTGGTACGTGATCATCCACATGACCTTCGTGATTTCGGCCTTCGCCATGGGTTACCTGGACAAGCTCACCAAGCACTGATTGCTGCTGGTAAGCGCGTCATCCGCCGCCCGTCCGTTGCAAAACGGACGGGCGGTTGCGTTTCTGCCTTGTGCTTTATGGCGTGCTGTACAAAAAATGAACGGTCGCTCGAATGTTCCAGTTGCGAGGTAGTGTCATGAACCTGCACGAATTGAACACCCAGGCCCGCGCGGGCCGTGTCGAGGAACTCAACCTGATCGCCATCGAAGGCGGCGATTTCCTGCTTGAAGCGCGATGCAGTGGTCACGCGCATCCGCTGACCAACATCAAGGGCAGCCGTCTGAAAGTGCACTCGATGGTCGAGGCGCACCATCTGCTGGAAGGCTTGCCAACGTTGCCGCTGAACCTCGTGCATTGGTCGGTGCAGGATGAAATGTGTGGCATGGCCGATATCGGGGAAGAAGACCTCAAGCTGCCCCTGCCGCGTCGTTCGCCTGGTAGCTGAACTGCTTCGCCGCAGTGTGCTAGGCTGCTGGCCCTTTTCATAAAGGGCGCAGTGGTTTTGCGCCCTGCTGCGGAGCAAGCCAATGTCCGAAATCAACCTGTCCACCGACGAAACCCGCGTCAGCTACGGCATCGGCCGTCAACTGGGCGGTCAACTGCGCGACAACCCGCCACCGGGCGTTAGCCTGGACGCCATCCTCGCCGGCCTGACCGATGCCTTCTCTGGCCAGGCCAGCCGCGTCAGCGAAGAAGAGCTGTCCGCCAGCTTCAAGGTCATCCGTGACGTCATGCAGGCCGAAGCTGCTGCCAAGGCCGAAGCTGCCGCTGCATCCGGCAAGGAATTCCTGGTCGAGAACGCCAAGCGTGACGGCATCACCACCCTGGCCTCGGGCCTGCAGTTCGAAGTCCTGACCGCTGGTGAAGGCGCCAAGCCGACCCGTGAAGACAACGTGCGTACTCACTACCACGGCACCCTGATCGACGGCACTGTCTTCGACAGCTCCTACGATCGTGGTCAGCCGGCTGAGTTCCCGGTTGGCGGCGTGATCGCTGGCTGGACCGAAGCCCTGCAACTGATGAACGCGGGCAGCAAATGGCGCCTGTACGTGCCGAGCGAGCTGGCTTACGGCGCCCAGGGCGTTGGCAGCATCCCGCCGCACAGCGTTCTGGTCTTCGACGTCGAGCTGCTGGACGTTCTGTAAGCCAAATCCTGATCGCGAGCACGCTCGCTCCTACAGAGATCAACACCCTGTAGAAGCGAGCTTGCTCGCGATTTCATATTCCGATCAGAACCCGGTATGCGGGGTGTTCGGGCGCAAGGCCCGCGCATAACAGAACAGGAACAGGTTCCTCACCAGTTCCTTGAGCACGATCGGCTCACTTGAATTCAGACCATTGAGATCCAGGTCGCCCTGGTCGCGCAGTTCGTCCAGTGCCGCTTCTTCGAGCACGGCACAGACTTCGCCGGTCTCGCGGTGGAGGATGCGCAGGTAAGGTTGGGGGCGGTCAAGCCAGGCGTCGATCAGATAAGTCATGGCTATTCTCCTTGAAAGCGTCCAATGAGAATAATTCTTATTATCAAAATAGCAAGTGACAATTGGGAATTTTTTGCATTTTCTGCCGGGGTGCGCGCCTTTGTCGCGGCGCGCCTCCGGATTTGCAGGGGGTCAGACCTTGCGCACGAATTCCGATTTCAGCTTCATCGGACCGATGCCGTCGATCTTGCAATCGATGTCGTGATCGCCATCGCACAGGCGGATGTTCTTCACCTTGGTGCCGACCTTGACCACCAGCGAGGTGCCCTTGACCTTCAGGTCCTTGATCACGGTGATGGTGTCGCCGTCCTGCAGGACGTTGCCGACGGAGTCCTTCTTCACCACATCGTCGTTGGCCGCTTCGGCATCGCCGCTGGCGGACCACTCGTGGGCGCACTCGGGGCAGATCAGTTGAGCGCCGTCTTCATAGGTGTATTCGGAATTGCATTTGGGGCAGGGTGGCAAGGTGCTCACTAAGTTTCCTCAGGTCATGCGTGCAGAAAGCCCACATTGTATAGGGTTTTGCCTGGCAGAGGAAAATCGGGCCCGTCGGACGACGGGCCGGGAGGGGTATCAGTGGGTGCGGGCTACGGCGAATTCGCTGAGTTCGACCAGCGCGTCGCGGTATTCGCTGGCCGGCAGGACGTCGAGGCAGGCGATGGCACGCGCCACGTATTCGCGAGCCAGTTGAGCGGTGTACTCCAGAGCGCCGGCAGCGTCGACCGCGTCGCGGATGCGCTCCAGGTCCTCGATCCCGCCTTTCTGGATTGCCTGGCGAACCAGGGCAGCCTGTTCCGGGGTGCCTTCACGCATGGTGTAGATCAGCGGCAGGGTTGGCTTGCCTTCGGCCAGGTCGTCGCCGACGTTCTTGCCCAGTTCCTGTGCGTCGCCCTTGTAGTCGAGCAGATCGTCGACCAGTTGGAAGGCCACGCCCAGGTGGTCGCCGAAGGTACGCAGGGCTTCACGCTGGTCTTCGCTGGCGCCGGCCAGGGCGGCGGCGCTGTGGGTCGAGGCTTCGAACAGCATCGCGGTCTTGCCGCGGATGACGTCCATGTAGATCTCTTCGGTGGTGCTGGCGTCGCGGATCCGCGACAGTTGCAGCACTTCGCCTTCGGCGATCACGCGGGTTGCCTTGGAGAGGATCTGCATGACCGGCATCGAACCCAGCTCGACCATCATTTCGAAGGAGCGGGAATAGAGGAAGTCGCCCACCAGCACGCTCGGTGCGTTGCCCCAGAGGGCGTTGGCGGTGGAGCGGCCACGGCGCATGCCGGACATGTCGACCACGTCGTCATGCAGCAGGGTGGCGGTGTGCAGGAACTCGATGGTCGCAGCCAGCAGGCGTAGGTCATCGCCTTCGCGGCCCAGCGCCTTGCCGCAGAGCAGCACCAGCAGCGGACGCAGGCGCTTGCCGCCGGCCGAGGTGATGTAGTCGCCGATTTTCGATACCAGCGGGACGCGGGAAGTCAGCTGTTTCTTGATGATCTCGTCAACGGCGCTGAAGTCGTCCGCTACCGCGCGGTAGAAAGCTTGGGGTTGCATCGGCCACAGGTGCTCCATATAGGTTGCGCGGCATGCTAGGTCGCGGGTCCCGGCCTGTCAAGGCGCGCTGCCCGGGCCACTGGGGCGGGACTTGCAAGGCCGGATGGGCTTGCGTACAATCGCGCACCCTAACTTCCTGGGCAGCACCTGCCTTACGCAATTGCACTGGGCCGTTCCAGCCCTATGCAGCCATGCCAGCCAATATTCTTACTATAAAGAGCTGGGTGAGCAGGATTATTGGAGAAATACCCATGTCTTACGCAGTAATTGTTACCGGTGGCAAGCAGTACAAAGTCGCCGAAGGTGAATACCTGAAGATCGAAAAACTGGAAGTCGCTACTGGCGAATCCGTTACTTTCGACCGCGTTCTGCTGGTCGCCAATGGCGACGACGTGAACATCGGCGCTCCAGTTGTTGCTGGTGCCAAGGTTGTTGCTGAAGTGATCTCGCAAGGTCGTCACGACAAAGTGCGCATCATCAAGTTCCGTCGCCGTAAGCACCACATGAAGCGTATGGGCCACCGCCAGTGGTTCACCGAGATCAAAATCACCGGTATTCAGGCTTAATTTCAGCCTAATCCCCCTTCAGGAGAATTGAACTCATGGCACACAAAAAAGCTGGTGGTAGTACCCGTAACGGTCGCGACTCAGAAGCCAAACGCCTTGGCGTGAAGATGTATGGCGGCCAGGCTATCATCCCTGGCAACATCATCGTCCGTCAGCGCGGCACCCAATTCCACGCTGGCTACGGCGTTGGCATGGGCAAGGATCACACCCTGTTCGCCAAGATCGCGGGTAAGATCAAGTTCGAAGTAAAAGGCGCCTTCGGTCGTCGTTACGTGAGCGTTGTCGCCGAGTAATCGTGCGATCGCTGGAAAAGCCCTGTCTCGCGACGGGGCTTTTTCGTTTTTGGGGTGAGTCTCTTGCAAAGCTGTTTGTATGGGCTGCCGGCGCTGGTTGTTACGGTCGTTGACGGGGGCCGCCGCGCTCATTTTTGCAAGAGCCTTATGTCTTTGTGTCATTCAACTCGTCCGACTGACGAGAGGCGGTTTTTATGAAGTTTGTTGACGAAGTATCGATCCGGGTCAAAGCCGGTGACGGCGGTAACGGTTGCATGAGCTTCCGCCGCGAAAAATTCATCGAGAACGGCGGTCCCAACGGCGGTGACGGTGGCGACGGCGGTTCGGTCTACATGGTTGCCGACGAAAACCTCAACACCCTGGTCGACTACCGTTACACCCGTCATTTCGATGCCCAGCGCGGCTCGAACGGCGGCAGCACCGACTGCACCGGCAAGAAGGGCGATGATCTGGTCCTGCGCGTGCCGGTCGGCACCACGGTGATCGACGCCGCTACCCAGGAAATCATCGGTGACCTGGTCAAGCCAGGGCAGAAGCTGATGGTGGTTCAGGGCGGCTGGCACGGTCTGGGCAACACCCGCTTCAAATCCAGTACTAACCGTGCGCCACGCCAGACCACTCCGGGTAAACCGGGTGAGCAGCGTGACCTGAAACTGGAAATGAAAGTCCTCGCCGACGTCGGTCTGCTGGGCCTGCCAAACGCCGGCAAGAGCACCTTCATCCGCGCCGTCTCGGCCGCCAAGCCGAAAGTCGCCGACTACCCGTTCACCACCCTGGTGCCGAACCTAGGTGTGGTCAGCGTCGACCGCTGGAAGAGCTTCGTCATCGCCGACATCCCCGGCCTGATCGAAGGCGCTTCCGACGGTGCCGGCCTGGGTATCCGTTTCCTCAAGCACTTGGCGCGTACCCGCGTGCTGCTGCACCTGGTCGATCTGGCGCCGCTGGACGAAAGCAGCCCGGCCGATGCCGCGGAAGTCATCGTCAACGAACTCGAGCGCTTCAGCCCGTCGCTGGGCGAGCGTGAGCGCTGGCTGGTACTGAACAAGTCGGACATGATCCCTGACGACGAGCGCGATGAGCGGGTCAAGGAAGTGGTCGACCGCCTGCAGTGGGAAGGCCCGGTCTACGTGATCTCGGCGATCTCCCGCCAGGGCACCGAAAAGCTCAGCCATGACCTCATGCGCTACCTTGAAGACCGCGCCGACCGCCTGGCTAACGATCCGGCCTACGCCGCAGAACTGGCTGACCTCGATCAGCGCATCGAAGACGAAGCCCGCGCCCAGTTGCAGGCCCTGGACGACGCCCGCACCTTGCGTCGTACTGGCGTCAAGAGCGTGGACGATGTCAGCGACGACGATGACTTCTGGGGCGAAGAGGACGACGAAGACGGTCCGGAAATCATTTACGTGCGCGACTGATCCGTTGCAGTACACTGAACGCCGCTTTTTCAAGCGGCGTTTTGTTATCTAAAAAATCTACAGAATCCACACAGATCGATAGGTTGGAAGAAGATGCGGAGCAAGGTGACAGGTGCCCAGCGCTGGGTCGTGAAGATTGGCAGTGCCCTGCTGACGGCGGATGGCAAGGGCCTGGATCGCGCGGCCATGGGTGTCTGGGTCGAGCAGATGGTGGCCCTGCGTGAAGCAGGCGTCGAGTTGGTGCTGGTCTCCTCCGGGGCCGTGGCTGCCGGCATGAGCCGTCTGGGCTGGACCAAGCGACCGAGTGCGATGAACGAGTTGCAGGCGGCCGCCTCCATCGGCCAGATGGGCCTGGTACAGGCCTGGGAGTCCAGCTTCGGCGAGCACGGCAAGCACACCGCGCAGATTCTCCTGACCCACGACGACCTGTCCGATCGCAAGCGTTACCTCAATGCCCGCAGCACCCTGCGCACCCTGGTGGAGCTGGGCGTGGTGCCGGTGATCAACGAGAACGACACGGTGGTCACCGACGAAATCCGCTTCGGCGACAACGACACCTTGGCCGCGCTGGTGGCCAACCTGGTCGAAGCCGACCTGCTGGTGATCCTTACCGACCGCGACGGCATGTTCGATGCCGATCCGCGCAACAACCCCGATGCCAAGCTGATCTACGAAGCCCGTGCCGACGACCCGAGCCTCGATGCCGTGGCTGGCGGTACCGGCGGTGCGCTGGGCCGTGGCGGCATGCAGACCAAACTGCGCGCAGCTCGCCTCGCGGCCCGTTCCGGCGCCCACACCATCATCATCGGCGGGCGCCTGGAGCGCGTGCTGGATCGCCTCAAGGCCGGCGAGCGCATCGGCACGCTGCTGTCGCCTGAGCGCGGCATGCTGGCGGCGCGCAAGCAGTGGCTGGCGGGCCACCTGCAAACCCGCGGCACCCTGGTGCTGGATGCCGGCGCTGTACAAGCGCTGCGCGAAGCGAACAAGAGTTTGCTTCCAGTGGGCGTGAAGACCGTGCAAGGCAGCTTCCGCCGTGGCGAGATGGTGGTTTGTGTCGGCCCGGACGGCTTGGAAGTGGCTCGCGGTCTGGCCAACTACAGCGCCCTCGAGGCGCAGAAAATCATCGGCCAACCGTCGGATGCCATCGAGAGCCTGCTGGGCTACAGCGCCGAGCCGGAGCTGGTGCACCGCGACAACCTGATTCTGGTGTGAGGAAAATGAGCGTGATCAAGGGACTGTTTGTCGCCGCGTTGCTGGCCCTGCCGGCGCTGGTATCGGCTGAAGAAATCGGCCAGGTGTCCACCGTGTTCAAGCTGGTCGGACCGAATGACCGGATCGTCGTCGAAGCCTTCGACGACCCCAAGGTCGAAGGCGTGACGTGCTACCTGTCGCGGGCCAAGACTGGCGGCGTGAAGGGCGGGCTGGGGTTGGCGGAAGACCGCGCGGAAGCGTCGATCGCCTGCCGTCAGGTCGGGCCGATCAACTTCAAGGGGCAGCTCAAGGATGGCGAGGAAGTGTTCAAGGAACGCACCTCGCTGGTGTTCAAGACCATGCAGGTGGTGCGCTTCCTCGACAAGAAGCGCAACACGCTGGTGTACCTGGTGTACAGCGACCGCGTGATCGAAGGCAGCCCGCAGAATGCGGTGACGGCGATTCCGATTTTGCCTTGGGCGCAGTGATCGCTTTCTGAAATATGTGGGGCCACTAAAGGCCCCACATCATTTTCAGGCTGACGCCTCTTCGGCCTCTTCCCGCACCTCCGCCTTCACCACATCCAGCCGGCTGATGTACTTCCAGTCCGACTCGTCGATGTAGATGCCGTTCGGCCCGCTACCGCCTTCCAGATCGATCGCCACGTGTGCCGACACCTGCGGCTTCACGCTCGCCAGGATCGGGACGAAGCCCAGTTGCAGGCTGGTTTCCAGCAGCGCGGCCTGGTTGCGTTCGTCGATGTCCGCAGCCTCATCGAGGTAGTACGGCAGGCGCACGCGGCCGGCGAGGTCGCGGTCCATCAGGTGCAGCAACAAGTACATGTTGGTCAGCGCCTTGATGGTCATCGTGGTGCCGTTGGAGGCGGCGCCGTCGATGTCGGTGTGGATGACCGGCTGGCCATTGACCTTGGTGATCTCGAACGCGAGTTCGAATAGGTCCTTGAGGCCAAGCTGGTTGTGGTTCGCCGCAACCAGGCGGGCCAGATACTCCTTGGCTTCCTCGTTCTTGTTGTCCTGCTCGGCGCTCTGGCTCAGGTCGAACACCGACAGGGTCTCGCCTTCCTCGTATTGGCCGGCGCTGTGGATGATCTGGTCGATGTGCTTGAGGGCTTCCTTGTTCGGCGCGAGGACGATGCGGAAGCTCTGCAGGTTGGAGACCTGGCGGCGGTTGATCTCGCGGTTGAACAGCGCCAGTTGGTGTTCGAGGCTGTCGTAGTCGCTGCGGATGTTGCGCAGGGTCCGGGCGATGTCGGTGACCGCGGCGCGGCGTGCCTTGCCCAGGGTCAGCGCTTCATCGGTGCGGTGCGCGTAGGCGTTGATCAGCAGTTGCAGGCGGCGCTCCATGTCGTCTTCGCTGTCGAACTTGGCCACGCCCTTGAGGCGGACCTGGGCGTACAGCGCTTCGATCTGGTTGTCGACCCGCAGCAGGCCCTGCCAACTGTCCTGATAGTCGTTGAGCAGCGGCAGCAGGTTGTCCATCGAGTCGTCCACCGGCTCCATGAACGGCGTGCCGAACGGCAGGTCTGACGGCAGCAGTTGGCGGCGGCGCAGGGCGTCGTCGAGGGTGCGCTGCTTGGCTTCCATATCGGCGATCTGCCGGCCGACCAGTTGCAGTTTGGCGGACAGTTGCTGGACGCGTTCGGTGAAGGCGTCGCTGGAGCGCTTGAGTTCGTCCTGGGCGGCTTCCAGTTGCGCCAGTTGTTCCAGCTTGTCGCCTTCTTCGACGCTCAGGGTCTGGGTGCGGCGGAAATCTTCGAGGGCTTTCTGCGCGTCCAGCACCTGTTGGTACAGGGCTTCGGTCTGGGTCTTGCTCGCGGCGCGGTCGGCGGTCACCGACTGCTGGGTCTTGAGCTGCTTGAGTTCTTTTTCCAGGCGCTCCTTCTGGTCGCGCAGTGCGGCGCGGTCGGCCAGGGCCTGCAGGGCCGGCGGCTCGATATGGGACAGGTCGATGGACAGGCCAGGCACTTCGAAGCGCTCGCCCTTGAAGCCGTCCAGTACCGCTTCCAGTGACTTGACCCAGACGTCGCTGTCATCCAGCTCGATGCCGCGCTCGCCCAGCGGCAGGCTGAACAGCGCGCCGTTGAACAGGCGCATCAGACGTTCGACGTCCTGTTGCGAGAACTCTTCGCGCAGGCGGGCGTAGCTGTTGTTGTCGGCGTGATCGAGTTGCTGTTTCACCGACTTCAGGCGTTTTTCCAGGTCCCGCAGGCGCTCTTCGAGGTCTTCGGCGCTGAACTGGCGGGACTGCGCCAGGGCGCCGGCCAGCTCGTCGTGGGCATCCTTGGCGGCCAGCAGTTGCTGTTCCAGCACCTTGACGTCGTCCACCAGAGCAAAGCGGTGCTTCAGCACCGACAGCTCGCCGAGCCAGCGCTGAATGCCGCTGATTTCACGCTCCAGGCGCATCAGTTCCTGGGTGCCGTTGCGCTGGTCGTTCTGCAGTGCGTCCTGCTCGCCACGGTAGTGTTCGGACTGGATGACCAGTTCTTCCTTGCGGGCGCCGGAGTAGTCCTGCCAGGTGCCCAGCAGCGAATCGAGCAGGGGCGACAGGCGGTGCAGTTTGCCGCGCAGGATGTCGCGCTGCGCCACGCCGTTGGCCAGGGCCTCGACCAGCGGGCCGGCGGCGACCAGCGAGTTGTAGTCCTGCTCCATGCGGCGTACGTCGCGGAAGGCTTCTTCGCACGCAGCGATGTAGTCGACGCTGCCGGAGCGCAGGCTGTGCTCGAAGGCGTCGAGGAACAGTTGCTTGAGCTTGGCGGCGGTGATTTCGCGCATGTGCAGCAGGTTGATGAACAGTGCGCGGAAAGTCTTCAGGCTCTGCTCGCTGGTGGAGCGCAGCGGGATCAGGGTCAGGTCGAGCGGAATCGAGGTGTGTCCGCCGACCAGCAGTCGACGCAGTTCGTCAGGCTTGAGTTCGTAGGCTTTCAGGCCGTTGCGCTCAAGGTTGGCGAACAGCTCTTTCTGGCGCAGGCAGGTGTCGTTGCGCTGGTAGTGGGCCAGGTCCAGCTCGCCGGCGTAGGCGAAGAACTGGTGGCCGAAGCCGCCGCCCGGGCCGCGGCCGACCACGCCAATCACGTGTGGGCCGTGGGGCAGGTTCACTTCGCAGAGGATGTAGCTGGTGTCGCTGGCGAAGTAGAAGCGCCGCGACTGTTCCAGGCTGTACTTGCCGAAGCTCATGTCCGACATGCGCGCCAGAATCGGGAATTGCAGGGCGTTGATCGAGGCACTCTTGCCCAGGTTGTTCGCGCCGTAGACCGACAGCGGGTGTTCCAGCGGGAACAGGCCGAGGCTGTAGCCGGCGGTGTTGAGCAATGCGAAGCGGCGGATGCCGTAGCGTTCCTGGCTCATGCGTCAATCTCCTGTTGCTCTTCGGCGATGGCCCGGGCCAGGGCGTCTTCTTCGCTTTCTTCGAACGGCGCCAGATCCAGCGGGTCGTCGGTGCTGTTGAGTTGTTCGGGGCTTTCTTCTTCCACCAGCACGGGCGTGGGCAGCGGCAGGTTGCTGTGCAGGCTGGCGGCCAGGTCGCGGTCCTGCTGGACCGACAGGCAGACATCGAGGAAGCGGTGCATCGGCGGCAGGAAGCGGTAGATGCCGTTTTCTTCGTGGGCGAAGCCGAGCTGGGTCATGCGGCGCATGATCTTTTCTTCCAGTTCGTCGGGGGTCTGCACTTCGGCCTGGAGGAACAGGTCGCGGTACTTGTCCAGCAGCGAGGGCAGTTCGTCGCGGCCGAGGCTGCCGCCGTCGAGCACCGACATCGGGTCGCGGCCCTGATCGGCCAGGTGCTCCACCAGGATGAAGGTGAACAGCGACAGGCGCTGCGCGGTCTTGTTGACCTGCGCGGCAGCCAGCTCGGGGACGAAGTAGTAGAAGCCGCGGGTGTCGCAGACCAGCTCGTAGCCCAGCGCCTTGAACAGGCCGCGGTACTGGTCCTGGAAGTTCGACAGTTGGGTGTACAGCTCCGGGTCGCGCCGGCTGATGTGGAAGCCCTTGAACAGCTCGCGGAAGATCGGTGCGAGCTGGGACAGTTCGGAAAGATCAAGATGCATGGGTAGGGCTCGCTGTAGGCTCTGGCGAAGTTTCGCGGCTGGATGTCAGGGCGAAGGAGCGCAGGCTGACCAGGTGTTCGCGGGTGGTGTAGTCACGGCGGTCGAGGCGTTCGCGGGCGAAGCGTTTTTCCCGCGAGAGGCGCGAGAACCAGTAGAGCAGTTCGTCGGTGGCGCCTTCGGGTTCCTGCTCCAGCAGCCAGACCATCAGGTCCGGCAGCGGCAGGGCGTCTTCGCAGCGTTCGAGCATTTCCTTGACCGTGCGCGGGGCGCGGGTCGGTTCGCCCTTGTGGCTCTTGTGCGCCTTGGGGAACTGCGCCGGCTTCGGTTCGAAGCGAGCCAGGGCGTAGACGTAGGCCTCGACCTGGCTGGCGCTGCCGAGAAAGGTGCTCTGCGGCCGGGTGAACAGCGGCATGGCCGCCTGCGGCACGGCGTCGATGCCCTTGCGGCGGATCACCGACAGGGCCAGGGCCGCGCCGCGGGTTACGGCGTTGTGCCGGCGCGCTTCTTCGCGCAGCGGCAGCAGCAGTTCGCGGGCGTGGCGCAGGGTCAACTGGGCGCTGGTCTGCATTTCGAGGATGCGCGCGTGGGTGCGCAGCAGCATGTCGTCGTCCACCAGTTGCCCGAGCCGGGCCTGCTCGCTGAGCAGGCGCAGCAGCACGGTCTCGACCTTGCGCACGCCTTGTTCGAAGGCGCCGTCGGCGTTGACCAACTGGATCATCGGCTCGACGTACTCGTCCCAGGTCGCCAGTACTTCTGCATAGCGCTGGCGCAGGGGAATCTGGCGGTCGCTGGTCTTGGCCCGCTCGGCCACCCCGACCAGCGCCTGCTCGTCGTTGTCGAGCTTCTTCAGGACATCGCGCACGCGCATGTCCAGCAGGCGCAACTGGCGGGCCAGGTCGTGGCCGTCGCGGATGTCGAAGGCGTCCTGGATATGCCCGGCCAGGCGCTCGAGGTGGCGCAGGTAGGCTTCGATTTCCAGGCACAGGCCGAGGCGGTGTTCGCGGCGCAGGTAGGCGAGGAAGTCGTGGATCTGGGCGTTCAGCTCGAAGCGGTTGGGGCTTTTTGCCACCGGGACGAGGATGTCCAGGCGGATCCACACGTCGAGCAGGTTGGTGATGTCCTGGACCGTGCTTTCAAGCTGCTGGGCAGCCAGTTGCTGGCGCAATTCGCCCAGACTGAGGGTACCCCCGTCGAACCGCTCGCACAGCGGTTCCAACAGGTTCCAGTGTTCAGCCAGGGCGCGCAGGACGCGCTTGGGTTCGATCATTGGCGGTTCGACTCGCTGCCAAATAAAAGCGCCGATTGTACTGCATTGGGGGGGATTGGCTTCACCCTTGATCGTTTGCAGGGGGTGTCCGGCGTTTTTCCGCCGATCGACTGCGGCGCCCGGCGCGCAACGGCGTTAGAATGTGCGCCCTGACTTATCCACAGATGGCCGCCTCCTTGCTGACCGAGTCCCGCCGCCGCGCTTACCTGAACGCCATGCAAGTGGTGCACTGGCTGCCGCGTGCCGAACTGCCGTTCGCCGCGCCGTCGCGCCCGGAGCTGCTGTTGCCGCTCGAGCCGCTGGTCGAGGAACTGCCGCCGGAAGTGCCGGCCCGGGCAGCCGCCGCTGTCGCCCAGTCCGTTGTGAAGCCCGTGGTGAAGCCGGCAGAGCGGCCGAAGATCGAGATTCCCCGCCCGAGCGTCACCGCCAAGCCAGCGCCCAAGCCGGTCGAGGCGGCGGAAGAAGCGCCCGCGCCGGTCAAGGCCGTGGTCCAGCCGCCGCCGCGTTTCGCCCTGCAGTTGCTGCGTGCCGGTAACTGCCTGCTGCTGGTCGAACTGGCGACTGGCGAGGCCTTCCAGAGTCGCGATCCGTCCTACCTGCTGCTCAAAGACATGCTGCGTGCCGCCGGCCTTCCCGACAGCCCGCAGATCGTCGGCGAGCCGGTGCGCTGGCCGTTGCTGGTGCGCGGCAGTCTCGACCAGGGCCCGGATGCTGCGCGGGACTTCGTCCAGGGCTTCATTCAGGCCCGGCTCGAAGAAGTGCCGTGCGCCTGTCTGTGGCTGATCGGCCTGCCGGCCATCCGCTTTGCCGGCGAAGGCGACGAAACGTCCTATACCCGTGAATGGGCGGTGCAAGGCCTGGGCACTGCCTGGGGGCTGCCGTCCCTTGAATTGTTGATGGACGAGCCGCCGCGCAAGGCGGACGTCTGGAAAGCCATGCGCCGGCTGATGGCGCGCTGGAAACCGCACAATGAGTGACACCCTCAGCTTCCGTCGGATGACCGAGGCGGATCTGGATAGCGTACTGAAGATCGAATACGCCGCCTTCAGTCATCCCTGGACCCGCGGGATCTTCCTCGACGCGCTGAAAAGCTACGAAGTCTGGTTGATGTTCGAAGGCGAGCAACAGGTCGGCCATGGCGTGATCAATGTGATCATCGACGAGGCGCACCTGCTCAACATCACCGTCAAGCCGGAGAGCCAGGGCCGCGGTCTGGGCCTGGCGCTGCTGGAACAATTGATGAAGCGCGCCTATGAGTCGAACGGTCGTGAGTGCTTCCTTGAAGTCCGCGCCAGCAACCAGTCGGCCTACCGCTTGTACGAGCGCTATGGTTTCAACGAAGTGGGTCGGCGCCGCGATTACTACCCGGCGCCGGGTGGCCGCGAAGATGCGCTGGTGATGGCCTGCACCCTCATCGAATAAAGGGCGCGTGACCCGCCCGGGTCGCGGCCTGTCATAACAGGGCATCCTTTCCGTGAGGCTTGAACATGCACGACCTGCAAGAACTGATCGATAACAACGCGCGTTGGGCGGACAGCATCACCCGGAAGGACCCTGATTTCTTCGCCAAGCTGGCGAACCAGCAGACGCCTGAATTCCTCTGGATCGGCTGCTCGGATGCGCGGGTTCCGGCCAACGAGATCGTCGGCATGCTGCCGGGCGACCTGTTCGTCCACCGCAACGTCGCCAACGTGGTGCTGCACACCGACCTGAACTGCCTGTCGGTGATCCAGTACGCGGTGGATGTGCTCAAGGTGCGGCACATTCTGGTGACCGGCCACTACGGTTGCGGCGGTGTGCGGGCGTCGATGCAGGACCGCCAGTTCGGCCTGATCGACGGCTGGCTGCGTTCGATCCGCGACCTGTATTACGAGCACCGCGTCGAGCTGTCGAAGCTGCCCACCGAGGAAGAACAGGTGGACCGCCTGTGCGAGCTGAACGTGATCCAGCAAGTGGCCAACGTCGGCCATACCACCATCGTCCAGAACGCCTGGCATCGCGGCCAGGAGTTGTCGGTACATGGCTGCATCTATGGCATCAAGGATGGTCGCTGGAAGAGTCTGGACGTGACCATCAGCGGACTTGACCAGTTGCCGCCGCAGTATCGGTTGCGACCGCAGGAATAAAGTGTTTCGGGGCTGCTTTGCAGCCCCGATGGCTTTCATATTTCTTCGACCGGCTTCTGCAGCTCGCGCAGCTTGCGCGTCACCGCGCCGGTATTGCACTTCGCGCTCGCCTGCTCTGGCGTCATCTCGCGAATGGTCCGATAGAACAATTCACAGGTCTGCTTCTTCGCGGTCACTTGCCACTTTTGCGTGCAGGCGTTCAGTGTCGCTTGCGGGTCGGCTTTCGGGTTGCGGCCCACGCCGGCCTGCCAGCAGGCAGCGCTGAGGTCCTGGCCCATCATCTTCAGGCCCGCCGCATCGGCCTTGTCCTGATCACCACCGTTGTTGGCCGGGTCCGCCGCATACCAGATCGCACTCGGGTGGTTCGAGCCCAGCACCGGCACTTGCTGTCCGGGCGTCGGGCTGATGGTCGCCAGGCCCAGCACTTTCAGGCTCGGGCCGTATTGCTGCTGGATCCAGGTGCGCACCGGCGAGCCGAAGGCCACCATCGGCAGCGAGGCACCGCTCTGGCTGCGGGTGACTTCCTTGACCATGCGCACCTGATAGTCCTGGAAGTAGCCGTAGACGCCTTCAAGGTCCTTGCCGGCGCTGGCGGGCGCGGCGATCGGGGCGATGTCGACGATGGTCTGGTAGGCCGGGGTGTCGGCGGCGAGAATGCCGTTGAAGGTCAGCAGGCTGGCCCAGCGATCGGTGGTGTTGGAGCGCAGGTAATCCTGGGCCTGGGTCAGCGAGTAATCCGGCGGGAAGTGCAGCAGCTCGATGCTGCGGCGGTTTTCCAGGGCCATGCCCAGCGGCAGGAACAGGTACCAGTTGTAGGCCCATTTGCCGTCGGTGTTGAGTTTTTTCGCGCCGTTGTAGGCCAGTTCGCCAGTGTCGAGCAGGGCGGTCAGCGGTTTGCCGTAGTTCGCCGGGACGCCGCTGATATCGGCATGCAGTTTGTCGTTGTCACGCCGCACCGTCACCGTCGCGGCCGGGTAGCCGTCGCGCTGCACGCTTTGGGTCAGGTAGTGCTCGACGGTCTTTTCCAGCGACCAGTCGCGAAAACATATCACGTTGCAGTTGTTGGGGTAGGCGAACAGCCGGGTCACGCGCTCCTGGCTGCCCAGTTCCACCCGGGTGTCGGCCGCTGCCTGGCTGGCTGCGGCGAGGGCGATCAGGCCCAGAGCGATCGGTGCAATCTTGTGCATGCTTAACTCCTTGTCAGATGCCTCCCTCCGATTGGGAGGATTGCCATACTGGGGGAGTTGCCGGGGCCATGGGAAGAGGGCGGATGAACGGATGGAAAAAGGCGATCGCGGCCCTGTTGATCAGTACCGCGGCACAGGCGGATGAGCGCGATCTTTGGTCGTTCGCTCAATGGACGGCGGACCATCAGACCCGGCCGTTCCGCGAAATGCTGGTGGATGCGCAACTGTACGGCGTGGTGCCGCTGTATCAGTTGCTGCGCTCGGCCAGCGACTGGCGCCAGTGCCGCGCCGAGCCTTTTGCGGTGCCGCCCGTGGCGCAATGGCCGGAGGTACGCAGCACCTTGCGGCTGCTGGACCTGCTCAGTGATGAACGGATTCTCGGACCCTATGAAGTGGTGTCGGCCTACCGTGACCCGGCACTTAATCGCTGCGCCGGCGGCGCGGTCGGCAGTGCCCACACCCGCGCCTTCGCCGTCGATCTGCTGCTGGCCAAGGGCAGCGACCCGCAACCGTTGTGCCGCTTCTGGCAGCGCTACGGCAAGGTCTGGAACATGGGGTTGGGGCGTTATCCGTCAGGGCGGATTCATATCGACACCGCCGGGTATCGCACCTGGGGTGGCGACTTCAGTGCGGATTCGTCGTTCTGTGTGCGGCTGGCGAATGACGAAACCCGTTGATCACCAGATACAGCAATGGGCCGATGGACACGAACACCGCGGTCAGCAGGCAGTACGGCAGCACGCTGAGCAGCGAGCGGCCTTTGGCCCGAGCGTCCTGGACCATCCACGCGCAGGCGAGGCCGGCCATGATGTAAAGGTCGATCACCACCTGCGCGGTGTCGGGGCTGGACATCAGTTGCAGACCGAACTGCAGCAGGGATTGTTCGGCGATGCTCATGCTGTAGAGGGTGTAGCCGGTGAAGGCGAGGAGGGTGACCAGGGCCAGCCAGGGCTTGTTCATCGTGCAGTCCTTGCGTCGGAAAATTCTGAGGGCCGAGTGTAACCTCACGCCGGATTGCTGTGGGTCTTCTCAACCACCCAGTCCGCAAAGCGCCGGCATTTCTCCGACTCCTCCCAAGGCTGCGGACAGAGCAGCACATACGCCGAGCCGTCGCGAACGAAACCGTGCGGCGCCTGCAATTGGCCGCTGGCGAGTTCATCGTCGACCATCATTCGCGACGCCATGGCCACGCCGAGACCGGCCACCGCGGCCTGGATGCATAAGTAGAAATGTTCGTAGTCGGCGCGGCCTTCGCTGTCGTCCGGCTGTCCACTCAGGCGCAGCCAGGTCGCCCAGGCGCCGGGGCGGGTGGCGCTGTGCAGCAGGCGCTGGCCGGCGAATCCGTAAGCGGGCAACGACCGCGCCGGACTGATCACCGGACCGACCCATTCGTCGCAGATCTTTCGCACCTGTAGCCCGTCTTCCCACTGAAAGTCGTCGCGGCGCAACGCCAGGTCGACGCCGCTGCGGGCGAAATCCACCGGGCCGCCGGCCGCCATCAGGTGCAATTGAATCTCCGGGTGCGCGGCTTGAAAGTCTGGCAGACGCGGGATCAGCCATTTCATCGCCAGGGTCGGCTCGCAAGACAACACCAGCACGTTCTCCCTGGCCTGTTGTTGCAGGCGGTAGACCGTGCCTTCGAGTTGTTCGAACACCGACTGGGTGGTCGCCAGCAAGGCGCGGCCCGCAGCGTTGAGGAAGATCGCGCGATTGCGTCGCTCGAACAGTTCCACCCCAAGCGAGGCCTCGAGCAGGCGCACTTGACGGCTGACCGCGCCGTGGGTGACGTGCAATTGTTCGGCGGCGCGGACGAAGCTGCCCGTGCGCGCGGCGACATCGAAGTAGCGAAAGGCGGTGAGGGCAGGCAGTTTCATATCTGTGAGGAAAACTAGCGGATTTGCCGCACTATAAATCGCTTTTTAAGCCGTGGTCAGGGTTTCGATAATGGCGGACCGCGTAGTCGATCTGCGCTATTTGCTTGCGTATCCAGAAAGGGAATCTTTGTGAACGAACTCATCGCCGTTGCCCTGTTCACCGTGTTGGCGGTCATCAGCCCCGGGCCGGATTTCGCCATGGTCACTCGGGCCAGCTATGCCTTCGGCCGGCGCAGCGGCCTGCTCGCCGCGCTCGGCATCGCCTGTGGCGTGCAGGTGCATGTGCTGTACACCGTGCTCGGGGTGTCCGTGCTGGTGCAGCATTCGCCGACGCTATTCCTGCTGATGAAAGTGCTCGGCGCCGGCTACCTGATCTACCTCGGCTACAGCTCGCTGACCAACACCCGCCGCCTGTCACTGGACGGCGAAGCGCCCGCAGCCAGAGGCACCTTCGTTGCGGGTTTCCTCACCAACGCGCTCAATCCCAAGACGCTGCTGTTCGTGGTCAGCGCCTATACCCAGGTGGTCGGGCCGGGCAGTTCGCTGGCGCAGCAATTCGGCTACGGCCTGTTCATGTCCGTGGCCCACTGGGTGTGGTTCAGCCTGGTGGCGTTGGGCTTTTCCAGTGCGCCGCTGCGCCGGGTAATGATCGAGCGCCAATTGCTTGTGGACCGGGTGATCGGCATGGCGCTGCTCGGACTCGGCGTGACGGTGCTGTTCGCCAGTGTGCGTTGAGCGGATTGCAACTTTCTGTGTCAGCGCCGTAAGATAGAATCATTCCCATTTAGTCCTGTGTCCCATGAAAGCCACTCCGCCAGCAGACAGTCTCGATGCGTTGTACAAGGGCTATCACGGCTGGCTGCTGAGCTGGCTGCGGCGGCGCCTGGATTGTCCGCACAATGCTGCGGACATGGCCCAGGACACCTTCATCCGTCTGCTGGGCGCTGGCGCCTATGTCACGCCGCGTGAGCCGCGGGCGTTTCTCGCCACCGTGGCGCGGCGCCTGTTGGTGGACCGCAGTCGCCGGCACAAGCTCGAACAGGCTTACCGCGATGAACTGGCGCGGCATGCCGAATTCATGGAGCAGGCACCGTCTGCGGAACAGGTGATGGCTGCGGTGCAGGCCCTGGAACACATTGCCCGGGCGCTGGAAAACATGTCGCCGCGCATGCGCCAGGTGTTCGTCCTGCGCCACCTGGATGGCTTGAGCCATGCGCAGATCGCCGAGCAATTGAACGTCTCGACCAAGACCGTGCAGAACGATCTGGTTCAGGCACTGCTGCAGTGCCACGCCGCCGGTGGTGTGCTGTGAAGCACTCGGCGGCGGTGCTGCGCCAGGCTGCCGAATGGTTGGTGCGCATGGACGACGAGCCGGATGCCGCGGCGCGGGAGGCCTTCCGCGCCTGGTTGACGGCCGATCCCGCTCATCTGCACGCGGTTCAGGCGTTGCAGGGCAGCCTGGCGCCACTGCATGACCTGCCAAGCGCACCGGTGCGCGCGGCGCTGGGCACCGTGGTCGCGCGTTCGCGGACGCGGCGCAGCCTCAAGGCACTAGCCGTCGCGGCGGTGCTGGCGATCCCCGCCGGGCTGGCGCTGCAGCAATTTCCGCCGGCCTATCTGTTGGCCGATATCCGCACGGGCGTCGGCCAATGGAGCAGTCAGCAACTGCCCGACGGCAGCCGTATCCAGCTCGATGGGCGTTCGGCGGTGGACCTGCAATTCGATGGGCAAACCCGCACCCTGCGCCTGGTCAGCGGCGAAATCCTTGTCGATGTGGCCAAGGACGCCAGCCGGCCATTCCTGGTGGTCACCGAACACGGCAGCGTGCGTGCCCTGGGCACGCGCTTCGTGGTCGAGCGTCTGGGTGAGTCCACGCGGTTGGCGATGATCGAATCCAGCACCGAAGTGAAGAGCGCCGGCGATATCGTCACCGTGCCGGCCGGCCAGCAAGTGCAGTTCGACGGCCATGGCATCCAGCCGGCGCAGCCGGTGGACGGTGTTGGACTGGAGCAGGCGTGGAGCGCTCATCAACTGGTGATTCGCGAGCAGCCGCTGAACCAGGTGCTGGAGCGTCTGGCCCGTCATCATGGCGGTTACCTGAGCTATGACGCGAAGGCCCTGTCCGGCCTGAAAGTGTCCGCGGTGCTGCCCGCCGACGACAGCGAGCGTGCATTGCGTCTGCTGGCGCGCAGCCTGCCGATCGAGGTCGAGCACTACACCCCGTGGCTGACCCGGGTTCGTCTCGAACAGAAATAATTCTCAAACCTTTTTCCACTAATCGTTTGCCGTGCGTCCTTGTACTAGCCAACACCTAACGAGGACTACGCAAGATGTCTGCATCGCTACGCCCCCGCAACGCCAGCAGTGCCCTGGCGCTGGCCATTCACTTCGCCATCGTCGGCGCCCCTTTGTTCGCGACCCTGCCGGCCCAGGCCCAGCAACAGGTGCAACGCTACGACATCCCGGCCGGCGCGCTGGGTGATGTGCTGAGCCGTTATGCACGCGAATCCGGCGTGGCGATTTCCTTCAATGCCGAGCAGGTGGCACGCAAGCGCAGCACCGGTCTGCAAGGCAGCTATGGCGTGCGGGAAGGGTTCGCCACACTGCTGCGCGGTCAGGGCCTGCAAGCCCAGTCCAGCCCGGACGGCTATGTGTTGATCGACGTTCCACAGGTCAACGGCGCGCTGGAACTGGGCGCGACCAGTGTCACTGGCGTGGGGCTGGGGAGCACCACCGAAGGCACGGGTTCCTACACCACCGGTGCGACAAACACCGCCACCAAATTGAACATGAGCCTGCGCGAAACCCCGCAGTCGGTGAGCGTGCTGACCCGCCAGCGCATCGACGACCAGAACCTGCGCAGCATCGGCCAGGTGCTGGAGCAGGCGCCGGGGCTCAACGTGCAGAGCCCGGGCAGCGACCGGCTCTACGTGTTCTCCCGTGGCCTGGCGATCGACAACTATCAGTTCGACGGCATGCCCACCACGTCCTTCGCCTTCAGCCAGGCGCTGCCTCATGCGCTGGCGGACATGGCGATCTACGATCGGGTCGAAGTGGTGCGCGGCGCCACCGGCCTGCTCTCTGGCGCGGGCGATCCATCCGGCACCGTCAACCTGGTGCGCAAGCGCCCCTCCGACACCTTCAAGGGCTACGCCAGCGCTGGCCTCGGCTCCTGGGACCTGTACCGCACGGAAGTGGACGTCTCCGGTCCGCTGACCGACAGCGGCAACGTGCGTGGCCGGGCGGTGGCGGCGTATCAACAGGGCAACAGTTTCACCGACCACCTGCAGCAGGAAAAAACCATCCTCTACGGGATTACCGAATTCGACCTGAGCGACAGCACCCTGCTCACCGTCGGCGTGGACTATCTGGACAGCGATCCGCGCGGGTTCTCCACAACCGGCCTGCCGCTGCTCGACAAGTACGGCAACAAGCTGCACACCTCGCGCTCCGACAACCCGGCCAGTCGCGACAGCAGCAACCATCAGGAAATCATCAACAGCTTCGCCTCCATCGAGCAGAAGCTGGCCAATGACTGGACCCTGAAACTGTCCACCAGCTACCTCTACGGCACCCGCGACTACGACTCGGTGATCGCCGGCACGTCCACCGGCTTCGTCGATCCGGCCACCGGCAGCGGCCTGAAATACACCGCCACCAAAGGCGAGAACTGGCAGAAGCAGCAAGGCCTCGACCTGATGCTTTCCGGCCCGTTCCAGGCCTTCGGTCGCGAACACGAACTGGTGATGGGCTTCAACTACCAGAACTACGAAAACCGCCGCAACGGCTTCGGCCATCCCACCGCGTCCGGCGGCAGCAACAACCTTGTCAGCGGCCTGCCGGTGAATATCCGCACCTGGGACAACTACGGCCCGCGCCCGACCTACAGCATCAACCGCGAAGACGACAACCTGCAGCAGCGGCAGAACGGCGCCTACCTGGCGACCCGCCTCAAGCCCACCGACGACCTGTCGCTGGTGCTCGGTGCCCGGGTGAGCAACTACAAATACGGCGCCAGCTACCACTACAACGTCCCGGCCATGGTTTACCTGAACACCGACGATTCGGTGCGGGTCAGTGGCGAGGTCACACCCTATGCCGGCGTGGTCTACGACCTCGACGACAACCACTCGCTGTACGCCAGCTACACCAGCATCTTCAAGCCGCAGACCTACAAGGACCGGAGCGGCAAACTGCTCGACCCGCGAGAAGGCGACAACTACGAAATCGGTCTCAAGGGCGAGTACTTCGACGGTCGCCTGAACACCGCCTTCGCGTTGTTCGAGGTGAAGCTGGAAAACGACAACGTGGCTGACGGCATCATCATCGGCACCGACTACGACACCGCCTACGCCGCGAAGAAAACCACCACCCGTGGTTTCGAAATGGAAGTCAGCGGCGAGATCCTGCCGGGCTGGAACGTCGACGCCAGCTACAGCCACTCGCGGGTCAAGGACAGCGAAGGCGAGCGGATCAAGACCATCATCCCGATGGACATCTTCAAGCTCTGGACCACCTACCGCCTGCCCGGCGCGCTGGAGCGCCTGACCGTCGGCGGCGGTGTGAACTGGCAGAGCAGCATCCATTTCACCTCCGAAAGCTGGATGCTGCCGTCGCCGTCGACCTACAAGCAGGACGACTACGCCACGGTCGGCCTGATGGCCCGCTACCAACTCACCTCCCAATGGTCGGCGACCGCAACGGTCAACAACCTGTTCGACAAGAAGTATGTGAGTTCGCTGGATGAGAACTTCTACAGCGGGAGTTATGGGGCGCCGCGGAATGTGATGGTGACGACGAAGTGGGAGTTTTAACGATTGAGATCGTCCCCTCACTGAGGTGAGGGGGCGGGTTAGGTTAACGCATTAGTAGATATTCAACGACGCAGTTCGGTTTCTATCACTGACTGTTTCCTTTTATGGGCACTAATATGAATATGACTAACGCCTATACTTTGGCAGGCTTTCCAGGCACTTATCCCCTCATGTACTGATGGGTTGTCGGGTTTAGTGAATTTTCGATCAGGGCTTGAGCGGAAGTAGAGAGACTGCGGCAAGAAATAGTATAAGTTCTATGTGGTGAAGGAGTCTTTCCCTGGCTAATAGACGTAAAAGGTGCGGTGGAAAATTTTCTATGTCTTTGAGTGACAGATATTCGACTGACAGTAGTCTTGGGCTGGACAAGGCTCCGTATAAACTACCTACTGCAAATAGTTTTCTCGGGAATCCTCCTAAGGCGTTAGCTTTCATGGGGGAATAGAGGTTAGGGCTGTGCTTTACTGCGTTGAGTATTTCATTGAAGTGCTTTTTTGTTATATATGCAGTGTGTGCGAAGGCGATTATAAAGGATAGGATGACTGTCAGGCTCATAAGCATAATTGCTATGGGGTACCACGTTCTCAGGTCGGCCAACAGGTTGTCCTCGTTCTTTTAATTTGTTGTGTCTGCAATCAATATGAGTGTCAGTACGCTAAAACTCCATGCTATAGCTATTCGGGTAGCCATGTCTTGGGTGTAGATAAGCACCTTCAGGTAGAGAGGGAGGTCGTAGATATCTTGAGCGGATACATAGCCGAGTCTTATCATTTTTGGTGCGTACTTTATGGCTCCGAATATAAAATCTATGAGGGTTCTTCGTGCAATAGGTCCTTGTTTTTCAAGCATGGATGCGGTTTTTGATATGTAAGGGCTTCGGCTGAATGCCTGTATCATCTCGGGGAGGTGGATATTATAAATATAGGTTCTGAAACCATAATTGAGGATAATCAGCGCGACCCATCCCGAACAGAGGAAAACCCTCCATTCAATCGGCCAGGAGTCGATATCAATCACGGAGAAAGTGGTCATGAATGGTTTCCCCCGTGAGTTCGCCAAGTTTTCCACCATAATGAGCCCCTGTAAAAGAGGCTCCGCCAACTACAGCTATCGTGCAAACTGCGTACCCCGTGACTGAAAGCTTTTGGCTGCGACCCAAGCATATTTTCAAGCTGGAGGCCGCCCAGCCAGCAGCTAATCCGCCGAGAGTGGAAAACGAGAATTTGCTGCCCTCTTTCATCACGATCCTGGTGCATTCTTCATCCGATTCAGTCGTGCAAGTTTCCTTGATTATAAGTGCCGAAGATATTCCGCCCACCCCGATGGCGATAAAGCCACCGTTCTTCATGTAGTCTGCGGCCTTGCTCATGGATTTCACATAATTAGAGTAACCGGGGATTTTTCTTGGTCCTCCGGCCTTTTTCCAATTGTGCACCAGACTTTTTGTCGAGATATGCAGTGCTTTTTGCAGTTTCGGGTGATTGCCCAGCGAAGTGAAACTCCGTACGCGGGTTGAGTTGAAGAGTAAGGCATCTAACTTCGTCAGCAACTGTTTCCGCTTTTCAAAAAAATCGGGTACTCGTAGGTGTCCATAAGTTTGGTAGGTATTCTTATGAAGCTTTTCCAATTCGAGCAGAACATGGGTGATGTTCCGCACGTGTTTTTCCAGTACGGTGGCGGTGACCCCTGCCCAAGTTGAGGTCTCCCCCAGAATTGCAGCAATCTCGCCCCGATACTTGACCATGAAATCTGCGTCCTCCGGATCCAGATCCTTCAACGCCACGGCAACTTCTTCCGCCACTTGCATCAAATGCGCCTCTTCCCGCATGCACATGAAATTCCGCGGATCACCGAGCACCACCAACTGTCCAGCCTTGACGATGTCGTTCCCAAGGCTGCCGTTCAGGCCATTGAACTTGCGCATCAGCTCCGGGGACGGCGAATCGCCGAACAGTTCGGCTTCCAGCGCGGAGCGGCTGATGGATTTCTGCACGATGTAGAAGCCGGGCTCGGCGGGATCGTTATCGTCTGCGGTCGAGACAGCCGACGCGCCGGACACGGAAGAAGCCGAGCCTGCGGCGGTAGCCGGTGGGGCGAACGGCTGTGAGGAGGAGGGGCCAGCGGTTGTTTGCAAAGGGTTTGCCACTGCCGACCTTGCCGCCGCTGGCTCCTTCAGCGCGATCAGCCGGTTGCTGCCCGCCGGGCAATCGCACTGAATCAGCGCGCCGTGCAGCGCGGCGCGCTTGCCGTTCCAGAGGATGGTCGGCGCGGTTTCAACGAGGGTGCCCACCTTGCCGCATTTGGGGCATTCGGTGGTTCTGTCGCCGAGGCGCAGTACGCCTCGGCCACCCTGGGTGGAGTAGGGCAGGCTGCCGAGGCAGATGGCGCCCGTTGTGGTCTTGTCGCCATGAAGGCCGTGCCCCAGGCCGTTTACCATTACGCGGGCCATGGCTCAGTCCTCCGTCACATACACGCCATCGGAGGAGAGCAGGCCCTTTCTCGAGATGAGAAAGACCTGGTCCTGTAGGGTGTCGATGATTTCGTCGCCGTTGGCGAGGCGGCTGCCGACCACGGCGATGTGGCTTCCTTCCTCGAGGCTGTGGGGCAGGATTGCTGCGCTGCTGCCGTCCGAGTATTCGGCGACATCCCCAGCCTGGGCAACGCCGACCTCCAGGCCGTTGTGCAATGTGATCCGCATTTCGCTGGTTGTCTTGCGAATGACCCCGCCCTTGCGGGTGCGGCTACCTTCGCAGGCCAGGCGGTGGATGGATTGCGCCGGATGGGGCTGGCAATACTCGTTCTGCTGCAGCACCTGATCGCGCACGGATTCGGCGAAGGTTACGAGGGTTTCAGGAGCGTTGGGCGATTCGTCGAGTGACTGCAGAAACTCTGCAGACACTTCGTTGGTAAAGCGAGGAGTGGTGCTGTCCACGGTGCTGCTCCTTGCAGAGGGTCCGCTTGTTTTTCTGAATGAAAAAACAGCGGTGCCTGTCGGTTGGGAGCCTGCAACCCTGGAGGTTTGGTTAGCGGAAAGACATCAGACGTTTCCTAAAAGGTGATAGGGATTTTTTGATGGTTAATGTGGGGCATGGATGAAAAATAGACATCCGCCTGTGGGCATCTTCCGCATCTTTAGTCAGAATACGCGACAAAGAAACATTCTCATTTGCAAGGTGCCCCCATGCAGGCCGCTGCTTCCCCACGCGCTCCGATCCGTATCCTCTCCATCGAGGACGACCCGGTGTTGTCCGCCCATATCGACAGCCACCTGGGCCAGCGCGGGTTTGCCGTGACGGTGCGGCATGACGCCAGCGACGTGGTCGAGCTGGTGCGCGACGGCGCCTATGACCTGGTGCTACTGGATATCCTGCTGCCCGACAGCAATGGCCTGGAGATGCTCGCCGAATTGCGCCGCCGCCAGCGCGTGCCGGTGATCCTGATGTCGGCGCTGGGGGCCGAGCAGGACCGTATCGTCGGCTTCAGCCAGGGCGCCGACGACTACCTGCCCAAGCCGTTCAGCATGGGCGAGATGGATGTGCGCATCGACGCCATCCTGCGGCGCGTGGCCTACGAGCGTGCGGACCACAGCGGCCATGAGGCGTTGGGCCAGGCGCTTGACCTGACCTTCGATCCGCTGCGCAGCGATGTCTGCAACAACGGTGTCTGGGCGGATCTCACCAGCACCGAATACCGCATCCTCGAAACCTTGCTGCACTCGCCCAACGAGGTGCTGAGCAAGACCTTCCTTTACCAGCAGGCGCTGCACCGGGCGTATTCGATCCACGATCGCAGCCTCGACATGCATGTCAGCCATATCCGCCGCAAATTGCAGTCCATCGGCTACAGCGCTGGCCGGGTGGAGACGGTGCGTGGCGCCGGTTATGTGCTCAAGCGCGTGACGCCATGACGCTGCCCGACCGCCATTCGCTGTTCTGGAAACTGGTTGGCGGCATTGCCCTGCTGAGCCTGCTGATCATCAGCCTGCACGTGGATGTCAGTCAGCGCATCGAGATGACGACCGCCAAGTTGCCCGAGCCGACCCGGCAGATTCTCGCGGACTACGCCCGCGAGGCGGAGAGCGCCTGGACCGAAAACGGCACGCCCGGGGTCGATGGGTTTCTGGCTTCGTTGAGGGCGCGAGAAGGCGTCTGGGCGGCGGTGGTCGGGCAGCATGACCTGTCGCTGTCATCGCGCCCGTTGCGCGGGCGCGAGCGCAAGAAACTCAACTTCATGCGGCCGCTGGACTGGTCGGTGGGCCGGCCCGGTGGCACGCCGACCTTCTACATCCCGTTCAGCGACAGCGAAGCCCGGCTGGTGATGGACCTGCCGCCGCGGCTGGACCCGCGCAAGTACAACCACCTGTGGCGGTTGCTGCTGGAACGGCTGCTGCCGGCATGCCTGGCGCTGGGGCTCGGCGTGCTGCTGTACCGCACGGTGATCGCGCCGATGGTGATTCTGCGGCGCCAGGCCAATACCCTGAGCGCCGGTAATCTCTCGGCCCGGGTCGGCGCGCAACTGACCCGCCGGCGTGATGAATTGGGCGAGCTGGCGCGGGCTTTCGACCACATGGCCGGGCGCCTGGAAAGCACCGTCGATTTTCAGCGTCAGTTGCTCCGCGACCTGTCCCACGAGCTGCGCACGCCCTTGAGCCGCCTGCGCGTCACCGGTGAGCGCGAACAGGACACCGTCGCCCTGCGCCAGCGCCTGGAGCGTGAAGTGCAGAGCATGGAACGGCTGATCAACGACACCCTGGAGCTGGTCTGGCTCGACACCGAACGCCCGCTGCTGCCGCTGGAACCGGTGGACATCGGGCGCTTGTGGGAGGTGCTGTGCGAGGACGTCTGCTACGAAAGCGGCTGGCCCGCCGAGCAATTGCACAACGAGCTGCCCGCCAGTTGCACCGTGCTCGGCAACCTCAACAGCCTGGCCCAGGCGCTGGAAAACATCCTGCGCAACGCCGTGCGTCATTCGCCGCCGGGCGGGATCGTGCGCCTTGGCGGCAACCGCGATGGCGACGACTGGCACCTGTGGATCGAAGACCAGGGCCCGGGCGTGGCGCCGGCCAAGCTGGAAAGCATTTTCCAGCCCTTCACCCGGCTCAACGCCGCGCGCCCGGGGGGCGATGGTTTTGGCTTGGGGCTGTCGATTGCGCGCAGTGTGGTGCAGTTGCAGGGCGGCGAAGTCTGGGCGCAAAACCGCACGCCAGGGCTGCGCGTCAACCTCAGGCTGAGAAGTGTATGAAATGTAAAAAAGATTTACTCTCATTTACGAATCTATAGCATTCGCGCTCGTCCCGGGCAGACCTGGGGTGAGTCGGATGTCATCGTTTTTCCATTCCTCTCGCTCCTTTTCTGCAGGCCCTCATTGCGAAAGGAGCGTCGTCGATGCAACCCCGATTCAAGCTCAATCACCTCTGCCTGGCCCTGTTGGCCGCATCCCCTTCGACCCTGCTGGCCGCCACCGACGCGCAAACCAGCGAGGCGCTGGAACTGGGCGACACCCATGTGGTGGCCACCGCCGCGGAAGAGCTGAAGCAGGCGCCCGGCGTCTCTCTGATTACCGCTGAAGACATCAAGAAACGCCCGCCGGTCAACGACCTGTCCGAGATCGTCCGCAAGATGCCCGGCGTCAACCTCACCGGCAACAGCGCCAGCGGTACCCGTGGCAACAACCGGCAGATCGACCTGCGCGGCATGGGCCCGGAAAACACCCTGATCCTGATCGACGGCAAGCCGGTCACCTCGCGCAACTCGGTGCGCTACACCCGCTCCGGCGAGCGCGACACCCGCGGCGACAGCAA
Organism: Pseudomonas sp. 5P_5.1_Bac1; assembly: GCF_025466015.1. Taxonomy (NCBI): domain Bacteria; kingdom Pseudomonadati; phylum Pseudomonadota; class Gammaproteobacteria; order Pseudomonadales; family Pseudomonadaceae; genus Pseudomonas; species Pseudomonas sp. 5P_5.1_Bac1. The sequence goes on along the minus strand of NZ_JANLNX010000087.1, from coordinate 2,860 downwards.
CTGGGTGCCGGCCAACGAAGTCGAGAGCATTGAAGTCCTGCGCGGCCCGGCCGCGGCGCGCTACGGTTCCGGCTCCATGGGCGGCGTGGTCAACATCATCACCAAGCGCCCGACCCAGGCCCTGACTGGCAGCATCTCGGCCTTCACCAACCTGCCCGAAGACGATGCCGAAGGCGTGACCAAGCGCACCACCTTCAGCCTCGCCGGCCCGCTGACCGACTCGCTGACTTTCCGCGTCTACGGCAACCTGAACAAGACCGATGCCGACGATGCCGACATCAACCAGGCCCACACCGACACCGCTTCCGGCGCGTCCCTCGCCGCTGGCCGCGAAGGCGTGCGCAACAAGGACGTCAACGCGCTGCTGAGCTGGGCGCTGGACAACCAGCAGACCCTCGATTTCGAAACCGGCTACAGCCGCCAGGGCAACATCTACACCGGCGACGTGGGCACCGGCGGTACTGATTCGCTGACCCCGGGCAGCACCGTCAACCAGTGGCTCGGTCGCGAAACCAACACGATGTACCGGCAGAACTTCTCCGTCACCCACCGTGGCGACTGGGAGTTCGGTACGTCGCGTGTGCTCGCGCAGTACGAGAAGACCCGCAACGACCGCCTGCTGGAAGGCCAGACCGGTTCGGTCGACGGCGATATCAGCGGCAACGACAAGTCCCTGAGCACCTACGACAGTTACCTGGTCCAGGGCCAACTGGACATCCCGCTGCAGGTGCTGGTGGCGCAGACCCTGACCCTCGGCGCCGAGTGGAATTACCAGGAACTGGATGACCCGAGCACCATGAACCGCGCCATCGGCACCACCCTGCCGAACTCCGCCGCGGGCGCGCGGGCCACCGACATGGATTCCACCATCATGGCGGTGTATGCCGAGGACAACATCGAGCTGACGCCCAACTGGTACCTGACGCCGGGCCTGCGCCTGGACCACCACGACCAGTTCGGCGCCAACTGGAGCCCGAGCCTGAACACCTCGTACAAGCTCACCGACGACATCACCCTCAAGGGCGGCGTCGCCCGGGCCTTCAAGGCGCCGAACCTATACCAGTCCAACCCCAACTACCTGTACCGCAGCAACGGCAACGGCTGTGCGCCGAGCCTCAGTTCCAACGGCTGCTACGTGCTGGGCAATGACAACCTCGACCCGGAAATCAGCATCAACAAGGAGCTGGGCATCAGCTTTGCCCGCGACGGCTGGAGCGCCGGCCTGACCTACTTCCGCAACGACTACGAGAACAAGATCGTCTCGTCCAACGACCTCGCCGGTCGCACCTCGGCCAACGAAGCGATCCTGCGCTGGGACAACGCCAAGGACGCCGTGGTCAAGGGCTGGGAAGGCAACGTCGGCGTGCCGCTGCTGGGCGAGGCTGGCGAGATCCTGAGCTGGAACACCAACTTCACCTACATGGATTCCAACGAAGACAGCGACGGCAACCCGCTGTCGGTGGTGCCGGAATACACCGTCAACACCATGCTCGACTGGCAGGTGACCCAGGCCCTGGCGCTGAGCCTGACCGGCACCTACTACGGCAAGCAGGAGCCGCGCCGCTTCAACCCGACCCGTGACGTCGACGTCACCGCGCAGAACGAGCTGAAGACCCTCGATCCGTACCATGTCTGGGGTGTTGGCGGCACGTATGAAGTGAACAAGAACCTGTCGTTCGGTGCCGGCATCAACAACCTGTTCGACAAGCGCGTGTACCGCGAAGGCGCGGGCACCAGCTCGGGTGCGAGCACGTACAACGAACCGGGTCGTGCGTTCTATGCGTCGGTGACGACCAGCTTCTGATCAGAGACCTTCAAGGCCAGCGGGAAACATGAGCCCCCCATGAAAACAACAACCTTCTCCTGGCCCATGCTCTCCCGCATCGTCGCCGCGATTCTGGGCGGTTACGCCTTCACCTATGCCTTCACCGCCGCACTGGCCCGGCTATTGCCGCTGGACAAGGTCGACGCCCTGATCAGCGCCAGCCTGCTGTCCTTCGCCGTCTACACCGGCGTCATCCTCTGGGCCTTCGCCTGCCGCAGCGCTGCCCGCGCCTGGGCCGGGCTGGCGCTGGCAGTGCCGTTGGCGGTGATCGGCTTCTGGCCGCAACTGATGGAGGCCCTGGGATGAAACCGAAGACCATCACCCAATCGCTCTCGTGGATGCACACCTGGAGCGGGCTGATCTTTGGCTGGGTCCTGTTCGCGATTTTTCTGACTGGCACCCTCGCGGTGTTCGACAAGGAAATCGACGGCTGGATGCGCCCGGAAATCCCGACCCACAACCTTAGCCAGGACGAGGCCGTGCAGCGCGGGCTGGATTACCTGCAAAGCAACCATCCCGGCGCCAGCGCCTGGAACATTGGCCTGCCCGGCGAGCGCTCGCCGAACCTCACCGTTTCCGCCGGCGAGCAGCGCCGTGGCGGCGGCACCGCGCTCGACCCGCACACCGGCGAGCTACTGGACGTGCGCGAAAGCGCGGGCGGCAGCTTTTTCTTCCGCTTCCATTTCACCCTCAACCTGCCGCGCAACATCGGCATCTGGGTGGTGGGGCTGGCGGCCATGGCGATGCTCGCGGCGCTGATCAGCGGCATCGTTATCCACAAGAAATTCTTCAAGGAGTTCTTCACCTTCCGCCCGGCCAAGGGCCAGCGCTCCTGGCTCGACGCGCACAACGCCACGGCGGTGCTGGTGCTGCCCTTCCACCTGATGATCACCTACACCGGGCTGGTGATTTTCTACCTGATCTATATGCCGGCGGCGTCCGACGCGCTGTTCGATGGCGATCGCGATGCGCTCAACCGCGCCCTGCGCGGCATGCCGGTGGCGCAGCATGCGGCTGCGCCAAACGCGGGTCAGC